>JAQGOE010000057.1 GCA_028293725.1 Gammaproteobacteria bacterium | reverse complement strand
GCGTCATCGGTGTCCTAAAGGCCAGCCCGCCGAGGCTGTCGCCAAGGCTTGCTTTGCACGCGTGTAAAAAAAGAACGTGGCACACAACTTAAGTTCGCGGCCTGCCGCGCCGCCCGGGGTGAAGATTTGCTTACCCCTTCATCGTCGCCATACTACACCCATGTCATAGTCGATTGGGTCGCTCCACACAGTCTTGGGGCTCGATAGAGGGCATATTCATCCAGCGACACCGAGCGCTTGCATCATCGCGAGCTGGCTGATGAGTGGCGGGAGGCTGCACGACGACTTCACGCAGGAGCCCATCTCGGAAGTGCATGGGCAATCTTGCTCTGGCGAGTCGGTCACTAACTTCAGCCCTGCGGTCATTCACAATGCAGATTTTCGGTGGCCTAGCGGGTTGACGGGCCCTTACTACGCGTAACGGTCGCAGCAGCAGCCTTCGGCCCGCTCCACTCGCGCGATAATGCCCGCAATCGAAAAGATACCGCGAACAGCCACACAAATAGCACTAGGACAAAGAACCGGTTCGCGAGACCGTACGGCATGCCTTTGTGGAGAGTAAGAAACTGGACAGCGAAACCGAGCAAGATCAGGGCAGTGAGTGTCCAAGCGGTTCGGCGATAAGAACGCCATGCCAAGTGATTCCCGAAACTCGCGGACAGCAGGATGGTTGCGATGAAAATGCTTCCGACATTCACGAGGAAGCTCATGTCGTGAATGTCTCCCGAGCGCGTTGATGGAGAGCCAGGCGCATCAGTGGGATAAATGGCGGAGACGACCAGCCCGATCGACGCGACTACGAACAGTAGCAGGCCCAGGCGAGCGGCGATGGAACGCAAGTCATTGCGATAGAGTCCGAGCGCAAGCGTCAACAAGCCACAGCTCATGGCAAGGAACCAGGTCGTCATGATCCAGCCGTAACGACCCACGGCATAGTTGCTGATGAAGTTGGTTGCGGGAGCGTAATCCGGCCGCAAGAAGTGCAAAAGCAAAAGAGCAAGTGCGCAGTAGGCGAAGCAACAAATAGCAGCAGTTGCGAGGGCCGCCGATTTTGAGCGCGACACCTGCCCGACGTTCTCTCTGGTCATAATCAGTTCTTCAAGCTCAGCTTCTTATTGGGGAACTTCCCTGCCATCCATTGTCCCCTGAATCCGTCGAGTCAGAAAGTACGCCTCAAGGCTTTTTGATGACAAATCAGTCGGGAGGTGACGGCAAGTTCACCGACGCTTCCGCACGCCGCGCGGCATTGATCGCGGCCTGACTGACTACCCCGATAGCTGACGGTCGCCACTGGCGGGTTTGGGTCGAGAGCGCCTTTTCGCCACCTGGGCGTGATTGCCAACGATGGGTCGAGGTTGGTCAGACGGGCCCGATCGCCGCCCATCAGGCGCTCTCGGCAAAAAGCAGGGTAAGTCTGATGGATGGCTAATGGAAGTGCTGCCATTGTTGCCAGGCTCTGCTATAGGAGGCTCGATGGTGTGCATCTCGACGAGATGGCTGAAAGGGTCTCACCCAAATCCAAAGACACTTCTGGCTGAATCATCGCGACGCTAGGCAGCGAGCCAGCGTATTGGTTTGGATCGGCGCTCCAGGCGTGGAGGAGTTTCCGACCCTCTACGAGGGTCCGGTTTTTCACCTGCGAATGGCCGCTTTTCGGGCGGCTAGATCGTTCATCCGGCGCTCATATTTCCAGCAGATCCTTGCCAACGATCACCGGCCCTCGGAAATAAGTGCGGGCTGCATCAATCCACATCTGATCGGTGACCTCGGGATCGTCCGCAGGCACGAAATGAGAGAGCACCAGAGTTTTAACGCCGGCTGCTTGCGCGACACGGCCGGCGTCTTCTGCTGATGTTTGGTTAGCCATGATGCTCGCCCTAAGGGCAGTCGCGTTTGGCACACGAGCGACTAGGCGATCGAGTGCAGGTATGTAGAGCACGGCGTGCACGAGTACGTCAGCCCCCCGGGCGAGTTTCACAAGGTTGTCGGACGGCGTAGTGTCGCCGGAAATGACGATCGAACGGTCGGTGGCATCGAAACGATAGGCGAACGCCGGAACGACAGGCGGATGATGCACGAGCGTTGCGGTCACCCTCACATTTTCATCGCGCATGACTTGACCGCCAGCGTTCAGCTCGTGGACGTGAACTAGCGGTACCAGCGGTACCCTACCCTCATTCGTGATCCGGGCGTCGATATCGAGGGCGTTCATTTCGAAGAAGAGCTTTGTCATTTTCGCGAGTGGCGGTGGTCCCCATGTATCAACGCGCGTGCGCAGCCCGGCGGCCCACGCGAGCCAGATCAGATTCCCATAATCTGCGTTGTGGTCCGAATGCTGGTGCGTCAGGAAGATGTGCCGCAATGTAGGGAGGGGCACGTCAGCAAGGACGAGCTGTCGCGCGACGCCGTTGCCGCAATCGATGACGTACGCAGTGCTGTTGCTGATGATGACTTGGGCGGACGCCGAACTCGACTTTCGTGGCCGCGGACCGCCACCTGTCCCGAGAAGGATCAGTCTGGTTTTCCCGGTCTGCGCTTTGCTGGTGTTCGCGCACGACGCTGCGGTCACAAGGGCAGCGGCGCCTCGGAGAAAGCCTCGCCTGTCCACAGTTGCCTGCATGCCAAATGACGGTGCAACTCGTCTTAGGTCACACGAAGGTACACGGGTTCTCAACCGATGTGAATGACCGCTTTGTCCATCCATGCATAACAGCTCTTAGAGCAGCTCAATGTCGCCTTCGGGTCGACAGCGTCATTTCACCGACCGGCATCGAACTGGCGCTGTCGGCCAGAACCGGACGCTTGTGACCTCGCATCGCGAATAATCCGGTATCGTGCGGGTGCCGGCAGCCCATGTGCGGATACTTAATATGCGTTGTAGCGTCATAGCGTTGCTGATCCTTGTCGTGGCACCCACGGTGTTTGGCGCAGAGGGCAGGGATCCGAAGCCGTCCAAAGCCGTGCTGGTCACGGGTGCCAGTACCGGCATTGGGCGCAAGATCACTGAGCGGCTGGCGGCCGCCGGCTACTTCGTCTACGCCGGCGCGCGTAAGGAGGCAGATCTGAAGTCCCTTGCAGCCATCAAGAACGTTCAGGCAATTCGCCTTGACGTGACCCAGTCTGAGGATGTCAGCGCGGCCGTCGATACGATCACAAATGCGGGTCGCGGCCTGTACGGGCTGGTGAACAATGCCGGAGTTGCGGCAATCGGTTCCTTGGCTGACACCTCGATGGAGGAGTTCGATCTGGTGATGCAGGTGAACGTCTACGGCCCGTACCGCGTTTCCAAGGCTTTCATGCCGCTGCTTGTTGCACAGAAGGGACGCATCGCAAACATCGGCTCTCTTTCGGGAATTCTCGCAGCCCGCGACCTGAGTGCCTATTCCATGAGCAAGCACGCCATCGAGGCATTTACCGATTCGCTTGCACAGGACCTCGCACCCCTCGGTGTCGCCGTCAGCGTCATCGAACCTGGCAACTATAGATCCGATATCGGCAAGAACTCGACCCAGCGAACAGGCGCTGAAACCCGTTTTACGGACAGGAGCAAGTACAAGGAGCCCGACGAGGTCGCTGCCGCAACCGAGCGGGCACTCTTCGAGGCCACTCCGAAGCGCCGCTACCTCGTGGTGCCCGAGGAGCGTGAGGCAGAGATAACGATCCGCAAGCAGATCGAGCAGTTGATCCAGCTGAACGAAGGCCAACCCTACACGTACGAGCGTGCGGCGCTGATCAAGATGCTTGACGACGCGCTCGCCCAAGCTCGGCCTCGAATCCGGTGATTGACGTGCAGCTTGCCACTGATTGCGGGCTGTACCAACCATTAGCTCGGCGAGACCTATCGGCATGTCCGCTTCGGGTCGGAAGCGTCATTTCACCGACCGGCATCGAACTGGCGCTGTCGGCCAATTGCGGACGCTTGGGCTCATTAACTGCCTGCCGGATAGCGGACGTTGGAAACGGCGATCACGCCATGCTACAAGTGGCTACGCTTTTGGACCATTGAATGACAACGAGAACACGGCACAAACTTCTTTCTCTGGGGTTTCTGACTCTGCTGCCGTTCGTCGCGCATGCAGATCAGCGCCTAACTTACAGGTGCCATGGGATCGAATCCGCCCAAGGAGGCGTCGATATTCACACGCAAACGCGGATCACACGCTTCTACACGCTGTATCTGGAAAGTTCCGGCGGGCGCTGGTTCAACTGGGACGAGCATCGCTGGTATCCGATCCACTCGATCAGTGAAGATGCATTCCAGTTGGCCGTTGACTCTGACGACGTGTGTCCTGGACTGTCTCGATAGACCGGGCGGACGGCACTTGGAATCAGATGTTCTCCGGTGGAGGTGGAACCACGTCCACTGCAGGCAAATGCAGCATAGTTAAACTACGTGTACCGCCGTCGCCCTGAGTCTTGCTGATAGCACTCATGAGCAACGATCATTGGGCGACCGCGAAGCGGACTTTCACGAATGGCAGGGACGGGGTCGGGTTGGGTCAGTACCGGTTTGGTCCCGGGCGACATGCAGGGCCGCCTGAGACAGGCCGGACCGGAAGCGAATGATGGCGACCACACCACGGCGGCCTGCATCTACAGCACCGGTTCCCGGCGCCATGGCCGCCAGTGACCGTGACGCACGGTCCACAGGCCAATTACTGCGGTTGCGGCGAGGCACACCGCGACGGCAATCACCGATGCCTCAGGGCCAAAGGCGCCGCCGGTCACCAGTGTGGGACCCGAGAGCACTGATTCGATCAGACCGTGCGATTGACCACCCGATACGTGCGTGCCGAAAACCCCGCCTTCTGTGAAGTTCCAGCCAAAGTGCAGTCCCATGGGCAGCCACAGACTGCGCGACGACGAATAGGCCATGCCCAGCAGTGCGCCGGCTTCGAGCGCGATCGCGACCGTACTCACTGGCGTCGCGCCGGAATTGGCCGCGTGCAACAGTCCGAACAGGACGCTCGAGACCAGCAGCGCCGCCGCCGTTCCGAACCGTTCATCAGTAATACGGTAGATCGCGCCTCGGAAGACCAGCTCTTCCCCAACCGCCGCTGCGAAGGAAGTCGCCAACTGAACCGGCAGGCCGGTGATGCCACCGAATCTCAGATGCTGCACGTACCCGCCGACCGCCAGCAACGCGAACACAATGCTGAATAACGCCGCACCAAGAACAATGCCCGCGGCAACCCGCCACGCCGCACGGTCCCGCGCCAGTTCCGCGATGTCGCGGCGCTCGAAATAGTGCACCTCGCCGCAATACAGCCACAGCATCAGGGCGCCTAACAACAGTTTTGCGGGCACCAGCCATAGCGGTCGCGCAGCGAGTGGTATCTGATGCGCCACAAGTGCGACTAGCTCCTGCAGCACGATCAGGGCAGCCAGCAGCGACACAACGAAGAACGGCAACCTTGCCCAGGTGAACCGGGCAACAAAGCGCGCAGGGGTGCCGCATTCGCCGCAGTCGGTCGTCATGTCCACGCCGCGCGGATCTGGCGACGGTGCGGGTGGGTTTTCTCGTCACGCATCCTGAGTACCTGCTGGTTGTCTTCCCACAGCGACGAATTTCGCGCCAAAGATGCTCTTGCCGCGTCGCAGTAAGTCTACCGGAAATGCCTTTCCCGACACCATGCCGCAGGTGTTTGTGTAAACACGGGCGCACATCAACCGCACGCTCAACGTCGAGCGTTGTGCATCGGCGGATTCCATCGCCTACCTCTGCGGGACCTTTGTCGTAATGAAGGAGGCGTGATGGTGATGTTGGTTTGTGAACGTCCGCTTTCGCATCTCACAAGAGTCTAGGTGGAGGCAACTGACCGTCGCCTTCGGGTCGACAGCACCATTTCGCCGACCGGCTCCGAACTGGCGCTGCCCACGCACGGCGCTCACGAGCCCCTCGCGTTCCGGAACCGGTTTCTATATCTCGATGCGGCCAAGTGAGTCCCGCACGCCGTCATCAGTCTATGCGCTTGGCGCTTCCGAATATGATGTATATGAGCGCGCCAAGGATAGCTACCGCGGCGGTTAGTGTGAAGGTTGCGGAGTAGGTGCCGGTCCGGTCGACGAGCCAGCCCGTGATTGCTACGCCCGCAACTCCGGGAACCGTCGCCAGGGTATTACTCACACCGACCAGCACTGCACAGTGGCGAGGGGCAATGTCGAGCAAATTCGGCGCGAAACCCGACCAGCAAATCCCTAACGCACCGGTCGCCGCGCACACTAGAACTAACGCACTCGTCGGAGAGTGTGCCTCTCGCACGAGAAGGAGAAAACCCGCAAAGGTCAAGAGACCAACACCGACGACCAGCTTCCTGATGAGTATAACAGTAGCGCCACGCGCGATGGCTTTATCCGCCAACACGGCAACCACGTTTCCGGTGGCGAAGGCCGCAAGCCACGGCGCCGCTGCATATACTCCAGCGTTCGCGAAGCTAACCCCCATCGCGTCGCGGAAGTAGCTGGGGAGCCAGGCAATCAGCAGATACAGGCCCCAGTTATTGCAGAAATGAGCGACGAAGACTGCCCAGACTGGAGACTTGGCCAGAAGCCTCCGTAAAGATGCACCTACCGGTACCTGTTCGAGCTCCGTGTCTGCCTGAAGTAGTCGTAGCTCCTGTGCAGTGATGTGCCTGTCGTCGGCCGGGTCGTTACTGATACGTGCCAGCCAGAACGCCGTCCATATGAATCCGATCAGGCCAAAGAGATAGAAGGATGCTGGCCAGCCGAGCCGACTGGTCAGCCATCCGGTGACCAGGAGTCCGACGATCTGTCCGACTGGTATGCCGCTCAAGAAGCGGGTGACGGCCCGCGAGCGCTCGCTTTCCGGCACCCAGCGGCGAAATAGTTCGTAGGTTGCAGGCATTACTGCCGCTTCACCTATTCCCAACGCGATTCTCGCGGTGACCAGTGCCGCGATCGAGATCGAAGCAGCCCAAGGCGTCAGGACGGTAAACACCGACCACCAGACAACGGAAATCGCGAGTACACGCTTGCCCCCAAAGCGGGTTGCCAGCCAGCCGCTCGCCACCATGAAGAGCATGTAACCGATGAAGAATGAAGACAGTACGATGCCCTTGACAGTTTGGGTCCAGCCGAGTTGCTCGCGCATGGCGACCGAGGCAACTGAGATGTTGACGCGATCGGTATAGGCAATGAACATCGCCAAGAAGCACATCGCCAGTAGTGCGTGGCGGCGGCCCCAGACTTGGGGGAGTGAGTTGTCGGCCACCAGAAGTCCTGCCGATCGTTGTTGTTGCTCAGTCATGCTGCTCAATTCTCACAGCAGGGGTGTAGCGTTTTTCTGCGGCGCCGCGGGCCGTCGGCACGAAACGCTTCAGCCCGCTTCTTTACTGAGACACCCTCACTATAGACCTCATTTCGCCCAGCCACAGCACTACTTACATTAGACGAGCCGGGCATAATCGGTATCAATCACGTTGCTTGTGCCTCAGACTGTGGAGATTCTTCAGATGAGCGGTACGGAGATCAGTCGGAGGAGTTTGCTGAAGGGAATGGGCATGGCGGCCGTTAGCGCCGCAGTCGTCGCACAGATGCCAAAGGTGTATGCCCGGTTTGCCGTGCCCAACTCAGCCGGCACGGAGCCGCCTAAGTTGAAGGCGCCTTCTAACGCGCCCAATTTACGACGCACGCACCCGGTGCAGTGAACTCTCGCACCGAAGCAAACCCTGCGCGTGTTGACTCCATTCCCCAGGAACGAATTATTGGGAGCAGCACTAAGGCGGGCGCCTGAAACGGGTGAAGCGGTTGAGCTGAGTTGACTCTCCGAAAGCTTCTCTCTTCCGCAAAGTTCGGCAGCGGGGCCGGGCGCGCAGGTCAGAATCCGTAAAGTAATGCCGGGTTTTCGACCAAGATCTTCCGCCTCAACCTCGCATCCGGTGCCCAAAGCGGTAGTTGGTTGAGGAGCTGACCGTCGTCAATTTGGAGTAACGGCGCGAGATCGGTTGGATTACGGCCGGGCACGCGAGACGAATCTGGGTGGGGCCAGTCTGTTCCCCATAGCACGCGTTCGGGATTCGCGGAAATCAGCGCCTGAGCAAGCGGGGCCACGTCCACGTAATCACGCGATCGCTCTGATATTCGGTACGCTGCTGACAGTTTGATGTATGCCTTGCCAGCCCGAACGAGATTTACCAAGATGTCAAACCCCGGTTGACCTGTACCAAGTGATGCAGGCGCGCCGGCGAAATGATCGAAAACCACCGGAATCCGCGTCTTCATCACCTCATCGGCAAGTGCTTCGACGACGGTAAGTTTTGAGTAGATTTGAACGTGCCAATTTCTACCTGCGATTCTCTTTATGGCGGTCTGGAATCGCTGACGAACCGCAGCCGCGTCCGGGGTACCGAGATCGACAAAATTCAAGCGAATCCCACACACCCCGGCGGCCGCCAGAGTATCGAGTTCGGCGTCCGAGGTTGTGTCATCGATGAGCGCTATGCCCCGCGCTCGATGCCCGATCTGCCGGAGCGCATCGAGCATGCATGAGTTGTCAGCGCCGTAGACCAGGGAGTTCACGATGACAATCCTTGTCATGTGTAGCGCACGATGTAGGGCAAGCGACTCTCTGACGGAGGCGACTTCTGGCGTGTACGTTCGACCATTCCAAAAGGGAAAGCGTTGCGGATCACAGAATATGTGTGAATGGCTGTCGCAGGCGGCCGGAGGGACTTCGAAATTAACGGCGGTTGCGGGTTGAGAGGCGGCGCCGTGGGCGGGTCGTGCGTAGTGCGCGCAAAACGCCGTGGCAACGCTTCTGACGAGCATGTCCCGTCGTGTTAACTTTGGTTCCACAGATCAAACCAATGGGTGTTTCGTACGGTGAACCGTCAGGACTTTCATGTTACCTCGTTGGCGGTGCACGGGCTAGTGTGGTTCCCGCTTAAGAGGACCCCACACTGCAGTGTCGCACTGCGACTGCTTTCCCCGTTTTGAATGGCCGTTACCGGAAAAATTCCGTGGCAGAACAGGGTCGGGTTCCGCCGTAGCGGTATGACCGCATCCGGCCAGGAACGGACGGTCGTCCAGCGGATCACACCTCCCGTTAGCCGCCGCTCGCGGGAACAACTGAGTGCTCACGAAATCACATGATCTGCGCAACACAGACAATTAACGTGGCGGCGGGAACTAAGATCAACTGAGCGAGCAACGTCCCTGCAATGCGGCTGCCGACGAGCCAAACAACGACGCGCCTGAAATGAGACTGCGTCATCCTACCCTCGACGACATCGTCGGTCATCATTTGAGGGTCAATGAAGACAAACATCATGATGGTCGCGGTGCCGTTGATCACGGCAGACAGCGTGCTCGAAGTGACTCGAAGCGCAGGATTCAAATACCCGGCGTAGAGCGACGCGAACACGCCGGTGGTCCAGAGCGCAATGGCCAGCACATTGAGCACGATCACCCAGGGTGAAATGATCCTTCCGGAACGAATCCGCGTGATATTTTCGGTATGAGTCGACGACCGGACAGCGAAACCCGACGCTTCGTCGGTCTTGTTGGTCTATGCGCGCACTCCGGGGGGCGAGAACTTTCCACGTTCGGCAACATGCGCATGCACGTCGGCCGCAATCTTCAGGCCTACGATCACCAGTCCGAACCCCAACGACCGAGATAGCACCGCGGAAATGAGCCGGTAAGCGCGGTCTCCCTCAGGTGATCGGGTGTACTCTCGAACGATAGTCCTCGAGATCCCGTTCATAGTTCACGCGATCCGCCTCGAGCTGATGGATTTCCTCCCGCAGGCGGCCGGCCTGCTCCGCCATCTGGGCGGTGTCGACGAGCGCCTGAGCGCGCTGCTCGCTGGTCGTTCCATCGCTCACCACCGCTGCGGACCTCCCGACTATGCCGTGCTCGATTCCCGAGAGCTCACGCCGCCTCGCATCCATCTGCGCGTCGGTATTCCACACTCGCGCTTGCAGGGTGTAGAGCTCATGTCCGACGTTGAAGGCGGACAGGAACG
>JAQGOE010000033.1 GCA_028293725.1 Gammaproteobacteria bacterium | reverse complement strand
ACAGCGGCACCGGCACAGGACTCAACGGCAAAAGGAAGCCAGAGCCCCGCTCAGCAGACGCAGACTCCAGGCTTTGAGCCGGGCCCTGGCCCAAGCGGCTCGCGCCCGGACACCACCGGTACCCCGGGCTCCATGACAAGCCACAGCGGCAAATCGGCAAAACAGCAGATGAAGGAGTGCGTTGCCCGCACGCGCGCAAGTAACACAGCGCTAAGCGAATCGGATGCGAGAAAGACGTGTCAGGAGGCCATAAAGGCAGAAAAGGACAACCCCCATAAGGAGAAGCCGCAATAGCGGAATGGCGAGAGCAGAGCACAAACGGCCTCGCGGCAATGCGTCGCGGAGGCGCGCCGGTCTCATTCGAGCACTTGGCCAGCCAGCCAACCGCGCCCACGTGCATAGAGCGCTTCGACGGCGGCCCCTTTGAGTCCCGGCATGTCGGACTTCACCTTATAGCCGATGGAGGACTGCAGGTACGCCAGATGTCGGTAGCCCTCGGGAAACTTCTGGAGGAGCGCCGGATCGAGCGTGAGTGCTGCGCGAGCATCCACCGGGTCGATTCGGTCCTTCTCATAAATGGGCTGGCGTAGCACCAAGCCCCAGCGGCCCCGGCGGCGGTCGAGAAAGTCATAAAAGCGGCCCGTGCACACGACGTCGCACAGCACATCATGCACCTTGGCGCGCTGGGAGATCGTCATCTTGGTCTGCGCGATGGCCCGATCGCCCGCCAGATCGATGGACGTGCCGCCCAGAAAGTGCAGGATGCTGACGCCTTTGTTCCAACCCTCGATCGTTACACGGATGAATTCGTCGGCGCTGCCCTGAAACCAGGTGGCCATCATGCGGCCGTCGGCGTGCCAGACGGTTCGGAATCGGTCCCAGTCGCCGGCATCGCGCCACACGACCCAATTATCCAGCAACTCGCGAATTGCGAGTCGGCTCAACATGGCGTCGTCCATTTTTTCTATACGCGAAAGTTGACCACGAAAACCATTATAGAGGCATTGTCAATTTAGCGTGCAATTCCCGGGGTTACTGGTCGTTCGGCTGCGGCTTCGGCTCACAGGCCGGGATCTTGGAGCCATCCGGGTTGAGACAGTCAAAACCACATCGTAATCCCGGAGGAGTTTTGTGAAGTCGTCCCGGGCGTAATCGATGACGATGTCCGCCCCTAGGGCTCTTACCCAATCGAAAGAGGTGCCAACCCTCAGCGGTGATCTGCCTCTGCACTGATTCGGAGCATGCCGCAGGCACCTGAAGGCATTGACGCCTCCGTTGCGGCAACGATACTCGCCGCGGTTCCGTCTTACACACTATTTCAGATCCAACACTTGCACCGCCGACACGATCCGAACGGCAGAACGACGCTCGTGTTGAACTGCTCGCCGCGCACTGAAGCGTCTTCTCTTGCGACGTCATCAATTGCGAAACTTGTCGGGACCAAACGACAGTGTGCGAAGTGCTGCGGCCACCAACTGTATTCACCGCGCGAGAATTGAACAGGAACCCAGCCACAAGAGAAGCGTTGAAAAGGCTATCGGGGGGCCAGACCAACGGAGATTGAGAGTGACGGAAACTTCTGCCACTGCGACGGAACTTTCTACAAACCCAGAGCCAGCACAATTTCCGATCGTGGGCGTGGGTGCCTCGGCGGGTGGACTGGAGTCCCTGGAGAAGCTCTTTCGGGCATTACCGGCTCGCACCGGTGCGGCCTTCGTCATCATCCAGCATCTCTCGCCGGACTTCAAAAGTCTGATGGACGAGTTGATGTCGCGCTTTACGGATCTCACGATTCATCGCGCGGCCGCCGGCATCAAGGCCGAACCGGACCACGTGTACCTCCTTCAACCCGGCAAGGAGTTGGAGATCCGGGACGGTGCGTTTGACCTGTTCGACCGCGATCCGCACGTGGGATTGACACTCCCGATCGATCGCTTCCTAACATCTCTCGCCCAGGACTGTGGTCCTCGTGCGGTGGCGGTGATTCTATCGGGCAGCGGCTCGGATGGCTCGCGCGGGGTGAAGCGACTCCATGCGGCTGGCGGACTGGTGCTCGTTGAAGATCCCGATACGGCTCACTTCGACGGTATGCCGCGCGCGGCGATCGGCGCCGGTGTGGTCGCCCAGGTCGCGCCCGCTGAGGAGCTGGCGAGCATACTCCTCGAGTTTGTCAGCGACGGGCCTGGCTCGCACAGTGGTCCGGAGAGCGCGCTCCTGGCGGAGGTGTTTATCCAATTGCGCGGTGTCCTGGGAATCGACTTCGCCCAGTACAAGTTACCGACCGTGATGCGGCGTATGCGCCGCCGGGTCGCCCTGCGCCAACTTCCGGGGCTCGAGGCCTATGTCGAGCGGCTTCGCTCGGATGAGCAGGAGCTCGCGGCTTTGGGGCACGATCTACTGATCGGCGTCACGCGCTTCTTTCGCGACCCCGCCGTCTGGGAGTCCCTCGAGCTGCAAGTGATTCCGAGGCTTGCCGCGGAATCGACTGCCGAGAGCGGCCTGCGTGCCTGGGTGGCCGGTTGCGCGACCGGTGAGGAAGCCTATTCGATGGCCATGCTGCTGCTGGACGCCGTCGCCGGAAAGGCACCTGCGGTGTCCGTGAAAGTCTTTGCAACCGATGTGCACAGTCGCGCACTCGAGCGTGCCGGACAGGGGATCTATGATGCGGAGAGTCTGGAAAACGTAGACGAGCGCCGGCGCCGACAATACTTCATCGCTCGCTCGGACGGACGTTACCAAGTGGTGCCGCAGCTGCGTCATGCCGTGGTTTTCGCACGCCACGACCTGCTGAAGGACGCCCCCTTCACGCAACTCGACCTGGTCTCCTGCCGCAACCTGCTCATCTATTTTCGGCCCGCCGCACAGAAGCACGCGTTGTCCCTCTTGCCGTATGGGCTGCGGGTCGGCGGCGCACTGTTACTGGGCCCCAGTGAGGCCCCCGGAGAGATTGCATCCGAATTCGAGAGCCTCAACGAGCCTTGCCGAATCTACGTCAAGCGCCGACTGACGCGACGGCCGCCGGTACTCTCCATGACCAAGCCTGCGGCGAGTGCGCAGCGAGCGCGGCAACAGCCCGTCGATACGCCGCTGCTGACACTGTACGACGCCGTGCTGGACCATGTGATGCCGCCCTCGCTCTTGGTCGATGCCGATCGCAATGTCATTGACAGCTTTGCCGGCGCCGAGCGGCTGCTGCGGGTGCGCCGCAGGCGCGCCTCCGCGGACGTTCTCGACCTGGTACCGGATGGTGCACGTCTCGCCCTGGCGGCGGCCCTGACGCGGGCGGCCCGCGAGCGCGCCGCCGTGCGCTTCGAGGGCATCGAATGGGCTCAGCCGGACGGCGACCCTCTCAGCATCGATCTGCGTGTGGATCCGTTGGAAGGTGACGGCAAACCGCGGGCCTTTCTCATTTCCATTCTGTCGCAGGCTAAATCCGTCGACCCGCAGCCGGTCGCCGCCCACGTGGTCATGGGTGAATTATCGGCCGATCGCTTCACGACGCTCGAGCAGGAGCTCAAACAGTCGCGCGAAACCCTCCAATCCACCCTGGAGCAGTTGGAGAGCAGCAGCGAGGAGATGCAGGCCACGAACGAGGAACTCGTTGCATCGAACGAGGAACTACAGAGCACCAACGAGGAGCTCCACTCGGTCAATGAGGAGCTGCACACGGTCAATGCGGAACTGCAGTCGAAGATCCACGAGCTCTCCGAGCTCAACCATGACATGCGACTGCTGTTCCAGAACATCGAGGTCGCCATCATTTTCCTGGACAGTCAGCTGCGCATCCGACGCTTCACGCCGAGGGCGGCGGCCCTGTTCGGTCTGATGGAGCACGACCAGGGGCGCGCCTTGACGAGCTTCCAACATCCCTTCAAGCGGGCCTCTCTGATGGCCGACATCGCCGCCTGTCGCGATTCGGGGCAGCCCTGTGAATACGAGGTGACGGACAACCACGGCGATACGCACCTCGTTCGGATCAGCAGTTACGCCGGACGCGAGGAGACCTTCGGTGTGGTGCTTTCCATTACCGACCTGACGGCGCTTGCCGCCGCACGCAAGCGCGTGGAGTTGCTCTCCTCGATCGTGGATTCGACCGGCGATGCCATCGTCGGACTGGATCAGCATCAACGGATCACGGCCTGGAATCCGGCGGCCGAACGGCTCTATGGCTTTACGGAAGAGGCGGCGCTGGGCATGCCATTCGAGAGGCTTCTTCCGGGAGATGCCCGCAGCGAGTTCAACGCCGCGTTCGAGCGCGCGTGGAGCGGATCGGTGGTCAACCTGGAGACGATCCGGCTGCACCAGGACGGAACTGCCATTGCAGTCGCTGCGACGTTGTCCGCCGTTCGCGACCCGCAGGGCACCGCCATCGGTGTCTCTCAGATCGATCGGGATATTCGCGAGCGCAAACGCCGTGAGGAAGCCCTCGCCGAGCGAGAGCGGCGTTTAGCCGACCTTTACGATCACTCACCGGACCTGTTTGCGTTTGTCGAGCTGCGCTCGGGGCGCATCGTAGAATTCAACGAGACGCTCGTGCGCATGCTGGGATACGCCGCGGAGGAGGTCTCTACCATGCCCTTCAGTGGCCTCTTCGCGGCGCAAAGCCTCGAAGCGCTGCGCACCTTCGAGGAGACTTTGCGTCGCACCGGGGAGGTCCGCGATCTCGAAGTGACGATGGTCCGCAAAGACGGTACGCAGTTGGATGCGTCCTTGAGCGCCACGGGGGAACGCGATCACACGGGTGAAGTGGTGCGAAGTCGAGGTGTTGCGCGCGACATGACCGCGCGCAAGCAAGCGGCAAAAGCTCTCGTCGAGGCCAGTAAGATGCGCGAGCGGTTCCTGGCGCTGGTGTCGCATGAGTTGCGCACGCCGCTCTATGCCGTGCGCTCGGCCACCTCGTTGCTTTCGCATCCCGGTGCGGATGAGGCAACGCGACAGCGTGCGATTGAAGTGTTGAATCGGCAAGCGGCGCAGATGACGCGGCTGCTCGGCGATCTGTTGGACGTGTCGCTGATCACCCATGATAGGTTTGAACTCGCGCGCGTGCCGTTGGATCTGCGAGAACCGGTTCGGTCGGCCATTGATGCGGTGGTGACGACGCGCGCCAAGGCCGGCGTGCGGGTCGTGGCGGCGCTGGCGGAAGAGCCCCTGTCGTTGCTCGGCGATCCGGCCCGCCTGGAGCAGGTGGTCACCAACCTGCTCAACAATGCCATCCGCCACAGTCCCGCTGGCACGAAGGTGGTGGTCGCCGCGCAGAAAGCGGGTGGGCGGGCACAGGTGACGGTGACTGATGAAGGGGAGGGCATCGCTCCCGATCGCTTGCAAACGATCTTCGAGCTCTTCAGCCGGACGCGCGAGCCGGGTAGCGGCGGGAGCGGCCTGGGACTAGGGCTCGGCATCGCTCGCCGCATCGTGGCCGGACACGAGGGTTCGATGCGCGCCGAGAGTGAGGGAACGGGTCGCGGTGCGCAATTCATCGTCGAGCTTCCACTCTTCGACAAACCTGTTCGAGCCGATGGGGCTACCGCCAGCCCGGCCAAGGCGCGCGTCGTGTTGATCGAGGATCAGCCGGACGCTTGTGATATGGCGACCCGTTTGCTCGAGATGCGCGGACATGAGGTGATGGTCGCGACGACTGGCTCGGCAGGGATCAGCGCCATCCTTGAACACCGTCCGGATGTCGCGTTGGTGGACATCAGCCTGCCCGATATCGATGGTTATGCTGTCGCGCGTGAGATACGCACCCAGCTCGGCCCGACGATCCCGCTGATCGCGCTCACCGGTTTGGGGCAACCTGAGGATGTGAAGCGCAGCCACGAAGCCGGCTTCGCTCGCCATCTCACCAAGCCATTCGATATCGAGGACCTCGAGAACGTCATCCAGGAGTTCCTGGTGGCGCCAAGTCATCCTCGCGTGTGAATTGCATTTCGTCGGAAGCTTGCAACCTCGTTGGTTCTGAGCCGCGGCCAAGCAAAAGGTGTGGCCTCTGCTCGGCTCTTTACTCCTGTACGATTCACCCGGCAATCGTACCGGTGAGTGCTACAGATATCGTGGGTATGAACTTTGCTTGAATGTCACCACGACCGCTGGATGACCGGACGGTCCGCTCGCGGATAGTCAATCCCCGCAATGCTGGCCGCCCGCCGCGTTCATCATCGCAGGGATACTCGTGAGCGCCTCCACAGAAAATATTGGCCCTTTCCGCAAATATGTGTGGAATCTCGGCCGCGACTCGATCGACGGATGGATGCGTCATCAGGTGGCGCGCACCGGTGCGGCGCTCGCGTTTTACACCGTGTTCTCGCTGGCGCCTGTACTCGTCCTGTCGATCGCCATCGCGGGAGTCTTTTTCGGGGAGCAGGCCGCTCGTGGCGAGATCGTCGAGCAGATCCGGGGTTTGATCGGAACGATGGGCGCGAGCGCGGTCCAGGCAGTGCTGGAAAATGCGGGCCGCCCCGGTGCCGGTCTGATTGCCACGATCGTCAGTGTCGTCACGCTCTTGATTGGCGCGAACACCGCGCTCGCGGAGTTGAAGACCGGACTGGATCAGATCTGGGATGTGCCTTCCGAGAAGCGCCAAGGCTTCTGGTACTTCATTCGCACACGCGTGTTGTCGGTCGGGCTCATCCTCGCGCTCGGATTTCTGCTGTTGGTCTCGCTGGTCATCAGTGCGGCTCTGACGACCCTTGAGCGGTTCTGGGGTGGCGAAGGACTCATCGCCGCAGTCGTTGGTTGGCTGAACGTCGTCTTCTCTTTCGCGCTCGTCGTCGCTTTGTTCGGGACGATCTACAAGGTGCTACCCAGCGTGCGCGTCTCCTGGCGCGATGTATTCATCGGTGCCGTGGTCACCGCACTGTTGTTCACTATTGGAAAATTCGTCATCGGCGCGTACCTCGGCAACAGCGGCCTCGCCTCCACATACGGCGCGGCAGGCTCAGTGGTGGTGTTGCTCGTGTGGGTCTACTACTCCGCGCAGATCTTTCTGTTGGGCGCCGAGTTTACCCGTAGCTATGCCTATCAGCTCGGATCCCTCTGTTCCGCAAGACGAGCACGGGCGGCAGGTGACACGGGGACCGCCACGAGTATCGCCGCTGGATCAGCCCCCGGCGGAGCCAAAGAATCTGACGGCTCACAGCGTCGTCCTTGATGGGTTATGCCAGGCACTCAACATGATGCGCTGGTATGGCTGTCCGGCAGTGCTTATGACGTTGTCTTCGATATGGCCCGGATCGACGGTGAGCAGGCAATGCCTGCGTAAAAGGAGAAACCTCATGCGAGGAGCTGTGCTTTACGGTCCGCGCGACGTGCGCTTCGAGGAGCGCGAAGCGCCAAAGATTCTGAATCCGACGGATGCCATCGTCAGGACGGCTGCAACGTGCGTTTGCGGCTCGGATCTATGGCCTTATCGCGGCATCAATCCCACCACGCAGCCCACGCCAATGGGGCACGAGTACTGTGGAATCGTGGAGGAGGTGGGAAGTGCCGTCAGGTCGATCAAGCCCGGTCAGTTCGTGATCGGATCCTTTTTTGCGTCCGACAACAGCTGCCCGAACTGTCGGGTTGGCTATCAGTCGTCGTGTCAGCACCGCGAGTTTATCGGCACTGCGCAGGCCCCGGTACTGCGCGTGCCGCTTGCGGACGGCACTCTGGTTAGGACACCCGACGTCCCCCCGGCGCAGCTTGTTCCAAGCCTCCTTGCGCTGTCCGACGTCATGGGTACCGGGTGGTTCGCCGCGGATGCCGCCAACGTGAAGCCGGGCGCGACAGTGGTGGTTGTCGGAGATGGTGCGGTCGGTTTGCTGGGCGTCCTTTCGGCCAAGCAGATGGGTGCCGAGCGGATCATTGTAATGAGTCGGCACGAAACCCGACAGAAGCTCGCCCGCGAGTTTGGAGCCACTGACATCGTGGCGGAACGTGGGGATGAGGGCGTAGCTCGCCTGAAGGACATGACCGATGGCATCGGCGCGGACTCTGTGTTGGAATGTGTCGGTACCCAGGAGTCGATGATGCAGGCGATCCAGTCGAGCCGCCGCGGCGGTTACGTGAGCTACGTCGGCGTCCCGCATGACGTGGAGCTCAACGGAGAGGCGCTTTTCTATGCCCATGTCCACCTGCATGGTGGGCCTGCCCCGGTGCGGCGCTTTCTGCCGAAGCTGATCGATCTCGTGTGGAACGGCAAGATCAACCCGGGAAAGGTATTCGATCTCACTTTGCCACTCGAACAGGTCGCGGAGGCCTATCGCGCCATGGATGAACGCCGCGCGATCAAGACGCTGCTGCGGCCCTGAGGCGCGTGGATCGCAGAGTCTTCATCCTCGCCAGAATGAAAGCCCGTCTCGGCCAACCGGAGAGCGCGACGTGAGCATCGACTCTCGCCAACCTTCCCGGCGCAATCTTCTGAAAGCCCTCACTGCGGGCGGCCTCATGTTGTGCTTTTCCACGACTTCGCGCGCAAATTCGGGCTCGTCAAAGGAGCATCACATGCGTCGCATCTTCATCACTGGTTCCACCGATGGACTCGGCCGAGCAGCAGCGCGCGCCCTCATGGCCGAAGGCCACGAAGTTGTTCTGCATGCACGTTCCTCGGAACGCGCCGCCGCGCTCGCGGATTTGGCTCCCCGATCGGGAGGGGTTGTCATCGGTGATCTCAGCAGTGCTGTTGAGACGCGGGCAATTGCCGACCAAGTCAACAAGATCGGACGGATGGACGCTATTATCCACAACGCCGGCATCTACCTTGAGCCAAGTCGTGGAACGACACCCGAGGGTCACGCGAAAACCCTGGCCGTCAATACGTTAGCGCCTCACTCCAGTGAGCGAACCCTGGGCTCACGAGCGAGGAGCGGCATGTCCATACAGGACCGTAGCAAGCTTCCTGCCGGGGCGGCTGCGCCATACACCTGCCATGTTGCATAGCCGGGGTAAGTATGATTCTTGCTTGAGGCCTTGGATGAACGACACGTTCGCGGCCCGTGTTGAGTTGTATGGTGAATGGGATCGGAAACTCCATTCGCATACACGCTTCTTTGGCGCCGCGGCGCTCGTCAACTCAGCACTTGCCGAGCTCTGGCCTCGGTGCGCGCTAGCGCGCTTCGCGTACGGGCCGGGATTGAGCTTCCTTGCAAGCCTGGGCGAATATCTTCAGACGTTCAATGTCGCCATGTTGCACCGGATCGAGTCGGGCCAGTGGTGCGCGGGCGATTGGGACACTGCCCTGGTGAAGTTGGAGCAGGCCGCTGTCGAAACCCGGCTCGCGCGTCTCGAGCAGTCGGACAGCCGGATGCATGCGAACGTCACTCGCCAGCTGGATCGGTTTCTGTACTGTCTAGCTCGCCGAATAGGTGGATCGGTCTACGGCCCCTCCACGGTCGTGCTGAGCGGCGGACTACGCGAGATCCAGTTTGCGTCGGCTCGCGCCTTGAGGTTTGCGTCGCTGTCCGATCGCGTGACCGTCGGGACCACACTGATTCGGATCATGCGAGATACCGCGGACGTAGGGTCGAGGCTCGGGCCGCCCGCATGCACGGTCGTGAGCGGTAGAAATCTCAGGGAGGTAACCACCGGCGCCGAACCGCGCGCTGCCGCAGGCGGTGGCAACCGTCAGAAGATTACAATCTTTGCTTTGAGGTCCGTGACCTCCGGCGGAGGCCGCTCCCCCAGATTCTGGCCGATAGCGGAAAACATGCGCAGGGACAGTTTTCCTTTTGAATGATAGGCGTGGTAGATCACGCTGTTGAATACCAGCGGCAACGGCTCGTACCGATCCGATCCTTCGAACATGTAGTAAACCGCGACACCGCCGTGGTCCACGACCTCGTCGGTCAACTCGGGCACGGTCCGATCGACCGCGAAGCCCTTCTGCCCCGCTGTGTTGGTGGCGGGCTGCCAGTCGGACAGCTTTACGTAGATGACGGTCGAATAGCTGTGGGCCGTGGTGTGCGCTGGGCTCAACTGACAGCCGGACAGAGCCACGCTGGACAACAGTCCGGCCAGCGCGATGAGTTTTCTCATGGATCGAAGCTTGTGCATGCAGGGGATTCCCATCAAGCTATCAGCTTGACAAAATGTCGGAAGTTGTAGAATTGATGGCTTACACAAAGGTTAACCACGGTCCTGGTTACTTCTTCGTGTAGCGATGTGGCGTACTTGACTTCTGTACCGCGGCCGAACTTTCCTCGCGGGATTCTTTGGAAAAGTGGTGTTGCATTCGGTGTAAGAGTAACAGCGCCCAAGAGAGTTCTCTGCGAAAGCGGATCGGACTTTCAAAATGGAACTGTTCCCGCGCCTGGCAGATCGTCTTGATGTTCCAACGAGGCAGGCCCTTTCCAAAGGGGGTGCGCCGGCTTACGCGCAGCTGTTGCGCGCAGAGCCGCGCGGTCTGGCAGGCCTCGATGGGGACAGTGGCAAACGCCGCCCAACTGCGCAGCCGCGCGTCATTTGGCCACACCAACAGCGCCAAAGTTGCCAGGAGGGGGGCGCGCGGCCGAATATAGCCAAAAGAAGGAGTCTGTAATGGCCGAAGGCTTGTTGGGGAATGCGCTTGAGGACGAGGAACAAAAAACCGAAGTTGAGGCTCATGAGGCTCTGGCCAGTGCCGAGGCGTTCGCAGCGGCAGTAGCCGCCAAGCTCTCATGGAATGATCCCGGGGTCTCTCGCAAAACGGAGGAATTCTTAAGCGAGCAGACCGAGCTATTGAAGGTGCAAAGGGAGCACCTCAAGGACGAACACGAGGCACGCCTTCACTATCTACGCGGTCAGGCTCGCGAGGTGGATATCCGCCGCTTTGGCCTGCGCCTGCGTATCGGCTTTCAGCTCTTCGTCGTACTCGTTGCGACGGCGATCGGCATCGGCGCGGTCGTGATGATCCGCGACGCCGTGACGTCCCGTCGCGTGGTCATCGACCCGTTCGATATAGCGCCGAACGTCCCCGCCCAGGTCCCCAGCGGAAAGATCGTCGCCGCCGGATTTCTCGACGAGCTCAGCCGTCTTCAGGATGCCACCCGCACTAATATTCAAAGGCTGGAGCTGTCCGATGCGTGGGCGGGTCAGGTCAAGCTGGAGGTGCCAGAGACTGGGGTTTCCCTTGGCGAGCTCTCCCGTTTCTTGAGGGAGCGCTTCGGGCATGACGTGCATATCGAGGGCGATCTCATCGGGACTCCGGCGGGCGGCCTCGCGCTGACGGTTCGCGGCAGCGGCGTCCCGCCAAAGACCTTCAGTGGGTCCGCCATAGAGATCGAGAAACTCACCACACAGACGGCGGAGTACGTCTACTCAAAATCACAACCGGCGAGGTGGGCCTATTACCTGCAGGATGTCGGACGGAGCGAGGAGGCCATTGCGTTCTGCCGGGCTGCACTCGGGAGCGCCACCAAGGAGGATCGCCCGTACCTGCTGAACGTCTGGGCCAATTCCATCAACAACACGGGAGGCTCGCCGCGCGAGGCGCTAACGCTCTTTCGCACGGCGCTAAAGCTCAAGCCCGACTACTGGATCGCTTACAACAATGTCATGAATTCCCTCTGGCTTATGGGTAACGAGGAAGCCGCATGGCGCGTGGGTGAGGACATGCGCAAGGCCGCCGGCGGACGCCCCGGGCGGGCGCCTGATCTCTTTTATGAAAACTGGGACACCTTCACCTGGAACCTGGGGACATGGCTCGCTGCCACCGTCGTCGACGCCGAGGCCAACGCCGGGGTGGGGACGGGCGGCAACTCATCCGGGACGA
>JAQGOE010000362.1 GCA_028293725.1 Gammaproteobacteria bacterium | reverse complement strand
CCCACTCCCACCAACCCCGCCCTCCGCGCGACCCTAGGCACCCACCTCAAGGGCCTCCAAGAATCCCTAACCCTTTTCACCCGCCACCTGCAGCTCGAATCCCGCGCCGCCTGGCTCTGGCAAAGACCCCGCGGACACGCCGACGCCCTCTCACCGCCCCCGCCGGAGCTCTCCCGCGATCACACCCTCGAGTTGGTCTGCGAATCCCTCCAAGCCCTCAAGTACACGGACGACCAGTCTCCCCACGAATCCCACATCGCCCCCGGCCTCCTGGTCGTCTCCGAAGAGGGCATGGCACTGGCCGACGAAGTAAACCGCCACAAACGCGCTCTCGCCTCCGTCCTCCGAGCGATGCAAGGAAGAACCGAAATCGGCGTGATAGACCAGCGCACCGGCGAGCGCGGCCCCCGCCCGCTACGCGAAGTTGCTCTCGAGTCTTTTTACTTCAGACGCCTCCATCACTGGCAGGCCACCCGGGAGTTGGTCGTGCTCCGCGAGACCCCTACTTCCCTTGGCACCCCCGAATACATCGGATTCAGCTGGGCCACGTGCCGCGATGTACGACGCACCTACCGCGAAACACTCATCGAACAGCTCGAGGAGAGCCGCGCCGCCGCGACAGACGACACCTCGAGATACGATCGTGACATCGCCCTTCTGACCGCTCTCGAACCCAAAGAGCCGCTGGCATTCGTGCGCCCCGGCCATACCACCCCCAAAGCCAACATCGCGTGGGCCGCCGGAGCCGACGGGAGACCGGCGCGACAAATAAAGCCCGCCGTCCTTCCCCTAGTCATGTTCGGAACGCGCCTGCCGGAGAGACTGCGCAAACTACCGCCCGCTCCCACTCCCCGACACTTCCGCCTTGCTCGCATCGACACGGAAATTGAGCCGGCCGCCCTGCTGGAGACACTACCCGTGCACCGATACCTACCTCACATCCGTCCCGCAAAACGCGCCGAAGCAAAACCCGCGGACTCCCGTTCTTGAGCCTACCGACGCTGACCTCGGCCCCACATGACGAACCGCGGTGTCCTGTAATAAGGCCATGCTTTATTATTATCGGATGAGCAAATCCCCCGACCCTAAAAAAGCGGGCACAAGCCATCCAACCGCCTACGCCACCCGGCAAGCCGCGCTTGAAACCCGAGTCGCCGACGCCGCAAAGGTGCTCCAGGAGCAGGGAATTCGTCCCACAGTCGCCCGGATCCGTGCCGCCCTGGGCGGCGGATCCCCGAACGATATAAGCCCGGCGCTGAAACACTGGCGCGATTCCATCCTCCCTACTCTCCCGGCTCACCTTCAAAACGCCTCCAACGTGACGGGCAAGACAACGTCCCCACCGCAGATCGCGGACCTAGTCCATGAGCTCTGGCAACGGGCGACCGCCGCAGCCCTTGTGGAAGTCAGGGGCGGCGCGAGCGCACGACAGATCGCCGCGCGCACCGAAGAAGCGCAGTCCCTACGAACCCAACTCGCCACATTAAGAGACCAATTTCAACGGGACGCTCTCGCCTACGGCGAGCTGCGCGCTCGAGCGGCCCGTTACGAGGCCATGGCTCGGGAAGCCCTCGCCCGAGGGGACGCATCAGAAGCCCGTGAGCGCAACCTGCTTCGCGACCTGGGCGCCGCACAACAAAAAATCATCGAACTCGAAGCAATGGCCGAGCAAAGGGCCCATCGGCACAACAGGCTCCGTCACACCCCCATCACCCGCAAAATCACCCGGCGACCCAAGAAAACGCGCTCCGCCGCGCCTTCCAAAACACTGCCAGGACTTCGAAAAAACACACCTTCGCCGCGAATTCGATCGACGCAGCAAAGGCACTCCAAACGCCTCAATCGCTGAATTTCGCGCGCAGCGCGAATTCAACTCGCCGGTCGACCACGACTACCCAAGGCTCAGGAAGCCGCGCTCAATCTCAATGAGTTATCGTGCACAGCGATGCCGCATCTCCGACAACGGAAAATGCGGCTGTTGTAGCACACCAACCCCCTGTACCCTTTTTCGATTCAAGCCCCAACCCAGGAGCGCGTTATTTCTTTCGACGGCTTTGACGCTGAGCGTTCGCGATGATGTCATCAGTCAACACCGCAGCACGGAGCCGTAGGCTCTTTCTCAAAGGTACTTTTGTCTCGAGATAGGCCAGGAGGGCTTTCAGTTCTGGAGCCTGTGGGGATGGCTTCTGCATGGATACCCGGGCCTTTCAGGCAGCGATTCAAAGTGACGGCACTTGCGCGAGCACGTTCCAAGGTAACAGCTCGTCGACCTTGTTGATAGCGTGATCACCGATCCGTTCCAGGACATATCGCAGGTAGGCTTCTGGATTCAGTCCGTTGAGCTTGGCAGTGCCAATCAGGCTATAAATGGCTGCCGCGCGATCCCCACCGTCGTCGGAACCTGCAAATGGCCAGTTCTTCCGACCCAGGACCACTGTATGCAAAGCCCGCTCGGCTGTCTTTGCTATCGATCTCCAAGTGTCCGCCATCGCGGTAGCGAGCGAGTGCCGTTCAGCGCAAGAGCTCCCATGGGCGAGCAACCCGGGGCCGGCTAGTCGACGCGCAATCGGCCGACTGGGCGTCGCGGACCACTGCGCCTTCCCCGTGATCACCGCTTCGGCTGACGTGCCCCTAAGATTCAGGCCCGTCCTCAGAAAGCACATCCCTGCGAAGATCCTCCCGATTCGCAATAGTTGGCGCGGACAGCAATGGAATCTGCAGGCACATATGGACGATGCCAGCGTACGCTGCGTTGTTCCACACGTGGGTGCACCACTCCTCCCATTGCAACACAGTCTCTTCATCCAACTCACGGTCCGATCCGTTCTCGACAAACCACTCGACCGCATCGCGCG
>JAQGOE010000361.1 GCA_028293725.1 Gammaproteobacteria bacterium | reverse complement strand
TATGCGTCGCAGTGAGGCGCTCGAGCCGGCCCGTTGACGCGGGTCAAGGCGAGTGACGACGGAAGGGGCACTATCGGGCCGCCATTCGATCCAACGTGCCGCGCCGGCTCCAACTCCCGCGACAGTTGATCGCCCTGATGCCCACATTACCGAGGACAGGAGCCATGCGCGACACATGGGTACGCACATTCATAGTCCTAGTCGCCCGCGTCGGGTTGGCGGCGCTAGTCTCCGCCACCGTGAGTCCAACCGGCGTCCTCGCCCAGACAACGGGCGGAGCTCGCACAACGCTGCCTTCTCCGGAAAGCGTGCGTAGTCTGCTCATGAGCAACTGGACCGATTTCCTGGCGATCCACCAAGCGCGTCAACTGTATCCGAAAGATACGCACCTGTTCGGTCCCTATCTGGCCGCCTTGCACGGCGGTGTCGACTGGACGACCCCCCAGATCGACGGCGCCACCGCCTTCTTTCACGCTGAAGTCCTCGGCGGGGCAAGCAGCGGTGATGGTCAGGGATCGCTCACTGGCTCCGAGCAACCACCCACGCTCTGCGAGTCGAGCGGCAACGTTACGGGCGACAACGCTCCGGCCAACCCCGGGCTCAGGCAGTCGTATCCATCAATCATGTGCTTCGACGACGGCGGCGTCATGAATGTTGAGTATCTGCGCGAGACCGAGCGCGGCTTGCCGATCCAGATCCAGAAATCGTACGCCATGGTCCCGCATCAGCACTTCCTGGTCGTGCGCTACACGCTGACGAACAACATTCCGCGCCAGTACAACAAGCAGGTTCTCGTACGGTTCGCGGAAGTCGCACAGCTTCACAACAAGCAGGCCCAGCACTACCTGAAGGCTGCCGACAGCCTGGTCGACACCGGACTGTACCAGCCGCCCAACGGACAGCCGCTCGATGATCTGCAGGCGCAGTGGCACCCGGAGCTGAACGCTTGGATTGCCGACATGAGCGTCGCGAACGGCACCTATCTCGTGTTTGGCGCCTTCCAGGACATGGATCGTCACCGCGTCTTCGATCCGGGCTCCGAGCAGGTCGAATTCGACCGGGCGATGGCGCCGGAGATGGACAATGTCGACCAACCTGGACCGCCCCAGAGCGTGGAGCAACTGACGGCGGGGCACCTCGGGCTCAGTGCCTGGAAACAGGTGGTGATCGACCCTGGAGCGCAGCAGCAGTACTCCTTTTTCTACGCGGTCGCCGCGACTGTGGACGAGGCACAGCAAATTGCGCGTCAGGCTCGGAGCTCGACCGTGGACAACTGGTTCAACCAGACGCGGCAGGCGTATCAGGCATGGTTGCAGAAAGGGAAGCAGGTCCAGATCCCGGACGCGGGTCTACGCAGCGCCTATACCCGAGGGCTCATCACCACTAAACAGTCACAGCAGCCCGAGTTCGGCTCGTTCGTCGCCGCTACGAATCCAGCGTACGGCTACAAAGTGTGGCCCCGCGACTCATCCGTGACCGCCCTCGGCCTTGTTGCGTCCGGTCACCTCGATGAAGCCGTAAAGTTCTTCCAGTGGATGGCTTCCGTCCAGGAGGACGGCACCAAGTCCGGGTATCCAACGGGCACCTGGTTCTCGAACTACAGCTTCTGGCTTCACAAGGGACCGAAATACTTCCGGGAGCCGGAGTGGGACTCGCTCGGCCTCTTCATGATCGGCGTCTACCGGACCTGGCAAGCGCTGCAGCAACAGAACCCGCAGGCCGCCGACGACTTCCTCACCGGCCCTATCGTGAGATTCGATCAGGGACCCACCTCCGTATACGAAGCGGTGCGCAGGACCGCGGAGTATCTGAAGAACAACATCAACGACAAAGGATACGCTCCCGGGGACTACTCGATCTGGGAGGAGGATTTCGAATGGGCGACCTTCACGCAAACCGCAAGCGCTTCTGGCCTCAACGCGGCTCACCTGCTGGCTGCCGCGATGGGGGAGCCCGATCGCGCCAATGACTGGCTCAACAGCGCGCGCCATATTCTCAATACGATCCATCGTGCCGCCTCCGCGCAGCCGTGCCCGGGACTTTGGAATGACAACCAGGTGCGCTGGAACCGCGCGACCTGGATCAACTGCACCCCAGACGACCGCCTCGATGCCGCCTCGAGTCTCGTATGGGTGTTCGGTCTGGTCCTGGCCAACGATCAGCGTGCCGATCAGCAGCGCAACGCCGTCCTCGCCAGACTCAATCCTCGACACGACGGGGTCGGCATCGCCCGTTATGAGGGTGATGAGTTCTATCACGCCAAACCCTACAGCCCCGGCGGCGCGTTCGAGTCCAGTGTCAGCATGCCAGCGTGGCCGCAGTTGGATATGTATCTGGCTCTGCTCGAGCACTGGCGCGGACTCGACGACGTCGTACTGAGGCGGCTGCAGTTCTACGCGAGCGTCACCGCGGTGGGCTATATGCCGCCGGGTGAGGCCATCGATTGGCAAACAGGGCGCCCGTTGGTGAGCACCTCCTCGGAGCCGGTGACCGCCGCCTGGAACACTCTCGGCTTGATGAACTACCTCAATATATTTGATCCCCGATTGGCGCCACTCGGGCCGTAGCCGTACAGGAATGCGGCGTATGACCCCGCGCCTCTTCATGCGAGCAACCGAGTCCGGTGCAGGGGAAAGCTTACTGTTGGCGATCGCGCGGATTGTGCTGTTGGCGTTCGCGGCGGGAGTGCTGGCGCCGGCGTGCTCGGCGTCGCCGTCGTCTGCTGTATCGCCAACAGCTCCTGCATCGCCAGCAGCCCCGGCATCACCAACGGCTCCTGCCTCGCCCGCGCCTCCTGCCCCGCCGGCAGCACCCGCATCGCCCGCCGCCTCTCCTTCGGCGCCGCCCGATGCCCTCGCACCACATCCTGATGCGGCGCGGGTTTATCCATCGGCAGCCCGCTACCTGCCGGGAGACACGGCCGTTATTGACGTGCAGGCTCTGTCTCCGACCAGCACGCCCGTGGCCGGCCCGATGGAGCTGACGATATTTCACCTGCAGGATCAGTTGGATCACACGACCAGCTCACCCGTCACACTCCAACCGAACACCCCCACCAGTGTCGAACTACGGTGGAAGACTCCGATGACAGACTTCACGGGCTACCTGGCGGTCGTGTCGGCGGGTGGTCGTGTTATTGGCTCCACCGGAATAGACGTCAGCTCCAGCTCGCTGGGGTACCCGCGCTATGGCTATCTATCGAAGTTCTCTCCGGATCAGACACCCGCGGTCACCGGTCCGATCGTGCAACGCCTCGCCCTGGACTATCACCTGAATCTCTTTGAGTTCTACGACTGGTTCTGGCGCCATGAGAAACTGATCCAGCGCACGAACGGCACTATGAACCCCACGTGGACGGATCTATTCGGCCGGACCAACACGGTATCGATCATCCACAACCTCGTCGATTCCGTGCACCAATACAATGCGCTCGCGATGCCGTACGTGATGATTTACGCCGCGAGGGAGGGATATGCACAGCTTTGGCCAATCAGCCCTTCATGGGGTCTGTTCTCGCAGCCGAACGCCACGGGACAACTTTCGTTCGACTTCAGCGCGCAGATCCCCGGGGAAATGCTTTATCTCTTCGATCCGGGCAACCCCAAGTGGCAGGCTTGGATGGGGAGCGAATACGTCGATGCGGTGAATACGTTTGGGTTTGACGGCGCCCACATCGACCAACTTGGACAGCGACAGGGCGTTCTCCGGGCCGACGGAACACCAGTCGATCTACCGAGTGCCTTCGTGAGCTTCCTCGAGGCCACCGACGCACGCCTCTCGACGAACGACCCAAAGAAAGCCGCGTGCACGTTCAACCTCGTCGACGGTACCGTCAACGGCTGGGCCGTGCCAGAGGTCGCGGGAAGCTCAGCGTGCGACTTCCTGTACAGCGAGATCTGGTACAAATCCAATTCCTACGACGACCTGCGTCGCTACGTAGAGCAGCTCCGCTCGATCGGACGACACCGGCCAGTCGTACTGGCGGCATATGCGCAATACGGCGAGGACACCGGCCCAGTCTACGAGGCCGAAGGTCAAACGACGCTGACCGGCGGCGCGGGCATCGCCAACAACGTTCCGGGTTTCACCGGCCTCGGTTTCGTGGACAGCATGGATCGTCCGGGCGATTCCATCACCTGGACGATCACGCTGCCTGAGTCGGCGACGGAGCCCCTGGTGTTTCGATACTCGAACGCCAGTGGCCACACTCTCAACGCACAAGTCTCCATAAACGGCGCCCCGGCTGACACTCTCCAGCTCCCCTCAGCGGCGGACTGGAGCGCGTGGGTGAGCTCGCCCAACATCCAGGTGCAGCTTCCGGCCGGCGCGAACAAGATCACCCTGGCCGTCGCACAAGACACGGGCGCCGCCATGTTTGTGGACAACCTGCGTTTCAGCGAGTTCAGCGAGGCGGCCGTGCGCCTGCAGATGGCGGCGATTTTCGCCTCCGGCGCCACATCGATCTTCATTGGCGATGATCAGCAGGGCCTGGCCAATCCCTACTATCCGGACCGGTCAAAGGCGCTCCCGCCGCAACTGAAGCGGGCATTGCGCGACGATATGTCATTCATCAGTGCCTACGAGACACTGCTCTTCGCACCTGAGGTGGCCTCATTGGGCAACGGAACGGGCCTCGTGGTTGCCCTGACAGGCCAGCAGTTGCTCGACAAGGGTGGCAACGGCATCTGGGTCGTGCCGCGCCAGATCGGCCCCTACGACATTCTCCATCTCGTCAACCTCGTGACGCTCGACGACCAGTGGCGCTCCTCTAAGCAAGCGCCTCCCATGCAGACCAACATCAGACTTCGATACTACGCAAGCGACAGAATCGATGGTGTCTACCTGGCAAGCCCAGATGTGAACTATGGCCGGACCAGCTCACTGCCATTCACGACCGGCCAGGATCCTCGTGGAGCGTACGTCGAGTTCACCGTTCCGCAGCTTGCGTTCTGGGACATGATCTATGTGCGGCGGCATGTGTAAGCTTACCCCGCGGGGCCGTAATGCGAGCCTCGCAGTGCTTGCTGTGCGAGAGACTTGAAGTGGCGGAGAGGGTGGGATTCGAACCCACGTACACCCGTTAAGATGTAACTGGAATTCCAGTCCAGCGCCTTCGACCGCTCGGCCACCTCTCCATCAATCCCAATACACCAAGCTTTCTCGACGGGGCCTCAGGCAGTGCCGAGGCAGGTCCATCCGACGAAAAAGGGGCGGCGGATGATAATCGATGCCGCCCCCGCCCGCACGCGTCTTACGCCTGCGGTGCTACCGGCTTCACCACCTTGTACGACGGCGGCTCGTCCAGGCAGGGGTCTTTGCCCGAGCGGCGCGGGGGCGCCGGCTCCTTCAGGTCCGGGACGTGCAGGGCGTTGGTCGAATCCGGCTGGTCGAGGCCTGCGGGAATCTTCAGGGGGGCGACACTCGTGGCCGCCGTGTAGGGCTGAGTACGATGGCAGGAGTTGGCCCGGGACTTGAGCGCCTGGATCGGATGGCAGCCCGCAAGCGCCAGACCCACGGCCAGAACCACCCCCAACTGCAGCACTACTTTCATTCGCAAAGCCTTTAGCCTTATTTCATTGCGGCGCGCAGGCGCGCCAGTTCATTTGGGCGCGTCGACGCGCGCTAGTTCCAATCCGGCGCCTCGGCGCGCCCAGCTCAATTCGCGGGCAATACGCCCGCCCCCTGCAAAGCCGCCAGCACCGCCGGCTGTGACGCCGCCGACAACGGCGTGAGCGGCAACCGGATGCCCTCCCCGATCAAGCCCATGCGCGCCAGCGCCCACTTGGTCGGGATCGGGTTCGCCTCGATAAACAGATCCCGATGCAGCGCTGCCAGCGGCGCATCCAGCTTTTCGGCCGTCGCGTAATCGCCGCGCACACCCGCGGCAACCACATCCGCCATGCCTCGGGGCGCCACATTCGCAGTCACGGAAATCACTCCGCGCGAGCCCTCCTGGAAGGAGCGACGTGCGGTGGCGTCATCGCCACTCAACACCACGAAGTCGTTCCGGCACGCATCGACCAGGGCGCGCACCCGCCCCGGCTCCGTTACCGCCTCTTTGACTGCAACGATCCCGGGAAGTTGCGAGAGCCGCACCACGGTCGCCGGCAGCATATCCACCGCCGTCCGCGCCGGGACGTTATACAGAATAATCGGCTTGCGGGCCGCTTCGGCCGCGGCCGCGAAATGCAGATACAGCCCTTCCTGTGTCGGGCGGTTGTAAGCCGGCGTCACAATGAGCAAGCCGTCCACCGGCAATTCCGAGAGCCAGCCGACGCGCTCGACCGTCGCGGCGGTGCTGTTCGTACCCGCGCCGACGATGATCGGGATCCGCCCCCGCGCCTGGTCGCAGGCGCGCTCGGTCAGCTCGCGAAGCTCGCTATCGCGCAATGTAGGGGACTCGCCGGTGGTCCCGGCCACGACAATGCCGCTCGTGCCGTTCTGGAGATGAAAGTCCACCAGCCGGGCCCAGGCCTCGAAATCGACACGCCCGTCAGAACGCATCGGCGTCACGACGGCCACCAAGCTGCCTGAAAACATGGAAAATTCCGCAAGCTGCTGAAAAAAGAGCGTGCGATGTTACGAGCCGGTGCTCTGACTAGGCAAGCGCTAGGCAACCTGAGGGCCTCAAAGCCACCTATGCCGCTCTTGAGCGCGCGCCGCACGACAGGGCCTGAGCTTGCATGGGCCTGGCCGCACCCCTCTTACGCGCGCGCAAGGAGCCTGAACATGGCACCCCCAGAGGGCCTCTACGCCACCTATGCCGTCGTGAGCACGCGACATGGCACCTGCTGTCGCAACCAGACGCCGCTCCCGGTACACTTCGCGCGAATATAAGGAATTCCACCGTCAACGCACAGATGAAGCAGCACTTGGCCGTTTCGGCGATCGGCAGCGACCGCACTGGGATGGTCCATGAGCTGACCCGCGTGATCAGCGAGT
>JAQGOE010000335.1 GCA_028293725.1 Gammaproteobacteria bacterium | reverse complement strand
TGATGATCGAAGCCCGCCGCGAAGGCGCGCTCCTTGTCGATATCCTGACCCCAGCCGGTGATGGCAATGAGCGTCAGGGGCGCGCGGGGAGCGGACTGACGCATCTTGCGCGCGACTTCATAACCGGTGAGTCCGGGCATACCGATGTCGAGAAGCGCCACATCTGGCTTCAACTCACCAAACACCGAAAGCGCAACCGGCCCGTCGTGCACGCTCGTTACCTCGTGCCCTTCCATGCGCAGGAGTGCGGCGAGCGTTTCCGCGGAGTCACGATTGTCGTCGGCGATCAATATGCGACGACGCAAAGTCTCGCGCGTGGTGGGGGAGGCGTTGGAGGTATTTTGCACCAGCTCCACGACAACCCGGCGCGGCAGGCGCACCGTGAACTCGCTACCGCAGCCGAGTCCCGCGCTACTAGCCTGGATGGTGCCGCCGTGGAGCTCGATGAGCCCTTGCGCCAGCGCGAGCCCGATTCCCAGGCCGCCTTCGGAACGATCTGTCGTCGAGTGGACCTGCGAGAACATGTTGAAAACCCGCGGCAGGGTCGCGGCGCTGATGCCAATACCGCTGTCGGAGACGCAAATCTCCACATCGCTCGCCTCACAGCGCGCGGTCAAACGGATCTGCCCCTCCGGATCGGTGTATTTGGCCGCGTTTGTCAGGAGATTCGACAGCACCTGCGCAACCCGTAACGGGTCGGCCGTGAACCGAATGGGCTCAGGAGGAATGTCGACCGTGAGGACGTGACGCTTGCTGTCAATCGTGGGACGCGCCGTCTCAACGGCCGTGTCGATCACTGATGCCAGCTCGGTCGACTGCATCCGTAGAGCCAACGTTCCTCGCGTCACTCTCGAGATGTCGAGCAGGTCGTCGAGTAGCAGCGACATGTGCTGAACCTGACGGTCAATGACGTCGTGGCTCCAGCGTTTCTGGGCATCGGTGGCGCTAGGTGCTTTCGAGATCAGCGCCGCCTGCCGGATCGGCGCCAGGGGATTACGCAGCTCGTGGGCCAGTGTGGCGAGAAACTCATCCTTACGCCGGTCGGCATCACGCCAATCACGCTGCTGGTGCAGCTCCGTCTCGATCTCCTTGTGCGCGGCCAGGGCGCGAGCCAGCTCCTGGGTCTTGCGCTCGAGAGCGGCTTTCGTCTCCGCCAGCTCGCTCTCGGCGTGTTGAAGCGCACTAAAGAGGGTCTCGGCATCACCCGTGGCGGGAGATACCGAAGGCTGCTGTATTTTGTCGCTTTCCGACGCCATAAGCTGTCTCCGTGCTTTCCTGGCCATGCGTTGTGGGGCCCCCTCCTTGGCTGGACCACGACAATAGACTTCGACGGGTGCGCGGTGCAACCGTCGCACGGTGCGATCGGCGATGAACCTATAATCCGGCGATACCGGGAGACCAGTCATGACGCGATCGTTCTATTTCTGATGGCCCAGTCCGCCGTCTTCCGACCCGCGTCGTCCCCCTGGGGGCCGTTTCGCCATAGGACTTTCACGGTCATCTGGATCGCGACGGTCGTCTCGAACATCGGCGGGTGGATGTCTTCGGCCGCCTCGGGATGGCTCATGACGAGCCTCGATTCCAGCCCCCTCATCGTGGCCCTGGTGCAGGTGGCGACCAGCCTCCCGATGTTCCTACTCGCGATTCCTGCGGGAGCGCTCAGCGATATCGTCGACCGCCGCAAATTTCTCGTGGCGGGCGAGCTGTTCATCATGGGGTCCTCGATCGTGTTCGCCGTTCTGGTGAGCCGGCATCTGATCACCCCTGCGAGCCTGCTCCTCATGACCTTCATCGTCAGTGTGGGGTCGGCGATGACCGCCCCGCCATGGCAGGCGGTGGTGAATGTGTTGGTTCCCAAAGCCGATCTGCCGCCGGCGATCGCGCTCAACAGCGCAGGCGTGAACGTAAGCCGAGCGGTTGGCCCGGCGCTCGGTGGGCTCGTCGTGAGCGCTTTTGGTATAGCCGCACCGTTTTGGATAGATGCGTTCAGTAACGCGGGAGTCATCGCGGGACTTCTGGGGTGGCGACCGCCTGCAAAGGAACGGGGGCGCCTGCCTCCCGAGCGCTTCGGCAGCGCGGTCCGCGCAGGTTTGCGTCATGCGCGATATAACCCGTACCTCACCGCGACCCTGGTGCGCGCCGCGGCCTTCTTTCTGTTTGCCAGCGCCTACTGGGCTTTGTTGCCCCTGGTCGCGCGTCAGCAGGTGGAGAGTGGGCCGGCGCTCTATGGGATTCTTTTGGGCGCCATCGGCGCCGGCGCGGTAGGTGGAGCGTTCACGCTGCCGCGGCTCGAGGCGCGACTGGGCCCCGATGGTCTGCTGGCGGCGGGCACGATCGGCACCGCGGTGGCGACCGTGTTGTTCGGATTGTCGCGAACGTCCTCCATCACGCTGGTAGCCAGTTTGCTTGCCGGCATGTCGTGGATCGCGTCGCTCTCAGTCCTCAATGTTTCCGCGCAACTCGCCCTGCCCGACTGGGTGCGGGGCCGTGGGTTGGCGGTGTTCGTGACGGTGTTCTTCGGCTCCATGAGTGTCGGTAGTGTCGTTTGGGGCGAGGTAGGCGCGCTCGCCGGCGTGTCGCCCGCGTTGCTGCTGGCGGCGGCCGGAGCATTGCTGGCGATACCGCTCACGTGGCGTTGGAAGTTGCAGACCGGTGCTGGAGTGGACTTCTCGCCTTCGCTGCACTGGGCCACTCCTATAACCACCCATGCGGTGGAGGAGGATCGCGGTCCGGTGCTGGTGACCGTGGAGTACCACATCGACCCGAAGAATCGGGCCGCGTTTTTGCGGGCGTTGGGACGTTATTCGAAGGAGCGCCGGCGGGACGGAGCGTATCAGTGGGGGCTGTACGAAGACCCTGCGGTCGACGGGCGCTTCATCGAGACTTTCATGACGGACTCGTGGCTGGAGCATCTGCGCTCGCACGAGCGGGTGACCAAGGCCGACCGGATCCTGGAGCAGATTGTGTTTCGATTCCAGGTGGATGGGCAGCCGAAAACGACGCATTTGTTAGGGGTGCAGGCGGAGGAACGATGATTCCCGTAGTTGCGATTGTTGCGGCTGGAAACATGGGTGCCGCTGTTGCGAGACGGCTGAACGAGCACGGGGCCAAGGTTCTCACAACGTTGGCGGGGCGCGGAGCCGCAAGCGTGGCGCGGGCCGAAGCCGCGGGAATGACCGACGTGCCGTTGGATGGCCTCGTCGCCGCAGAGTTGGTGTTATCGATTCTGCCACCGGCTCACGCCTTGTCATTCGCTCAACAGATGGCGCCGCTATTGTTGGCGGCGGAGCGTAAACCGGTGTTTGTAGATTGCAACGCCGTGAGCCCGGAGACGGTGCGGCAGATCGGCGCGGTGATCTCGGCGGCTGGAGCGCCATTCGTCGACGCGTCGATCATCGGTTTGGCGCCGAAGCCCGGGCAGGCCAGCCCGCACTTTTACGCCTGCGGTGGGAGTGCCTCACGGGTGCAGGCTCTGTCGGAGTACGGGCTCGATGTGCGGGTGCTCGACGGGCCGATTGGCGCCGCTTCGGCGCTCAAGATGTCATATGCCGGGATCAATAAGGGGCTGGCGGCAATCGCGGCTGCCATGATTCTGGCGGCGTCGCGCTCCGGGGCGACTGAGGCGCTGTATCAGGAGATGTCGGAGAGCCTGCCGGGGCTGCTCAACTCTCTGGGTCGCCAGGTTCCTGACATGTTGCCGAAGGCTTATCGGTGGGTGGGGGAGATGCGGGAGATTGCGGCGTACGCGGGGGAGGACACGGCCGCGCGCGATGTGTTTGTGGGGTTT
>JAQGOE010000333.1 GCA_028293725.1 Gammaproteobacteria bacterium | reverse complement strand
GCCTGGCGCGTCATGCGATCGCCACGCCGCGTCGGGAACAGGTAGTCCGTCTGGCGCTCGAGGAGGATCTCGCTCCGCGAGCCCTGCGCAAAGTCCTTGAGCCAGCGCATGGCTTCCTCGCCCAGCGGAATGAGCCGCTCGCGATTACCCTTGCCGAGAATTCGAATCACGCCCTGGGTCGTGTTGACCTGGCCATGGCGCAGGTTCACCAGCTCGGAGACGCGCAAGCCGGTCGCGTAGAGGACTTCCAGCATGGTGCGGTCACGATTGCCGAGCGGATCGCTCACGACAGGCGCGCCGAGCAGGGATTCAACCTCTTCCTCCGACAGCGACTTCGGCAGCGAGCGCCCGATCTTGGGCATCGCAATCTGCGCAGTGGGATCATCACGGATCACACCTTCACGCATGAGATATCGGAAAAAGCGCCTGAAGCTCGAAAGCTGCCGCGCCGTCGAGCGCGGACGCGCGCCCGCGGTGACGCGGTAGGCGATGAAATCTTGGAGATCCGCACGTGTGGTGCGCATCATGGGAGTCTGCCGCTCGTTCAGCCAACGCGAGAGCGCGGTCAGATCGGCCCTATAGGCCGCGAGAGTGTTGGTTGAGAGCCCGCGCTCCATCCACACTGCATCGAGAAAGCGTGATACTGCCGGGTCGGCAGCATCGGCGTTGGGCGTCATGGCAATTGCTACAGCCTGGTTGGACAAAGCCCGTTCTCACTGGAAGCCCGTGCGCACCGACCGGTGCGCTCGACTGTAACGAGCCTCAAAGTCCCATAAACTTGCTGCTGCAGTATGGTGAGCACGGCCAAGATACCGACGTGATTGTCTTCACATCTACGTCCCGGCATTAACATAAAGAGAACCAGTTCACATGCTCCGAGACCGCCGTTCGTCGATACAAGTGGCATGACAGCTCATCGTCCGGAAAATTCACCACGCCAAGGGGGCGCAGCCGTCCTGGCCCCGTTCAGATTCCTCTATGGGGTCTACGCGATTGTGCTGTTCCTACTGCTGGGCTTGAGCACCCTCATCCTCGTGCTCGTGATTCCCGGCACGCGGCGGCGGCGCACGGTTGCCCGCATGATGTCGCGCACGTTCTTTTTGCTGGCGGGCATGCGGCTCACCGTGAAAGGAGCTGACCGGTTGCCTGAAGGCCAATGCGTGGTGGTATCAAACCACGCGAGCTACCTCGACGGCGTGGTGTTCACGGCCGCGCTTCCCGCGCAATTTTCCTTCGTCATCAAGCGGGAGATGAACGGCGTGCCGCTAGCGGGACTGCTGCTGCGCCGCCTCGGCTCGCACTTCGTAGAGCGGTTCAATCGAAATCGAGGCGCGGCAGACGCACGACGCGTGCTGCGCGACGCCATCAACGGCAATTCGCTCGCCTTCTTCCCGGAAGGCACCTTCACGACCATCCCCGGACTGCTGAAGTTTCATACAGGGGCGTTCACCACCGCGATTCGTGCGGGATGCCCCATCGTCCCGGCGACCGTAAGGGGCACGCGGGTCGCGCTATCGCCGACCGGCGGCCTTCCCCGCCCGGGGCGTATCGAAGTTCGGATTCTCTCGCCGATCGCTCCGCAGGCGGCCGCCGCCGAGGACGCCGCGATCGACCTTCGCGACCGTGCACGGGCGGCGATCCTCAGTGAGCTCGGTGAGCCCGACCTCACATGTTCCGGCGATACTGCCCGCCCACCTCATACAGAGCATGCGAGATCTGCCCCAGCGAACAGACCTTGACGCACTCCATGAGCTCGCCGAACACGTTGCCACCGCTGGCCGCAGCCAGTTGTAGCTTGTGGAGCGCGGCGGGCGAGGCGCCGGCATTGCGCGCCTGAAACGCGCGTACCGCAGCAACCTGGTCCTGTTTCTCCTGCTCGGTGGAGCGAATGAGCTCAGCACCCTTGTGCTCCTCGCTCGCATCCGACTTCGAGAGGAAGGTGTTGATGCCGACAATCGGCAGGCTGCCGTCGTGCTTGCGGGTCTCGTAGTAGAGCGACTCCTCCTGGATTTTGCCGCGTTGGTACATGGTCTCCATCGCGCCCAAAACACCACCCCGCTCGGAAATGGACTCGAACTCCTTATACACCGCCTCTTCGACCAGGTCGGTCAGATACTCGATGGCGAACGAGCCCTGCCAGGGATTCTGATTCTTGTTCAGCCCCAACTCGCGGTTGATGATGAGTTGGATCGCGACGGCGCGCCGCACGCTTTCCTCCGTGGGAGTCGTGAGCGCTTCATCGTAGGCGTTCGTATGCAGGCTGTTGCAGTTGTCGAACAGGGCGTACAGCGCCTGCAGGGTGGTGCGAATATCGTTGAATGAGATTTCGCGCGCATGCAGGCTGCGGCCTGAAGTCTGGATGTGATATTTCAACATCTGGCTGCGGGATCCGGCGCGATACAGATCGCGCATGGCCCGGGACCAGATGCGCCGTGCGACACGCCCGATCACCGCGTATTCCGGATCCATTCCGTTCGAGAAGAAGAACGACAGGTTCGGGGCGAAATCGTCGATCTTCATACCCCGCGCGAGGTAATACTCGACGATCGTAAAGCCATTAGAGAGCGTGAACGCGAGTTGTGAGATCGGGTTCGCGCCGGCTTCGGCGATGTGGTACCCGGAGATGGAGACGGAATAGAAATTCCGCACTTTCCGCTCGATGAAGTACTGCTGCACGTCTCCCATCATGCGCAGCGCGAATTCGGTGGAGAAGATGCAGGTGTTCTGCGCCTGATCCTCTTTCAGGATGTCCGCCTGTACCGTGCCACGCACGGCCTGCAGCGCCTCGCCCTTGATGCGCGCATAGATCTCAGGCTCGAGGATCTCGTCGGCGGTTACGCCCAGGAGTGCGAGCCCGGTGCCGTCGTGTCCCTTCGGCAACTCGCCCTTGTAGGTTGGCCTCGGACAGCCACGCTCGGCCGCGCTCCGATGCAGCGCTTCGATCTTCCGCTCGGCTTCGCTCCAACGTCCCTCGGCCTTCAGATAGCGCTCGGCCCTCTGATCGATGGCGGTGTTCATGAACATCGCCAGCAACATCGGCGCGGGACCATTGATGGTCATGGACACCGATGTCGACGGCAGACACAAATCGAAGCCCGAATAGAGCTTTTTCATGTCGTCGAGCGAGGCGATCGACACTCCCGAGTTACCCGTGCGGCCGTAAATGTCAGGTCGCGTGTCCGGATCCTCTCCATAGAGAGTGGTCGAGTCGAATGCCGTCGACAAGCGCGCCGCGCCGTGATCGCCGGCGACGTAATGGAAGCGGCGGTTCGTCCGTTCCGGCGCGCCCTCCCCGGCAAACATGCGGGTTGGGTCCTCCTCCTCACGCCGGTAAGGGTAAACGCCGCCGGTGTAGGGATACGCGCCCGGCAGATTCTCCGTCAGAATGAAGTGAAGAATCTCGCCCCAGTCACGAAACTTCGGCACGGCGAGCTTCGGCACCCGTTGGTGCGCGAGACTCTCGGTGTAATTCTCTCCGGTCACCACCCGGTCGCGAACCTTGTAGGAGTAGGTTTCATCCGTGGCGGAGCGCACGCGCGCCGGCCACGCCTTCAGCTCACCGACAGCGTCGGCACCCATTGCGTCGAGTGCCTTGTTATAAGCAGCTCGCAGCTCACGCTTCGTACCGTCCGCCGCCGCGTCCGTGAGCGCAGCTTCGGAGAATCTTTCGAGCTCGCCGGGAAGCTGCGCATCATGCAACGTCTTCAACGCTTCGAACATGCCAAACGCGCGGCGTGCAGCTTCGACCTGCTCTTCGATCCGCGCGCGCAGACCACGGCCATGTTGTGCAATGTCGGCCAGATAACGCGTACGGGTGCCCGGGATCAGCGGCTCACGCTTCGTCAACTCCGTAGGACCTACGTCCGACACCGCCCAGGAGATCGCCCCGATCCCTTTCTCGGACAGCCGCTTGCAGATCGCCGCGAACAATCGATTCACGCCGGGGTCGTTGAAACGACTCGCGATCGTCGGAAACACCGGAATCTCGGCATCCGCGAGCTTCGCGCCGTCGGGGTGATTGCGCCGCCATTGTTTGCGCACATCACGCAAACTGTCCTCGGCGCCGCGCTTCTCGCTCTTGTTGAGAACGATGAGATCGGCGTAGTCGAGCATGTCGATCTTTTCGAGTTGGCTCGCCGCGCCATACTCGCTCGTCATCACATACAACGACAGGTCGACAAAATCGACGATCTCAGTGTCCGACTGGCCGATGCCGGCGGTCTCGACAATGATGAGATCGAACCCGGCCGCCTCATACAACCCGATCACATCCTTCAGGACGGCCGAAGTGGCGAGATTCTGCCGCCGGGTCGCCAGCGAGCGCATGAAGATCGACTCGGCGGCGAGGCTGTTCATGCGGATGCGATCGCCCAGAAGGGCCCCGCCGCTACGCCGCCGGGTCGGATCCATCGCCACGACGGCAATCTGCAGGTCCGGGAAAGAGCGCACCAGGCGTGCGAGCAGCTCATCAGTGAGGCTGGACTTTCCCGCTCCGCCGGTACCGGTAATGCCGATGACGGGGGCCTTGTGCCGGGCCCGCGCCAGAGCGCGGCGGATCTGTTCCCCGGTGGCCGTGGACTCCTCAGCTCCCTCGAGCACCGAAATCGCTCGGGCGATGGGGCCGTGGTCGCGCGCATTCAGAGGCCGGAACTCGTACTTCGGTTTCGGCGCGGCGCCCAGGCGGGTAAAGACGTCGTCGATCATGCCGTTCAGGCCCATCCGGCGGCCGTCCTCCGGGGTGTAGATCTTCTCCACCCCGTGGCGCTCCAGGGCCTCGATCTCCTCCGGAGAAATGGTGCCCCCACCCCCCACCACCACCCGGACATGCTCATAGCCGCGCTCGCGGAGCATATCCACCATATAGGCGAAGTACTCGTTGTGCCCGCCCTGGTAGGAGCTTACGGCGATGGCATCCGCATCCTCCTGGATGGCGGCGCGCACAATATCCGCGACGCTGCGGTTGTGGCCGAGGTGGACCACTTCCGCGCCATGCGCCTGGAGCAGGCGCCGGATCATGTTGATGGCGGCATCGTGCCCGTCGAAGAGGGAGGCGGCGGAAACGAAGCGCAGCGGTGGCTTGGCGGGAAGCTGCTCGAGGGCGGCGCTGCTCTGGAGGCCGGCGTTCATGGGGCTCTCGCTTGGGGTGCGGCGGGCCCCTTGAAGGGGGTTCCTTTACGCACCAGTAAGATGGCTACTCGCGAGTATGGTGGATGCGGGCTTTGGCGGTCAATCCAAGGTCTGGTCTGGTCTGTGGCCGGAGCGCCGAGCCGCAGCATTCCGTCACGCGGCGGGCGCCGCAGCCGCTATAATTGCGGTGTAGACAGCGTCGAGTCACAAGCGCCGAGCATAGCCGATGGCCAACCGCCGAACATCCCCTCCCGCCGTCAAACAGAGCACCTTGCCGGCCTCCCCCTGGCGGGCGAGCCGTGAGCGGGTACGCGAGCGCGAAGTGAAGCGCGAAGCGGTGATCCGGGCGGCCGCCCATGCGTTCAACCGCAAGGGCTATCACAACACCTCACTCGACGACATCGCCGCTGCGCTCGACGTCACGAAGCCGACCGTCTACTACTACGTCACGAACAAAGAGCAACTCCTGTTTGAGTGTTTCGTCGCGGGCGTGGAGCAGATCCGGGCAGCCTTCCGCGAAGTGAAACAGCTGAAGGTGACGGGGCGCGAGCGATTGAACGGCGTGCTGCGTCACTATGGAGAAGCCGTCGCGTCCGAGTTCGGCTGGTGCATGGTTCGCGCCGAGGAGCAGGACCTGTCGCCGGCGATGAGCGGTCATATCAAGGCGCTCAAGTCGGAGATCGATCAGGGCATCCGCCGTCTCATCCGCGAAGGTGTCCAGGACGGCTCGATTCACCCCTGCGATCCGAAGATGACTGCCTTCGCGCTGGCCGGCGCTCTCAACTGGATCGCGCACTGGTATCGCGAGAATAAGTCGATGACGGGCGCCGAGATTGCCGACGCCTTCGTGACCATATTCGAAAATGGGCTTCGTCCGCGTGCCGCTACCGCAAGCGCCGCGCGCCGCGCCACCCCACGCCGCGCCGCTGCCCCACGCCGGGCCGCCACGCGAGCCGGCCGCTGAGAACAACTGCAGAGGTTCATCATGTCAGATGTTGTTATCGTCTCCGCCAAGCGCACCCCCATCGGCGCTTTTCAAGGCGTCCTCACGCCATTGACCGCTACACAACTCGGCAGCGCGGCGCTGAAAGCCGCGATCGAGGCGGCGGGTCTGAAGGGAAGTGATATCCAGGAAGTGATCATGGGGTGCGTGCTTTCGGCCGGCCTCGGCCAGGCGCCCGCGCGCCAGGCGGCGTTGGGTGCCGGAGTTCCGATCGGCACGCCCGCCACCACGATCAACAAGATGTGCGGATCCGGCCTCAAGGCCGTCATGATGGCCGCGGACCAGATCAAAGCGGGCGAGGCGGAGATCATTCTCGCCGGCGGCCTGGAGTCCATGTCCAACGCCCCGTACCTGTTGCCCAAGGCGCGTGCCGGCTATCGCATGGGCCACGGTGAAATTCTCGACCACATGATTTACGACGGTCTGCAGAGCCCGTTCGACGGCCGGGCGATGGGCTCCTTCGGAGACTCCACGGCCGCGAAATACAACTTCACGCGCGCCGCGCAGGACGCCTTCGCAGCCGAATCGGTGCGCCGCGCGATGCGGGCCCTCGGCGCCGGCGAATTCGATGACGAAGTGGTGGCGGTAACGGCGAAAACGCGTAAAGGCGAGACCGTGATTTCACGCGATGAAACCCCCGGCACATGCAACATAGAAAAGATTACGACTCTGAAACCCGCGTTCAGTAAGGACGGCACGGTCACGGCCGCCAGTTCCTCGTCCATCTCGGATGGCGCCGCGGCGCTGGTCGTGATGAGCGCGGCCGCGGCTGAGGCGCGAGGCTTGAAACCCCTCGCGCGGGTGCTGGCTTACTCGAGCCATGCGCATGAGCCGGAGTGGTTCACGACGGCGCCGGTGGGCGCGATCAAGAAGACCCTGGCGAAGCTCGGTTGGCGCCCGCATGACGCCGACCTCTACGAGATTAACGAGGCATTCGCAGCGGTACCGATGGCGGCCATGCATGACCTCGACATCGACCATGCACGGGTGAACGTCAACGGTGGCGCCTGCGCGCTCGGCCATCCGATCGGAGCTACGGGTGCACGCATCCTGACGACGCTCCTCTATGCACTTCGGCGGCGGGGCGAGAAAAGGGGCATTGCCTCCCTGTGTATCGGCGGCGGCGAAGCGGTTGCACTGGCCGTAGAAATGATAGGGTAAGGGGTTTCCAGGGGAGTCGAATGAAGATCCAAGATGCACGCGCCGTCGTAACGGGCGGGGCTTCCGGCCTGGGCAACGCGGTTGCTCAATACGTCGTGTCGAAGGGCGGCAAGGTCGTCATCCTGGACGTGCAGGAGGGGCCGGGCCGTGCTGCGGCCACCGCACTTGGTGCCAACGCTCTGTTCGTCCGATGTGACGTGACCTCCGAAGCCGAAGTGAATGCGGCGATGGAAAGCGCCAGGGCTCAGATGGGCGGCATCAACCTACTCGTGAATTGCGCCGGTGTGGTGGGCGCGGGCCGCGTGCTCGGCAAGAACGGACCGATGGCCGGCGACTTCTTCGCCAAAGTCGTGCACATCAACCTCATCGGCACCTTCCTGTGCGACAAGGCGGCGGCGTCGATCATGCAGAACAATGCGCCCACCGACGACGGCGAGCGGGGGCTGATCATCCACACCTCTTCGGTGGCGGCGTTTGAAGGCCAGATCGGCCAGGCGGCATATTCCGCCACGAAGGCGGGTCTCGCGGGAATGACATTGCCCATGGCACGTGAGTTCGCGCGGTTCGGCATTCGATGCGTTTCGATCGCGCCGGGCATCTTCCACACGCCGATGATGGACGCGATGTCGCAGGAACTGCAGGACTCGCTCGCGAGCCAGGTCCCCTTCCCGTCCCGTTTGGGCAAGCCGGTCGAGTTCGCGCAACTCGTGGCTGCCATTTTCGAAATACCCATGTTGAATGGCGAAACGATCCGCCTCGATGGCGCGATCCGCATGCAACCCAAGTAGGTCTCGAGGATCCCACCATCGTGAGTAGCGCCGCCGTGGAGAGCAATACGGTCCAGCGCGATGTCATGGAATATGACATCGCCATCGTGGGCGGAGGGCCAGCCGGCCTTTCCTGCGCCATCCGGCTCAAACAGCTCAAACCTGACACCAACATCTGCGTGCTGGAGAAGGCCTCCGCCGTGGGCGCTCAGGCGCTCTCTGGAGCGGTCATGGAGCCGGGGCCGCTGGATGCGCTGCTGCCGCAGTGGCGGCAGTCGCCACCGGCGATCTGTGTCGCGGCGAAGCGGGACGAGTTCCGCTTCATGACACGCACCGGCAGCATGGCGTTGCCCATACCGCCGCAGCTGCATAATCACGGCAACTTCATCATCTCGCTGGGACAGCTCACGCCCTGGATGGCGCAGCAGGCCGAAGCACTGGGTGTGGACGTATTTCCAGGCTTCGCCGCCGCGGAGCCTCTGTTTAATGCCGATGAATCCGTAGCCGGCGTTCGTCTCGGTGACATGGGTATCGAGAAGGACGGTAAGCCGGGACCAAACTACACGCCTGGGCCGGAGATCCGGGCGCGCACCACGGTAATCGCCGAAGGCGCGCGTGGCAGCATCGCGAAGCAACTCATTCGCCGGTTTGGACTCGACGCACGCTCCTGTCCGCAGAGCTACGGCCTCGGGCTGAAAGAGTTGTGGCAGCTCCCGGAGGGTCGGGTCGAGCCGGGGTTGATTCAACACTCGCTCGGCTGGCCGCTGGATTCCCGCACCTACGGCGGCAGTTTCATCTATCACCTCGACAATAACCGCGCCTATGTCGGCTTCGTCGTCGGACTCGACTATGAAGACCCGCGCCTCTCGCCGTTCGAGGCCTTCCAGCAGTTCAAACATCACCCCAGCGTGAAGTCCTTTCTGGAAGGTGGCGAGATCCTGGCCGCGGGGGCGCGCACCATCGCCGCGGGCGGCTGGCAGTCGATTCCGCGCCTCGACATGCCCGGTGCAATGCTCATCGGGGATTCCGGCGGCGGGGTCAACGTCCCGAAGATCAAAGGCATTCACCAGGCGATCCGTTCGGGCATGTTGGCCGCGGAGAACCTAGCGGAAGTAGGCTCACCCGATGGCTTCGACGCACGCTGGCGGGCCTCGCCGGGCGGCCAGGAGCTCAAGGCGGTTCGTAACTACAAACCCGGGTTCAAAAAGGGACTCTGGTTCGGCATGGCCAACGCGGCGCTCGAAGTGGTCACCGGCGGCCGTACGCCGTGGACCTTGAAGAGCAGAACGCCCGACTATGCGCGCCTGAAATATCTGTCCGACTACCCGGAAGTGAATCGCGAATGGGTGGATCGCACGCTGCCGCCGCGTGACCGCCTCGCTTCCGTATTCTTTGCGTCGACTACGCATGACGAGAATCAGCCGGCTCATTTGAAGGTGCTCGACACGAACGTCTGCATCGAGCGCTGTGCGAAGGAATTCGGCAATCCTTGCCAACGGTTCTGCCCGGCGAACGTCTACGAGATCGTCGACGCCCCAGAGGGTGGCAAGCGTCTGCAGATCAATGCCGCGAACTGCGTTCATTGCAAGGCTTGCGATATCAAGGATCCGTACGAGATCATCAACTGGACCACGCCCGAGGGCGGCTCCGGGCCTAACTACCAGTCGTTGTAGCCGGGAGCCGGTTACTACTCATCCATTCCAGGACTTTCTCTTCATGTCGGAAATCTGGCGGCCATCCGCTGCTCGTGTGGCTGATGCCAACCTGACGCGGTTCATTGACGGCCTGAACGCCCGCATGGGATTGCGGTTGAGCGACTTCGGCGACCTGTATGCGTGGTCGGTGGAGCAGCCTGCGGAGTTCTGGAGAGAGCTGGCGCGGTTTGCCGGGGTGCGGGCGGAGTGGGGCGCAGGGCCGGTTATTGCGGACGGCGCACAGATGCAGGGTGCGCAGTTTTTTCCGGACGCCCGACTGAACTTCGCCGAGAACCTGCTTCGTTACGACGACGAGCAACCGGCGCTGGTGTTCCGCAACGAGCGTGACACCCGGAATGTCATCACTTACAAAGAATTGCGCGAATCAGTCGCGCGGATCGCCGACGGGCTGCGAGCGGCCGGCGTCGTGTCGGGCGATCGTGTCGCCGCCTTCATGCCGAATCTTCCCGAGACCATGCTCGCCATGCTGGCCACTGCCAGCCTCGGGGCGACATGGTCCTCCTGCTCGCCTGACTTCGGGGTGCACGGGGTGGTGGATCGGTTCGGGCAGATCGCGCCTAAGGTGTTGTTCACGGCGGACGGCTACTTTTACGCCGGCAAGACCCTGGATTCGTTGAGCTCCATGGCGGAGGTGCTGAAGCATCTGCCATCGGTGGAGCGGGTGATCGTGATTCCTTACACCAATGCGGAACCGGACCTGGGGCGGCTCGGGGCCGCGTCTTCTAAAGCGGTGCTATGGAGTGCCTTCGGCGCGCCCGGTCAGCCGCTGCAGTTCACGCCGGTCGCGTTCAATCATCCGCTCTACATTCTTTATTCGTCCGGCACCACGGGGGTGCCCAAGTGCATTGTGCACGGCGCCGGTGGCACTCTGCTCCAACACCAGAAAGAACATCTGTTGCACACCGATGTGAAGCGGGACGACAAGCTGTTCTACTTCACGACTTGCGGTTGGATGATGTGGAACTGGCTCGCGAGCGGACTTGCCACGGGCGCGACACTCATTCTGTATGACGGCAGCCCATTTCATCCGGATGCGGGTGTCCTGTGGCGTATGGCGGAGGAAGAGCGGGTTACCATCTTCGGCACGAGCGCCAAGTACATCGCGGCGATGGAAAAGAGCTCGTTCGTGCCGGCCCAGTCGGTCGATCTGTCCTCGTTACGAACGATACTGTCGACCGGCTCGCCTCTATTGCCTGATGGCTTCGACTACGTTTATCGCTCCATGAAGTCGGATGTTCTGCTCGCGTCGATCTCGGGTGGCACCGACATTGTCTCTTGCTTCGCGCTGGGCTGCCCGACGCGGCCGGTCCATCTCGGCGAGATCCAATGCCGTGGGCTCGGCATGCGGGTAGATATCCTCGATGACGAGGGACAGCCGGTGCGCGGAGAGCGAGGCGAACTGGTTTGCACGGCGCCCTTCCCTTCCATGCCCGTTGGCTTCTGGAACGACCCTGACGGCCGTAAGTATCGCGCGGCGTACTTCGAACGATTTCCGGGCGTGTGGCATCACGGGGACTACGCAGCCATCACGGAGCACGACGGGCTCGTCATCTACGGTCGCTCCGACGCGGTGTTGAATCCTGGTGGCGTACGGATCGGTACCGCGGAAATCTATGCCGCTGTCGAGGGCTTGGAGGAAGTGCTCGAAGCCCTCGCGGTGGGGCAGGATTGGCAGAGCGATGTGCGCGTGGTGTTGTTTGTACGCTTGAAGGCTGGTGTTTCGCTCGACGAGCCACTGAGGAAAAAAATTCGCGACACTATCCGCGCGCACACGTCGCCGCGACATGTGCCGGCGAAGGTCGTTGCCGTAGCTGATTTGCCACGTACGTTGTCGGGCAAGATCACCGAACTTGCTGTGCGCAATGTGATTCACGGGTTGCCGGTGAAGAACGTGGACGCTCTGGCCAACCCGCAGGCGCTCGAGCACTTTCGGGATCTGCCGGATCTGGCGACTTGAATTCGGCGTGAGTGACGTGAATGAGACTGGGGAGTCGGGCGGGGCAGGGACTGGCGCTACGGCAGGCGCTGTCGCTGCGGGCGGGGTCGGCGCTGCAGCGCGGACGGCGGGCGAAGGTCTCCGCGAGATCTATCTTCGCCGCTTGGCTGAATGCGGCTTTCACTCTGACGCCGCGCAACTCGCTGCGGTTGGAAAGCTCGATGACTTGCGCAGTCGCCTCGTCGCCGCGCACTCCGCCTCCGTCTCCTCACCCTTGCGCCGATGGCTCGGCAGCCTCGTAGGCGGCTCCGCGTCGCAGCCCGAGCGCGGGTTGTATCTCTGGGGCGGCGTGGGGCGCGGCAAGACCTGGCTGATGGATATGTTCTTTGAGAGCCTCCCGTTTCCCGAGAAACGGCGCCGGCACTTTCACCGCTTCATGCACGACGTGCACACCGAGTTGAAGGGGCTGCAGAACCGTGAGTCGCCTCTCGAGTCGGTCGCCGAGCAGATTGCCCGCGATGCTCGCGTGCTGTGCTTTGACGAGCTGTTCGTAGCCGACATTGCCGACGCGATGATTCTGGGTGGTCTCTTCGAGGCGCTCTTCAAGCGGGGCGTGACGCTCGTTGCCACGTCAAACGTCCCAACTCAGGACCTCTACAAGGACGGCCTGCAGCGACAGCGCTTTCTACCTGCGATCGATCTCATTGGGCGGCATGTCGACGTGGTCAATGTGGATGGCACCACGGACTATCGACTGCGGCAACTCACGCAGGCTGGAACTTACCTTCTCTCCGCCGCACCAGACACGCCGCAGCGTCTCGACTCGTTATTCGTCGAGCTCGCCCACTACGGCAGCTCCACGGGCGGCTCGATCGAAATTGAGGGGCGAACAATACCCGTTGTGCGCCAGAGCAGTAGCGCAGTTTGGTTCGAGTTTGACGCCGTGTGTGGAGGACCGCGCAGTCAGGACGACTACATCGAAATCGCACGCGAGTATCAATCCGTCATTGTCGCCGATGTGCCCATCCTGGACTCGCTTCGCGAGAACCAGGCGCGGCGTTTCATCGCGCTCGTGGATGAGTTGTACGACCGTAACGTGAATCTCATTGTATCGGCCGCTGTGCCGCCGGTGGAGTTGTATCGGGGTGACCGACTGTCTTTTCAGTTCGAGCGCACTGTTAGCCGTTTGATTGAGATGCAGAGCGAGGATTACCTCGCGCGGGAACATCGGCCGTAGGGAGCGTCGGCATCGGACCGGCCTCGCGCGTGAACGCCAGCCGTGGGCCGCGTCGGCGTCAGATCTGACCTGCCCGCTCCGGAGCTATCGCGCGCGCTCTTGGTCCAGCAATCACCTTGCCGTTTTTGGAAATCAGATTCCATGGTTTCCCATCTAATCCGTCACAGCGTACAGCCCGAGAATAGCTCCCTGTCAGCGTTTCTGGCGTCATTCCGACCGGCCAATCACGCGCATAGGAGAGGACGATGAAACGGCTTGTTGCTTCTGCCGTAGCAGCGCCCCCCTGAGGAGCCGAGCATGTCCGCAACCGTTTCGTCCACATTTTCCCGCCACTTCCGCCGCGTCGCGGCCGGCCTCGCCGCCAGCCTGGCGCTGTGCGCTCTGTCGGCGCACGCCGCGCCCACGCCCTTCCCGGCCGACTTCCGCAGCTCGCAGGTGGTGAACGCCGACGCGACGATCAACGTCCGCGTCGGCGGCCACGGGCCCGCGGTCGTGCTGATCCACGGCTTCGGCGAGACCGGCGACATGTGGTCGCCGATGGCCGCCGAGCTCGCGAAGGACCACACCGTCGTCGTGCCCGACCTGCGCGGCATGGGCCTGTCCTCGCACCCCGCCGGCGGCTACGACAAGTGGACGCAGGCCGGCGACATCCGCGCGGTCCTCGACAAGCTCGGCATCGACCGCGCCGACATCGTGGGCCACGACATCGGTACGATGGTCGCGTATGCCTACGCGGCGCGCTATCCGGACAAGACAAGCCGCCTGGTCATAATAGACTCGCCGGTGCCCGGCATCCCGCCGTGGAACCAGATCGTGCGCCTGCCCGCGTTGTGGCACTTCAACTTCGGCGGCCCGGACGCCGAGCGCTTGGTCGCCGGCCGCGAGCGCATCTACCTCGACCGCTTCTGGAACGAGTTCGCCGGCGACCCGTCGAAGATCGACGAAGCGACCCGCCGCCACTACGCCGCGATCTACGCCAGGCCCGGCGCGATGCATTCCGCGTTCGCCCAGTTCCTCGCGATCGGCCAGAAGGACGAGGCCGACAACCTCAAGGCGATGGAGACGAAGCTGGCGATGCCGGTGCTCGCCATCGGCGCCGCAAAGGCCTTCGGCGCCAACGTGGCGGCCGTCATGCGCAACGCGGCGACGAACGTGCAGGAAATCGTCGTTCCGAACGCCGGCCACTGGCTGATGGAGGAAGCGCCCACGGCGACGATCGCCGCGGTGCAGGACTCCCTCGCAGCGCACTGAGTCCGGCGGCCGCTCCTTCGCTCAGGCCACCGCCCCTTTTCGGGGGGCCGTCCGTGGCACTCCGCGGACGGGACGCGCATCCGCTGCCATCTTGCGCGTGCTCCAGTGCGCAACACTGCACTAGCGTTGCGATTCGCGTACGAGTCTGACCTGCTCCTCCAGCCGCTTCTCCGAAACGCGAACCATCGTTTTCAGCTCTTGTGCGAATAGCGAGACGCGGAATTCCTCGATCATCCAGCGTAACTCCTCGAGCTCGGGGCGCACGCCCGAAATGACGGGCTCGGCCATGAAGGCACGCAGGGCAGTGGCGAACGGTCTGACCTTCGCGGACAGCTCCGCGTCACGCCGCACGTTGGGTGGTAAGCGCTCGATACGACGGTTGACGGCCTTGAGATAGCGCGGGAGGTAATCGAGCCACGGTCGTGGTGTTGATTCGATGAAGTCCGGGGGCAGCAGCAGGCCGAGCTGCGCGTTGACCTCCGCAACTACGTCTGCGAAGGAACCGGTGCGTAAGCCGTCCAACGCAGCACGTGCGGCACGCCATTCTTTCAATGTTGACGTTATCGTAGTCGCAAGACGATCGGCGACTTCGCTCAGTTGCGCGCGGCGGCTATCGAGAACCTTCGTAAAGTCTTGCGCCGTACGAGGCAATGCTACGTCCACAGGCAAGAAACACTCGCGAAACGCGCGCTGCGTCAGGGCGTCGGCCAATGACTGCCGAAGCGAGAGCCCGCGACTGAGCAGGATCAAGTCGCGGTCGTCCGTCACACGCTTGCTCACGTACTTGGCCTGTTGAGGCAAAGCCAACATCGCGAGACGCACTATGCCAGCGCGTGAAATCGCCTCTGCAGCCAGTGCATTTCGCGCCTCTACCAGAGCGACGCCCGTGATTCGATCCTCGACGGCGGGATACACGACCAGGCGCAGCCTGTTGCGTTCGACCTCGCGATGCTCAGGGACATCGCCGAAGTCCCACTGGCGATGCAAGGGCGCGTCAGCCGCGGCGGCGGACGAGACCAACCCTGCGCCTGCGCGCGAGACATTTGCGCCCGTAGGTGCGCCGAGGGCCGCCGGTTTCACGCTGCCGGTCGCGGCCACGCGCACGCCGGTCGTCGCAGCTACATCACGTTTGGCAGCAGCCGGTGCGCCGGCACGAACCGTCGCGCCGGCAACAGGCCCCGCGCCTGCCCGGGCACCGGCCGACACTTGG
>JAQGOE010000327.1 GCA_028293725.1 Gammaproteobacteria bacterium | reverse complement strand
TGCGGGTGTTAGGAGGACACCGGGTAGCGCGTAAGCCTGTAGACGCCGCGCGAGACGCGCTCGATATCTGCGCTACGTTCAAGCTGCACGAGGCGCACCTGATGCAGTCAGGTCGTAGAGCAGGGTATCCCAGCGACGTGATCTCACAGGAAGGACGTCTTGGCAATAGTATAATGTCTTAGAATACTAGTGACGAAAGCAAAGGTAAGGCGCGGAGCCAAATCACAAGAAAGAAGACGTCGCTTCGGGGTGCCATGGGGTCGGAAATCGGCTAAAGTAATACCCGAATGGCGAGAGGTATTACTTATGGCTACGACTATGACCACCAAGGGCCAGGTGACGGTGCCCAAGGTTGTACGGGATTATCTGGGGCTCAAGGCCGGCAGCGCCGTGACATTCGAGCGACTGGCCAGTGGCGAGGTCGTTCTGCGCCCGGCGAAGGCCGGCGCTAAGGCGCGGACCAGCTTGTTTGCCAAACTGCGCGGGAGGGCGACCGTGCGCATGAAGACAGAGCAGATTATGGCTCTTACACGTGGCGCCTGATCCATGGTCCTTGTGGATACCAATGTCCTACTTGATGTTCTACAGAATGATGCGCAGTGGGCTGATTGGTCGCAGGGCGAATTGGAGACCGCAAGTCTGACCGACACGCTCGCGATCAATGCGGTGATCTACTCCGAGCTGTCGATGGCTTTTGAACGGATAGAGGAGCTCGAGGCGGTTGTCTCGGAGGCATCCTTGAGCTTGGAGCAGATTCCACGAGAGGCTCTGTTTCTGGCGGGCAAGGCGTTTTTAAGTCACCGCCGCCGCCAGGGGACGAAGCAGGGCGTTTTACCGGACTTCTACATCGGCGCGCACGCCGCGGTTAGCGGCTACGCGCTTCTCACACGCGACGTCAGCCGTTATCGAAGCTACTTCCCGAGCGTGAGGCTCATCGCGCCACCTTGATTGGTCGGCCACCGGTCGCCAGGCGTTCAAGTCACCCGCTAGCTCGATTCCCCGACTGTATCGTATACACTGGACTACAACGTCGTTCTTTGCCGGCGCGGTTCCCCCCATAAGCGGAAACGTGCCTGGAGGAAGAATTTCCCAAACCTACACGTGGGAGCAGGCCGCGGAGTGAAAAGCGTCGCCGCTTCCCTACTGACTCTTCTGCTCGTGGCATGTAGTGCCTCAGCAATCTGCGATCGAGGTACAATCGCGGGGTTATTCAGCAAACGGGTGGGGACTGAGACAATTGTCCTCAACCTATCGTCAGACGGAACCGGAGCTTTGAGTTTCAACAAGGAAGTACGGCACTCCGTCACCTGGGAGTTTGAATCCGAGGGGCCACAAGTCTTAATCTCCGGTGAGGCCGAAGTGCTGGAGAGGCTGCGTCGGTTAGCTAATCTTGAGCCCCCCCCGCCAGGCGTAGTTGCGACACGTCGAATGACAGTTTTACTGGGATGCGTCTGTAATTGGCAAGGTAGGGCGACTCAACTGTTGGTGGATATTGAGGGCTCGTTTGCTCTCGCCAGGCAGAGGTAGTAGACGAATCAGGCGCGGCGCTAAAACTACATGCGTGACTCTGATTCTGCCGTCGGTCGCTAAGTCGAGAGCGACCCGGTTGCCCTCGAGGCGGGCGTCAACTGAGCATGACCAACTTATTTGAGCATCAGGCGACGCGGCGGCGAGCCGATGACACAACGACGATGGAAAGCAGTCTGCGGACGATTCCTGTACCGGGTTACTGGGTTACTGAGCTGGGGCGCTGGAAACTCGACTTGTCCAGTGACCGACCGCGGACTCGTGTTCCCTGGCGAGGCCGATGCCCGCGGATCACGGGGGCCGATTGATGCGGACAAGCTGCTGACGCCTCCTACACCCCCGACGCGCTCAATCGCTACTCGAACGTTGCTGGCCAGACCTTCGGTTATGACAACAATAGCAATCTCTTGTCATGGGTCCCGGTGGGTGGCCAGCAGCAAACATATACGTATGACAGTGAGAACCGTCTACTGACGGCGGCCGTCAACGGCAGCTCGACCGCCACCGTCAGCTACGACTACGACGGTCAGGGTCGTCGCGTTTCCAAGACAGTGAACGGCACCGTGACGCAGTACCTCCTCGACGGCGATGAGGAGATCGCCGAGCTGGACGGCTCGGGCAATGTGCTACGCCGCTACCTGATGGGTCCGGGCACCGATGACCGGGTCGCGCGTGCGGAAGGGGCCGCGACGAACAATCCCACCAAATATTTCTACCACACGAATCATCAGGGCTCGGTCATCGATATGACGGATGCGAGCGGAAACCTGACGCAGCAGCTCTCGTACGACGAGTACGGCAATCTGACCTCCCAGCAGCCTCCCGCGACCCTGAGCGGCGAGCAGTTCCGGTTCACCGGCCGACGCGTCGACCCCGAAACCGGCCTTTATTACTACCGCGCCCGGTACTATTCTCCGCAACTGGGGCGGTTCCTGCAGACCGATCCGGTGGGCTATCAGGATGACCTCAACCTCTATGCGTACGTCTACAACGACCCGTTGGACAAGACCGATCCAAGTGGGGAGTACGAGTGTGGAGATCCAAGCGGTGGAGTTGTCGAGTGCACCGCGCATAGCGAGGCCGATGCTGCCGCGATGTACGCGTATGCGGTCAGCAAGGGCTGGACTCCTGCATATGTGAAGTCCGGGAGCGAGAATGAAAGCAGTGGTGACAAGTCGTCTTCTGAGTCGTCCAGTGAGTCAAAAGCGCCCGATGCACAGGGCACTTCAAATCAAGGATCTCGACGGCCAACGAAGCAACAAGCGGATAAGGCTAGGGACAGAAGCAAGGATTCGGAAGGAAAGGAGCACTGTTACTACTGCGGGAAGGAGACAACGCGTGAGCCCGGGAAGTCGAATTCATCCGAAATAGAGCACAAGCGGCCGTACAGCAAGGGTGACAAAACGGCCGACGAGAATCTCGAGAACGCGTGTCGTACTTGCAATCGAGAGAAGGGGCCGAAGACGGAGGAAGAGTATCGGAAGCGCAAGAGTTATGACGATGATTCGAGGTGATTCTAGTATGAAGTTCGCACCAAAGAACTTAGGGGTGGTTGTCTGCAGTCACGTCAGGGACAACCTGCGTCCAGTGTTGCTTGCGACTCACTATGCCGACGGGGACTGGGCCTTTACCTGCGGGAAGACTGATCACGGAGATGAAGAGTGCGAGTACACGCTCGTTGGTGTTGGCCATCTGACGGAGCGCGATACGACGCTTGACGGTATTGCCGATCTTGAGCGTGGGTACTCCGCGGAGAGAGAGTCGGTGACGGACGGATGGAAGCGCTACATTGATCCAGTATAAGGCGATGAGGATGACCTCAACCTCTATGCCTACACCTACAACGATCCTCTGAATAGGACAGATCCGACTGGAAGGTATGAATGCACCGCGACGCCAAATGGTGAGACCTGCGAGTCCAACGGCAGCACTCTTGACAACGGCTTGCTGGCTTTACACACGATCACGCGACACGTTTGGAATGCGTTTGCCAACGCTGTCAACTCAACGCTGTCAAGTTCGTCATCGGGGGAGTCCGAGTCGGAGGTCTCAGTTTCGATCGGGGACGGCCAAGCGCAAAGTTACAAGAAGGTTGTCCCGAATGAGGAACATCAGGACAAGATTAAGGAGCAGATTGGGGAACTCGAAGACCAGGGGCACACTCATGTTGCCGGTGGTGATAAGAAGGAGAAGACGGTTCGTACACCCGGTGGAAATAAGGAGAGCAGGCGTCCTGACATCACCACTATAGGCCCAGACGGTAAGCCCTATCGCGAGAATGTTGGGCGGCAGAATCAGGATGGAACTCCGGTCAGCCGCGAAAGAAAGGCGCTGGAGGATATTCAAGATGCTACCGGCCAATGTGCGTTTACTCCATATAACTGCTAATGACTAAGCGTCGCAGCAAAGAGCTAAGTTTTTTCTCTGATCCAGGCGAACTGAAGCCGATTTTGGAGGCGGTACTGTCCGCAACCGGCGCCCGGCTTTGCCGCACGGAGAAGCGAGAGGGTCGCTGGTTCTTTCGTGAAGCGGCGTCGCCCGAAGTGAGCAAGAACGGTGTGCCTCAGTTCTATGTTTGTCATCCTGCAATGATCAAGGAAGGCGGTCTTGGCTCGCTGGCTAACATCGTGCAGGTGTGGTTTCCCATGCGCGTAGAAGGTGAGTTGCGCATGGGAGAAGTGGGCATGCTGGTTGCTGACTCGGAGCTGGATAGCCAGATGCGCGAGCTGCAGGGAGAAGTTTACCGAGCACTTCGCAAAGAGCTACTGGGCGCTTCAAAAAGGGAGTTTGGGGCAGGAACTCAAAGACCCGTGGCGAGCATTTCTACAAAGACATTCTTATCTCGAAAGACGTGGAGAATGCGGCTCGAGCTGGCCTCGTCCTCAGACCCCAGCTCGGAGACGGCTTCGTGACCTTTTCTCCTGATCGGGCGCAGTGAATCGAGGCCTGAGGGTGCACCAAGAGTACGTCCTCGAGGCGCCGGCGAGCCCCGAAAAAGGCGCAACGCTGTTCCGGTAAATGTTCGCGTAGGAGGCGAAATTGCCTCTGATATCGGCTGATGGAATGGCCCGCCAACCGTCTCACCAGTAACTCTCCCACCTCTCACCGTTTGCGCAAGTTCATAGAAATTGGTAGTGCCTGTCGGCCGTTCAGATTTGACCACGTCTCGTTATGCGAGGGGTGTTTCCACGCATGCCGGAAGTTGCGTACGTCGTGCATCCGGATCGCCAGTACCAACCGAACGATACCGCCTTCGATGCATCTCGCCCTCCGCCCCCTGAACGGAATGCCGTATGCCTCAGCGGCGGTGGATACCGCGCGGCGCTGTTTGATGTGGGGGTACTCTGGCGCCTGAACGAACTGGGAGTTCTATCACGCTCGGACACCGTCACTGCTGTTTCCGGTGGTGCTATTACGGTCGCCGTGCTAATTCAACATTGAGCGAGCTTATATGCCGGCGCAAAAGACGGTATTGCCAGCACCTCAAACTTTGAAACGCAGGTCGCATTACCCATTCTGACTCTGACAGCACATCGAATTGATCTGCCGTCAATAACGAAGCGCTTGTTCTCACGTCAGTCGGCCGCACATTACGTCGCCGGGGAGTACGATAAATACCTGTTTCACAAAGCTACACTGGACTCGCTGCCAAAACCCCCAAGCGCGCCGACACCGAGTATACATGCGACTCAACTCGACAACGGCAATCTTTTGATGTTTGGTCAGTCCGGCCTGACCTCGCCAGAGTGGCCACCCGTTGACAGCAACCTTCATGACGACAGACAACTTCCCGTATCGCTTGGTGTCGCCGCGTCATCCGCATTTCCTCCGTTTTTAGCTCCGATGAATCTCGATGTTCACGAACTGATTCGACATGATGTCGATCTCAAGCAAGATAGATACTATCGTGAAGCACCTGCCACCTTGGATAGTGACGCAGCACGAATGCAGATCTCCGATAGAAATGCCTTCGCGAAATTGGCGAAAAACGTGAGCCTCGTCGACGGTGGGGTGTTGAATAACCTCGGAACACAGGACTGTCAGGCTCTCGGACTTGCATTTATTGCCGACGCGACCGTTCCTACCCCTGCGTCGAAGGCCGGAAATAGCTGGCTCAGCACTCTGGATCGCGTAGTCGACCTCATGTACTCGGCAAAGGAAGATGCTATACGTGGTGCTCATGTTGTCGTTCGCATCGTATGTATAGGTTCGCTGGTTGGTCCCGGCGCTGTGCACCGCATGAACGTGGGTGCTGTCGTACGGGATCGCGGAGCGAACGATGCGCTACTACGTTTCGGGAGAGCAGCCGGTTCCGCGCACTGTGATGCTGGCGTTGGAGAGCCTCACCGGTGACCCAGCCTTCTTCCAGCGACTTGCGGCGCGAATTCGGGCAGAAGCTGGCTGCAGATGCGACGGGTTTGAGATATCGACGTACGCCAGCGGTGAGGACGGAACGCAGGAAGTGTTGGCCGGATTCAAGGTTGGCGACTGTTCCGCCTGCAGCGATGGCACTACCGGTGAAACGGCATTACGCGTGCTCAGGATGTCCGCGGTGCCCTTGATCGAGTCCAAGCGCCAGGCCAGCAGGCGCAAGTGAATAAAGCAACGGCACTGGATGAAACACCCACTCTCAACTTAGGAGGATGCTGATGTGGCAACCGTCACGAAGGTGACTCGCAAGGTCCGCGGCAAGGCGTAGGAGTACCACGCCGTGCGCTTCACGGATCCGGGGCACCGGCAAAGAGAAACTGCGGTACTTCGGCACCAAGAAGGAAGCCGACAAGGCGCGCACCGAGATCGAGACGCGTATCGAGGGGGGCACCTACAGTGGTGACACGCATAAGGCGACCGTTCGCGAGATCGTGAAGCGCTTCAGAGAAGCCGGGTACTTTCCGAAGGGGGAGGAGCCACTGCGATCGACGACGGTCAAGGACTACGAAACGGCGCTCGAGGAGCGAATCCTTCCACGGTGGGGAGCCACGCGCCTGGTCGACGTTCGCGCGAGCATGGTTGAGAAGTGGCGCAACGAGATGCTGGAGAAGGGCGCCGGCAAGTCACCGGTGCGCAAGGCCCTCATCGTCATGGGCCGGCTCTATCGGTTCGCCAAGCGTGATCACATCGTCACTCACAATCCAACGATCGATGTGGGTAAGCCAACGGTGCGGTCTCGCAAGGGTGCCGAGGAGCGATTGACGCCTGAGCAACTCGCAACGCTCTTCGACGTCTTGAAGGGCCCGCGCACTCTACGAGTGCCCAAACGTGGCTCGGGCGGCACGAGCGTCCGCGTCGTCGACAATGGCTGGGCGCGGACGCGGGTCGTGGTTCACATCGGGGCAAGGACGGGCCTACGCGAGGGGGAGATATTCGGGTTGCGGTGGAAGGACGTAGACCTCGACACGCGCACCATCCAGGTCCGCGGGCAGTACACAAGCGGCGAGTTCGTCGAGTTCCCGAAGACGGACGCAGGGGTGCGCACTGCGCCAGTGGAGCCGGAACTCGCCGCCGTGCTCGCCGAGTGGAAACTCGCGCAGGTTCACGATTGCAAACAACCCGGGTCGTTGGTTATCTCGACCAGCACGGGCGGCCCGATCAGCGCCTCGAACTTCCTGCTCCGGGAGTTCTACCCGGCGCTGAAGGTGGCCGAGCTTCCGCGCGTGGTCTTCCATAGCCTGAGGCACACGTACAAGACGATTTTGGTCTCGAGCGACACGCCCCCGGCCGCCGTGCACACGATCCTTGGGCACGCCAACTTTGCAACGACGCTGAAGCTCTACGGCGGCATTACTTCGGAGGCGCTGGAGAACGCTGGCGGCAAGGTCGCCGACGCCTTCAAGCCGAAGCCGGACAAAAACCGGACAAATGGTTCAACGTAAATCGAGAAATGCTCGGTAAGTCATTGTTCTTATGGCTCCCCGGGTTGGAATCGAAATAACCCGCAAGTGCTTGTTCTTGCTCCCGGTTTTTGAAAGGGGATCGGAATCCTACCCCTAAACGTACCCTATTGATCGAGGGCTGCGATGAGTCGGCATGACACGACGTGAGATCGGTTGAGCACGGTCGCCTGTTATGCGGCGGCCCTGATAACCGGTGTTGGCAGCGACCGAAGGGATTGCAGCGAAATGCGCTGGTCGCGTGGTACCAGCAGTGCAGGAAGAGTGTGGGATAAGTTTCGAGGTACCCAAGTCGGGACCCGGATGCGGCAGCTTCGCTCGTCGTGTATGTAGCCTTGCCTTCTGGTTCGTGCGACGCTTGCGCTTCCGTATTGAGCGGCAGGGCTGGATGAGCGATAGACCTCTTTGGCTAAACATTGGGCTGGTGCTGATTCTCAGCGTTGTTGGCGCACCTTGCGATGCACAGGTTCAAGGCGGCACGGTTGGATCTCAGATCTCTGTCCCCACCCCCGACGTCCGCTCACCTAGGCCGGGACCCAATTTTCCGACGCTGGAGTCGTACTACCCTCTGGAGGCAAGGCGTGCGGGTCAGGAGGGGGCCGTAGTGGTTCGCTCCTGCGTGGATACCGAAGGCCGGCTCACCGCCCTACCTAGCATTGTCACGACTTCTGGAAACGACGTACTCGATGCAGCGGCTCTGCGCCTTGCGAACGCGGGCAGTGGGCTGTACCTACCCGGGACCGTAAAAGGCGTACCGACAGCCGCTTGTGTTGTATTCAAAGTCAAATTCGAGCTGCACGACTCCGTTGCTCCTCCCTTCTCGGTGGATTCCCAGCTGCCTATCATTTCGGCTCGGGTACGGTCGTTGTCAAGCGAATACCGGAGCCGCATGTCCAATGTTGAGAAAGTCCTCGAGGCACCCAATACCCTCATGCTCGACCCGCAAGATCCGGCCACCGTGCGAGCAATCCGGGGATACGCGCGCGGCTTGGATACCGTGCTCGATCAAACGGTCGGACTCATGGCTGACTTGTTGGATGATATCGAGTACCTGGGCAAGAATCCGGATATCCCGGAACACGAACGGACCGTTTTCGTAGCGGTATGGCCGGATCAACGGGCCGGGATGGCCCGGAATCTGCGCCTGGTAATCGGTGACTCACGCGATGTCGTGCGATCGATGGATGAGATGGCTGACTATCTCAGTTTCAGCGCGCCCAGAAGACGCAATCCAGATGCCGCCGCAGGCGCAACTCCAACACCTGCCGAGGATCCGCAGATCGAACAGATTCGGCAACGAGCCTCCAAGGCGATTCGCAATCTGCAGGAATCAATCAATTTGTTGTCGGGCGGCAGGGGTGGGGGGCAGTGAGGCGTGAAGCATTTGTGCGAGAGTGCCCGTATCGGACGCCGCTACTTCGGACTTGCGGACGGTAGGCCGAAAGCACCGAGGTATGGGCGGTGCGTGATTTCCTCCCTTTGGACCCGTGTCGCGCGCCGGGAGACGACATTGCTTGTAAGCGCTGTGAGTGGCCGCTCTTCGCGGTTCCTACCCCCAAAAGTATCCTGTGGCGGCCGAGATGCGGTGAGAAGAGTTGGGACGTAAGCGGTAACTGACCGGCGTTCTTCAGTCTCGCGCGAGGACGCGGACAATGAGCTCCAGATTCACACCACTGGAGCAAGCGATGGATCAGATAGTTCGGCAGCGCCGCAGCGAGAGTGCTTGGGGCGAGATTGTGGCGCGCCAGGAGCAGAGCGGGCTGACGGTTCAGGAGTTTTGCGAGCGCGAAGGTCTGAAGGCGGCCAGCCTGTATGGTTGGCG
>JAQGOE010000121.1 GCA_028293725.1 Gammaproteobacteria bacterium | reverse complement strand
CGTGCTCGGTGAGTTTTTCAATGATGGAGCGCGTTCCCTGGGCGAGGGCCTGGAGGGTGGCGAGGTACTCGACTGCCAACGCATCGAGACTCGTCTCGAGAGTCAGGCCCGAGATCATTCCTCGCAGTGTCGGGTCCGCTAGAGGGGAGCGATTGCCGTGAAAGTCGGGATAGACATGTACGTCGCGGGTGAGCTGCGCGGGAAATTCAACTTTGTGCGCCAGCTCGTCGATGCGACGGTTCAGGATCTCGTAGGCTGTCAGTCCTTCCGAGCGCTCCCGCGCCCGCAACTCCGGTCCACGGGCGTGTTCGTAGATAATGTGATCGATGAGGGTACCGGTGGCGGACTGGCCGCCCTCGGCGAGCCACAGGCCCGGTACCATTGCCGAGAAGTATGGGCCCCAAACGCCTGGTACGAAGCGCTCTTCGCGAGCTAGCGCCATGTGACAGGTTGAGCTGCCGGAGATGAGCGCCATGCGCTCTTCCAACGGTCTATCGTGGGTTGAGCCGCTCAGGGACATGCCCAGGACGCCGACTCCGCCTGCGTGGGCGTCAATAAGCGAGACTGCTACCGGGGTACCCGTAGCCAGTCCAAGTTCTGAAGCTGCTGCGACGGTCATCTCACCAGCGCGTTCTCCTTGCGGCCGGACGTGTTGACCGATGCGCTTGATGCGGCCGCCCGTCAGATCGCCGAGGCCGATCACGCTGAAGAAGTCCTCGTCCCACTCGTTTTGTTGGGAGCGGAAGTTCCACTTACATGTCGTTGTACAGAGCGAGCGCACGTCGTTGCGTGTGGCGCGATAGGTGAGAAAGTCTGCCAGGTCGAGGAATCGAGCCGCGTGGGCCCAGGTGTCGGGAAGATTTTTCTTGAGCCAGAGAAGCTTCGGCGCTTCCATCTCGGGGGAGATCACCCCGCCCACTGAGCGTAGCGCTGGGTGTCCTGTGGCGTTGATACGGGTCGCCTGATCGATGGCGCGGTGATCCATCCACAGGATGACGTTTTGAGCGGCGACACCGCTCGGGCTGACTGTGAGCGGATGATCGTCGGCATCGAGGACGACTAGTGAGCACGTCGCGTCGAAACCGACACCACGAATGTCTTCCGTGGGGACGGCACTTTGTTTTACCGCGGCGTGTACGGCATGAGCGCAAGCCCTCCAGATATCCTCCGAGGACTGCTCGTGAAAGTCCGCTTGCGGCTGCCAATGTTGCAACGGGTGGACACCCATTCCCAACCGCACGCCCCGCTTGTTGAACACGGCTGCGCGTGCGCTGCCGGTTCCGACATCGATTCCAAGATAAAACCGTTTCGGCATGGCTCAACTCGCCCGCGATAGCACACGAACCCGGAAGCCGAGTTCCTGCGACAGCGCCACCATTTCTCCGAAGATGTCTCCGTAAGCTACCGCGACATGGTTGGAAAGGTAGTGCGCCATCAGTGTCTCTTGCGAGATGCCTAGGTCTGCCGCCATGAAGGGCCATTCGCGGGTGGTGCCCTGCCACCAGCTGTCTCGTTTCGCGGGAGGAAGGGATATGACATCACCCTTGCCGATGTCCATCCACAGGACGCCGTCGCGGATGTAGCTGCGGGCCCAGGTGATTTCGCCGGGGAGGCTCTCTCCTGCGAAAGTGCCTCCGGGGGTCGGGAAATACATCGCCGGCTGTCGCCAGGAATGCACGCCCCGAAGGGTGTCTGCATCTTGATTGAAGGCGTACGCGCCGCTCGAGCCGGAGTTGAGTAAGACCCATAGGAAGCGGCCGTCGTGCTCGGCTCCCCAGCGGACATCGTGGAAGAATACCGCGTGGTGCAGGCCCTTGAGCTTCAGGAGTCGCTTCATCAACTCCATTGGCACGACGTTGCCCTGGTCGGCCTCCGTCGCGCAGACGATGGTGTTGCCGTCTGTTTCCGGTCTGCAGGTGGAGTTGAAGAGTCCCTCTGCGAAATCTGACGGGGGACGGAGGTTGATGAGTCCGAGTTGGTACTGCCAGCCGATGCAGTCGGTTTTGTATTCGCGGGTGATGTCTAGGACTGTTAGGTAGTCACGCAGTTGCTCGCGGGTGGCTTGTTCTGTGAAGTCTTCAACGCCAGGCTCGCCCCAGTGGAAGGTCACGCCGCGGTCTTTGACGAACCGAAGTGCGTCGTCGATGCGTTTCGAGTCGATACGGCGGCCTCGGTCGATAATCCAAGCTTGATCGACTTTGTGTTCGGTGAAGCCGTGACGGTTGAGGAGGCGTGGACCGAAGTAGCCGTTGATCATGCCCATTGAGGTGTCGCCCAACATCAGGGCGAGGATGCGCCTCTGCCGGATCGCGCTGGCGGCTTGGCTCGCCAGTTGTGCCGCGGCGGGCGATACCGAGGCGTGGTAACGAACCTCCTGTTCCGGGTACACGATTCGGCCGGTCTCGCACCACTCGGCGAGGCGCTCCATGAATGGGGCATCGGCCGTCCAGTCTTGAGAGTCAGTCCAGATTCGCGAGAAACGACGTCCGACGCTTTCGAGGGACGCGGCTGTGTTTAGGAGGCCTACAAGGCCCGGCCATTGGCCTGAGAAATTGCTGGCGAGGAGTAGTGGCGAGTCTTTCCCAACCACACCGTCCGTCGTGTGGGGAGCGTAAAACCAGTGGACGCAGACTCCGATGAGCGGCTCGTCGAGGCGGCCGAGTTGTTCGATGGATTCGTGCGGCTTGGAGAGGAATTGCTCGATCACCCGGGGCTTGCGACCCAGCTTGATCAGGCATTTTTCGAGCTGTGCGGTGGTGGCGCGCACGCTGGGTAACGCGCGCTCGTTGGGCGCCGGTCGACCATCTCCGGGCCAAAACAGGGTTACTTGTCGCATAACGCCCCCTCTTCCCCGTTCCTGTTTCGAAACGTTTCGATTTGGGAGTAAAGCACGAATTGGTGCGGGTCGCGAGGGGGGCTCTGCGGGGGTTCACCTATTGGGGGGCCTAATCTTTTAGACGGACTTTATCTAGGGGCCTCTATCTTTCCGGTCGATCCGCGGATTCGGAGTTCGGCCTGCAATCTCGTGACGGCTTTGGTGGCCTTGGACGACGACGTCGAGGCGATTTTTGCCCTCAGGAGCTCGAAGGCGCGTCGGCCCATTTCGTAGGTCGGTTGGACCATGCTGGTGATTGGAGGATCGAGGTATTCGCTCCACTCTTGCTCGTCGAAGGTCAGGACGCTTAGGTCGCGAGGCACGGTGATGTGGTGTTTTCGTGTGGCGTGCAGAAGGCCGAGCAACAGTTTGGTGTTGCTAGCGATGATTGCGGTGGGAGGTTGCTCGAGGGCCATCAACTCCAGGACTGAGCGCTGGCCGTCTTCGATCTGTGTGCCGCCGGAGCACAAGTACTCATCGCGGATGGGTAGGTTGGCGCGTTGCATGGCTAGACGAAAGCCTTGGAGGCGGTCCGCGTGCGAGCTCAGGTTCAGGTCACCCGCTAACAGTGCAATGCGGTGATGGCCTAGGTCGATGAGGTGTTGGGTCGCGACCCTGGCCGCATCGACATTGTCCGCGCAAACGGCTGCATCCATTGCTCCGGTCGGGATGCGATCGATGAAAACGAACGGGCAACGGCGATAGACGGAGGCATGGTGAGCTGTCGAGCCGCTCGAGCAGGCCAGGAGGATTCCATCTACCCGGCGGGAAAAGAGCGTGGTCAGTTGAGATCGCTCTTGCTCGGCATTCTCGTTGGAATTGCAGAGCAAGACGCTGTAGCCGGCGGCGCGCGCTGCGTCTTCGATGCCGCGGAACACTGAGGGGTAGAAGGCATTCGTGATGTCGGGGATCACGACTCCGATGGTGTGGGTGCGGCCGACCTTGAGGCTGCGGGCGATCTGGTCGGGGTGGTAGTCGAGTGCTTGCATGGCACGGCGGATGCGGTCTGAGCGGACGTCGCTGACTTTGGGGGCGCCGTTGATTAGGGCGGAGACGGTTGAGATTGACACGTCTGCCAGGCGGGCTACGTCGTGCATGGTGTGCTTGCTGGCAGCTCGCGAGGATGGGGCGCGGGCGCCAGGGGGTGGGGAGGCGGGGGTGCGTTTGCGGCGGGGCGAGGGCCGGGTTGCGGGCCGCGATCGTGGCACGATGGGGTTCGAAACGTTACGAATTGGAGGGCGACCTTAGCATGAGGGGTCGCAAAGGTGCTGTCGATGCCGGCCGGCTGCACCGCGATCCGACCGCCTCCCCGTCCAGCGGTCCTGCGCGGGGTGTTTACGTTGGCCGCCGCGATAGTGCGATGCAAGGCTACAAGGAGCGTTCTGGAACCGTCGGGCTCAGTCGGCGTTAAGTCCAGACAGTGCAGGGCAGGCTCAAGCCCCGTGTTAGAGTTTAAGTCATTGATTCCGGAGAACTATAATTCTGAGGAGGAGATACCGCACGGTGGCTTGACCTAGCTGGATCGATCTCTATACTCGCATCTAAGATCTGCCATGAGCGAGTGCAAAAGGCAGTGCCGCCCGGCCAGCCGGGTCCCACCTGGAGTGGGAATTCGCGCAAAACGCGATAGAGAGCCTCGCATGCGACGGCCACCAATGGTGGCCGTTGTCCTTTCTGGCTCCAGATTTCCCGTAGTGGGTTATCGCCCTCGATACGTCTTCCTGAGTAGTGTGGCAAATCGCACCTTGCCCGCCTTTGCGAGTCGGTGGGTGAGGCGCTCCAATCGGTAAGCCGACTGAATGTAAAGTAATAGTCGCCGCTTCCTCCGTTTATCGCGCTCAACCTCGAAAAACACTGCGTACACTCCCGACGCCTCCAAGCCGACAAGCTCGGCGGTGAAATAGTTCAGCGAAGCATCTCCGGCGTATCGGATCGTCCTCTTTGCAAGGTCCTTCACAAGTCCGGGGAGAAATCTGCGTGAAAGATCGTATCGCTCCTTTGACAACACGCGCCGTTCAACGTTGTCCTCAAACATTTCCTCTGGCGGTATCTCCAAAGGTGAACGGACATCTCGCTTGATGGAGTGTGTGAAGCAGTGACACGTGAATAGCACAACCACATCCACCTCAAAACCAAGGTCTGGATCCATCCGGAGTGCGAACGCGTCCAGATGCCGAAGGTCCCACGTTTCGCCGCGGAACACGATCTCCGGAAACCTGTGCCGAGGCTCAATTGTGTCACCATGCTCAAATGCTACGGTTGGATTGGCGACTTCTTCCATCTGTTGAATAACTTCACATCGACGCTCATTCAGGCGCTGCACGGGAGCGTAAAGCGTGCCGCACACCGTGATGTGCCTTTGATCAAGGCTCAGAATTTAAGTATATAACACGCTAACATCAGAGCGCCGAATATCGCCTGATCTAACGCGACTTCTCCGATTCGTAACACATGAGCAATTCGCCATCTCGCTATAGGCCGATCGCGTGCGTATCAAGCGCGGAGTAAACGCACGTTGCATCTCACGCGGAAGTCCACTCGGTGATTCACGTACGATCGCGCCACGCACGATCAGGAAGGAGAGGAGTGTCACTCTGCGGAGGTCAAATGCAGGTTGCAAACTATGCCGAAGGCGCTGTGCCATTACCGTTTTGGGTCGAATCCAAGCGTGGCCCAAGTGGGTGAGCGACCGCGGTCGCGATTCGGCTTGCTGCCGGGTTGCGTTACTAGTGCACTGTTCCATCGGGGTCGATCGCCATGCTGCGCGCGGGATCGAAGTGTTTCCACTTCAAAGTCCTGGGCGCTTTGTTGTACTGGCGGATGTGGCGCATGAGCTTTTTGTTCAGGTCATAGCCGGAATTCAGCGCGCCGATGGCGATGATGTCGCGCTCAATTTTGGACAGCCATTGGTCGACCTGTTTTAGCCAGGATGAGTAGCGCGGAACGAAGTGCAAGTGAACGGTTTGATGCGCCTGGAGGAAGTCGTTGACCTTCAGCGTTCTATGGGCTGTGAGGTTGTCGGCGACGACGTGGATTTCTTTTCCGCGCGACTGGCTGGCAACAACGTCGGTTAGGAATGCGACGAAGGCAGCCGCGGTATGATGCGAATGGATGCCGCTGAGGACCTCGCCCATTCCCATGCCGAAGGCCGCGTAAAGGGACAGTGCCCCGTGGCGGTGAGACTCAATGTCGCGCGGCTTACTTGCTCCGGCAGAGCGCGGTGGGTTCTCGCCGAACCAGTCGGTGACGCGGAGCGAGGGCTTCTCGTCGAGACCGAATACGGCGGCGTGCTGAGGTGGGTGGAGGTATAGGCCGATGATGTCGGCGACCTTGCCTTCGAGTTCCAGATCATCCGAGACCATAGATCCGCACTTCCCCGTCGATCGCGAAGCCCGATCGATCGAGGCCACGCACCCTGTTTGCCCGAGAGTCCTGTTAGGGTCACATGGTCGCACACTTGGAGGGATCTGCGGAACCGGCAAGACCGATCGGATCTGTCCGTCGTGGATTAGGAGACCTACATTCCCCTTGGCGCCGTGACCAACGGTGGTCACGGCGCGCGATGTTTGAGTCGGGTCGGTACTGGGGCCGCGACTCCTCGGACGGTCTGGTTTATTTGTCGCAGTGCGTCGAACTTTGCATCAGGCGGCGAATTTCGTCGTATTCGAGGCGTCTGACGCTGTTGTTGATAAATTGGCGGGCCAGCTCCAACACCTCTGGAAAGTAGACTGGCGGTGTGACGGTGATGGCTTCGGGGTCGAGTGCGATCTGCAGACATCCTAACATCGAGTTGGCCAGCATGAGCTGGGTGCGCTCTTCTTCCAGGGCTTCCTCGAGTGGGGTGATGAGGGGGATGTTTTCGTATTTAGGTTGAGCGTCGTCGGGGTTCGCGTGCGCCGATGCG
>JAQGOE010000255.1 GCA_028293725.1 Gammaproteobacteria bacterium | reverse complement strand
ACGCGGGCATGATCCCGTTCAGTCTGATGTGGGGCGGCTTCTCGTTCTTTTGGGAGTTCAAGGCCGTGAGCTCAGGCGGGCCCTTGTTCTTCGATTTGTGGGGAGTGCCCTTCGTCCTGGTCGGCCTGTACATGATTGTTGGTCGCTTCTTTTACGAGGCGATGTTGCGCTCACGGACGTACTACGGGCTGACCAATGAGCGGGTCATCATCATCTCGGGACTGTCTTCCCGGACGGTGAAAAGCCTGCAGGTGCAAACACTCACCGACGTCTCACTGTCGGAGGAAGCGTCGGGGACCGGCACCATCACGTTCGGGCCTAACATGTCCTATTCGGGCAGAGGGTCGAGCGCGGGCCGGAACCCGCAACCGTCCTTCGAGTCGATTGCCGACGCACGGGAAGTGTTCGAACGGATCTGCTCGGCCCGAAGGGGAGCGTAATGCGTGAAATCGGGGCGCGGCCCTCTTTCGTGGGCCGCGCTCTTCCGGAAGGGGCGGGCAGGTTCGAGCGCGGTCGTGAGCGCGGTACCGAATGGCCGCTACGAGACTTTTCGTGCCTATATGCTTAAAAGTCAGAGAGTTAGAGAGGTCGTGCAAGCGGCCCGATAGGGCGTCTTGTGCTTACGTGTGGGCCGGCCGCTGTCCGACTGGTTCGCGGACTCCGGCATGCGCCACGGGGCAAAATGGGCGGGCGTACCTCTGTCGAGTGAAATCGCTTCGGAAGGGACTTCGATGAATGACAACCAGCGTCAGTTCCCCAGACCATTGGATGCAGGTTGACGTTGCGACGCTCACGGTATCCAGTCGCCGTCACAGTGCAAGATTCTCTCTCTTAGATCGGCATCAACGCATGTTTTTGCAGGGGCTGGACCAGATGCAATCAACGTTGACGCAAATGGTCGACATCGCGGCGTTCGAGAAAGCGCACTGGGCGCGCCAACCGTGGTTGCGATTGGTGACCGCGAGCCTCTCGCAACCCAACCGCCGCGGCAACGAAGGGCGCCATAGCGCGCCTGCCGGTGAAGAGGGCGCCCGCGGAGAGTGACACTACCTGAGTAGCTCGGTCGCGAGCTTTTCCAATAGGGAACTGCTTGCGGCCTAATCCAGGTGAAACACTTCCTCGAGCCCAACTGACAGCGGAGCACCATCGCCGTTGTGAGGCATGAGATCCGCCATCTCCTGCCACCAACGCCGGCATTCCTGCGTAGCCGCTATTGCCGCCCACTGTGCTTCGCTCTCGAGCTCGGCGTAGGCAAACAACTGCAACGTATCCGGATGCAGAAAAATAGAATAGTTCGCAACGCCGTGCGCCTTAAAAACCTGCCGTAACTCCGGCCAGATCGGGTTGTGACGCCGCGCATATTCCGCTTGCGCTCCTTCATACACCGACATGACGAATGCCTTGCGAATCACGGCCCGCCTCCCTGCGCCTTGAAATAAGCACCGGCGCCGATTACCAACGTGGAGACCAGCAAAAGGCTCATCCCCGCCGCCACGAAAACGTACACCTTGCGGCTCGAGCCCTGCCATTCCCGGAAAATCCAACCCCACAGGGTGGCGAAAACGATGATGCTCGCCATGTGGACACTCCAGCTGGCGAAGCCGTAGCGCCCCATCCGGGTCTCGCCCATGGTGTAGAAAAAGAACTGCAAGTACCACGTAATCCCTGCAATCGCCGACAACAGGTAGTTGGGCAGCAGCGCCCCCCCGCCGGGGACTCGAAAATATTGAGCGCCGGAGAGATTACGCCGGATCAGTATGGCGCACCAGATGAGATTGGTCGTGAATCCGCCCCAGAGCAACACCACGAGCTTCGGCAATCCGCTCCACAGCGGATCCGTGCCGGCGCCGAGCGAGGTTGCGGCGATCGGGTTCGCCGCGGTCAGCGCGAAAGCAAAGCAGGCACTCATGACCCCGCAAAACACCGCGACACACAGACCTTTGACCAGATTGAATTCTGCGATCGCCTGCCGCTTGCGATCCGCCGGGAGCTCGCGATTCTTCCTGACCCCACCCAGCGCGACCACACCGATACCCAACACACAGAGCGCTACCCCGGTCAGGGTGATCCGCCCGGCGGCGCTGGCAGCGATCTCCAGAATCGACTCCGGCACGGGGATGCCCGGGTCCACGAGCTTGGCGATTGGAGGCATCAGCGTACCAAACACAGCACAGCAGCCGAGCGCTACCCCGGTTCCGAGCGACAAACCAAGATAGCGCATCGTGAGCCCATACGTGAGCCCGCCAAAGCCCCAGAGCAGACCGAAGAGGTATGTCCAGAGCAGCGTGCCGACGGGCTGCGCCGCTATGACCGCCGGCAGGCTCTTGGTCAGCAGTGTTGCAAAAATCCAGGGACATAGCAGCCAGGAGAAGATACCGGCCAGCAGCCAGTAAATCTCCCATGACCACCGCCGCACTCCACGGAAGGGCACGTAAAAGGACCCGGAGGCGAGGCCTCCGAGCCAATGCAACGGGATTCCCAGCAGTGGTCCGGATGTCATGCCCATCACCTCCCGCGAGGGGAACCGGGACCGCTCAACCCGTCCTCAGTACGACACGGCCACCTCGAGGCCAAACTGCCGCGGAGGCCCATTTTCCCGGATCTGAAGTCATATGCTTCCCCCTCAAAACAATGTCAGTCCCCGGCAAGGTCGGTCGCGGAGCTGGGCTTTTGCAGCCCGAGCGAGTCTAGGGAAGCTAGTGATGCGCGTCCAAGCCAATATGGGCATTGATTGATACAACGCGCGCATCGTCGCGCATCTCCCCGCGCAACACGACAGCGCGCGGCACGGTCGAGTCATATGCAACCGTACCGCCGCGCGTCCGAAATGCAGCTCTGCGGAGACGACGGCGAAGCAGCGCGCGGTTGAGCTCGACATTGATCCAGCTCTTATATCGATTCATACCGACTTTGGCTTGATGTGCATCGTTCCACCTTCTAAACTTTACTGCAATTGAATAGCGCCGGGACGCAGTCACCCGCTCACCCAACGACCCGTCCCGCAGAACATTCGAAGGCTGTGGTGAGCACCCCTTGATCTCATGGAGCTCCATGTGAGGCTGTCAGGTAAGATTTTCGTAATGACGCTTGCCGCGCTGCAAACCGCTGGTGCTGTCGAGCCGCAACCGCAGGCGAGCGCTCCTGTCAGTCTGGTCCACCGGTTTACGCTACCGGGTACGCTGCGCGGACATTTCGATCACTTCACGGTGGATCCTGTCGGCAAGCGTCTCTTCGGCACTGCCGTAGAGGACCAGCGAGTGGTCGTGTTCGGTTTCGAACAGGGCAGGGTGCTGAAGGAAATCCAGGGAGTGCACAAGCCGCGGGCGGTGTTGTATCGGCCCGATCTCACCCGCTTGTACGTATCCGATGGTGGCGGCGCATTGCGCGTCTTCGATTCAAACACGTTCGCGCCTCTGAAGTCCTTCAAGATCTCCGTCGATGCCGATCCCATCGCCTATGACGCGGCGACACAGCGGCTCTTTGTGGTGAACGGTGGCGAGAAAGCACATCACACGTACACGAGCATCACCGTGTTCGACACCGCCGCTCCGGCACAGGTTGGAGAGCTCCGCCTGGAGGGTATCGAAATCGAAGGCATGACGGTCGAGACCCAGGTGTTGGTGTTCAAGGTAGCCTCGGCGATTGATACCCGGAAGTCACCCTTTGAGTCATAGTACCGACAGAAGGCAATTCCTGCGGCTCTCCACCGCAGCGGCCACGCTCGCAACCTCGGCCTCGGTGGCCGGGCCAACAGCAAAACCGTCGCGCTCGAAAGGACCTTCCGGGTTGAAGTTGGGTTGCCAGAGCGGCCCCTCCAACGCGCAGCATTTCGCGTTCTTTGCGCGCTACGGCGTGCGCAATATCTGTGGCAGCCCCGTCATCGCGGACCCGCAGCGCCTGTGCCCGACAGTAGCCGAGCTCAGCCAGCTACGCGAGCTGGCGGAAAAACACGGCCTGAGCGTCGACATGACCGACAGCATCCTGCTGCGCTCGACACTGGTGGACACGGAGGCCCATCCGGCTATCGTCCTGGGAGACAGCTCGCAGCGCGACCGGGACATCGAAGCGTTCCAGACGCTCATCCGCAACTGCGCGCAGGTTGGAATTCCCTCAATCAAATACAACATGAGTATCCTGGGCGTGTTGCGCAACATACAGGTTCCGGGACGCGGTGATGTCGAATACACTGGCTGGGACTGGAGCAAGGCGTCCGACCAGGCGTCACTCACCCGGGCAGGGCGGGTGGATGCCGATACCTTCTGGGAGAGGATCACGTACTTTCTCGAGCGCGTGGTTCCGGTGGCCAACGAGTACAAAATCCGGATTGCCTGTCATCCGCAGGATCCCGGCGTTCCTCCGAGCGGGTATCGCGGCGTCAACCGGGTGTTGGGCACGGTGGACGGCTTGAAGCGGTTCGTGACCATTCACGAAAGCCCCTATCACGGGCTGAACTTCTGCCAGGGAACCATCAGCGAGGATCTCGTCAACCCCGCAACGCAGATCCATGACGTCATCCGCTACTTCGGCACGCGCGGCAAAATATTCAACGTGCACTTTCGCAATATCCGCGGTCATCGCGACAACTTCGTCGAGACATTCCCCGACGAGGGCGACGTCGACATGCTGCAGGCTGCGCTGACTTATCGCGAAGTGGGCTACCAGGGCATGTTGATGACGGACCATGTGCCGCTCGTTCCGAGTCGGCAATCCGGCGGCGCCTATGCATACAACATGGCAGAGGAGTCCTCCGCGGCGGACGGACACCTCGAGTCGTTCGCGTTCGGCTACGGCTACATCCGCGCCATCATACAAGCGGTCGAGCGCTTCGGCTGATCGCCATGCGACCTACCCGACCATCACAAGAGAGCCCACCCCAATGACAGGGATGACACCCAAAGAAATGGCAACAGCGCTGGGAACCGGCCTCCTGTCGTTTCCCGTGACAACCTTCCGCAAGGATGGCGGATTCGATGAAGCGGCCTACCGCGAGAATATCGCCTGGGCCTGCAGCCACCGCCCGGCGGGGCTGTTTGCGGCGGGCGGTACGGGCGAGTTCTTTTCTCTTACCCACGAAGAAGTGGCAAACGTCGTCAAAATTGCCGTGGCGGAAGTCAATTCGCGGCTGCCGCTGCTGGCCCCGTGCGGTTACGGCACGGCGATAGCGAAAGACCTGGCGCGAAGCGCGGAACGAGCCGGGGCGGACGGCGTGCTGCTCCTGCCGCCTTATCTGACCGAGTTCGAGCGCGAGGGACTCTCTGAGCACGTCGAGGCAGTCTGCAACTCCACGAACCTGGGCGTCATCTTCTACAGTCGCGCCAATGCCAGAATAGACGAAGTCACGCTCGAGCGGCTGTGCGCGCGCTGCCCGAACCTCGTGGGTTTCAAGGACGGCGTGGGCGATATAGAAATGATGACTCGCATCTACTCCCGGTTGGGCGATCGACTGACGTTTCTCGGCGGCTTGCCGACGGCCGAAACCTTTGCGCTTCCCTACCTGGAGATGGGCGTCAATACCTACTCATCGGCCATCTACAACTTCCTGCCCAAATTTGCGCTGAGCTTTTACGCGGCGGTACGCCGCCGTGACCATGCGGCTGTCTACAAGGGTCTGCGGGAGTTCGTACTGCCCTACGTCAATATCCGCAACCGCAAGCCCGGCTACGCGGTGTCGATTGTCAAAGCGGGAATGCGACTGGTGGGACGCGATTGCGGGCCGGTGCGCTCGCCTCTGACTGATCTGGCGCCGGGCGAGATGGAGGAGCTAGCGGCGCTGCTCGCCGGCCGGGAGTGAGCACGATGCCCATCAGCGGTGAGGTGTTGATCGGCGGTGCCAGTGTGCGCGGCGCGGCAGGGGAGTTTCGCGCCCGCAATCCGGTCACGGGTGAGCCGCTGGAGCCGATATTCGGTGGCGCGGAACCTGAGTTGGCCGGTCGAGCGTGTGAGCTGGCCGCCGCGGCATTTGACACTTTTCGGGAAACCTCGCTGCAGGTGCGGGCCACTTTTCTGGAGGCCATCGCGGATCGGATCGCCGGTACGGGGGCGGACCTGATTGAGCGCGCCGGGGCGGAGACCGGATTAACCGCCGCACGGCTCGCAGCCGAGCGCGATCGCACGGTAGGACAACTCCGGTTGTTTGCCGAGGTGGTCCGGGATGGTAGCTGGATCGATGCGCGCGTCGACATCGCCAACCCGGATTGCAAGCCACCCCGCGCCGATTTGCGCATGCGCCACATCCCGTTAGGTCCCGTAGTGGTGTTTGCCGCCAGCAATTTTCCGCTCGCTTTCTCCGTCGCCGGGGGCGATACGGCCGCGGCGCTCGCCGCGGGTTGCCCCGTGATCGTCAAGGCCCACAGCGCGCACCCGGGAACCTCGGAGCTCGTGGGACGGGCTATTCAGGGTGCCGTGGCGGATTGCGGCCTGCCCGAGGGAGTCTTTTCACTATTGTTCGGCGTTGGCACCGCGATAGGCGCAACTCTCGTTGCGGACCGAAGGATCAAGGCCGTTGGCTTCACCGGGTCACGCGCTGGTGGTACCGCTTTGATGGCAATTGCGGCGCGGCGTCCGGAGCCCATAGCGGTATATGCCGAGATGAGCAGTATCAACCCGGTATTCCTGCTCCCCGGGGCGTTATCGACGCGTGCCAGCGCTCTTGGTGAGAGTTTCGTGGCCTCCTTGACGCTCGGTGCCGGTCAGTTCTGTACCAACCCCGGTCTGGTCATCGCCATTGAGGGCCACGGGCTGGAGGAATTCCTGAATGTTGCCGGCGGCAAAGTGGCGGGGATTCCGGGCTCGACCATGTTGACGGCGGAAATTCACCAGGCCTTTGTGAAGGCAGTGGGAGACCGGGAAGCGTTGGAAGACGTAACCACCATCGCCCGTGGCCGCAGTGGCAGTGGCTCCAACCAGCCGGCCCCTGCATTGTTTGCCACGAAGGGCAGGGGCTTCCTCGCCGACACGACCCTCCAGGAAGAAGTGTTTGGAGCTGCCTCTCTCGTCGTGGAATGCAGCGACTTCGATGAACTCTGCGCTGTCGCCGAGCATCTCGAGGGCCAGCTGACCGCAACCCTACACATGGACGAGCCCGACAAAGCGCTTGCGCGGCGACTGCTACCGATCCTGGAGCGCAAGGTCGGACGCATCCTGGTAAACGATTTTCCCACCGGCGTACAGGTCTCCCACGCGATGGTCCATGGCGGACCTTTCCCCGCAACTTCCGATGGCCGCTCCACATCGGTCGGCACGCTGGCGATACGGCGGTTTTTGCGGCCGGTCTGTTATCAGAATGTGCCGCCCGATCTGCTCCCGAACGCCCTGGATGACAGGAATTCCCTGGGCCTGTGGCGCCGTGTGAACGGGGACCTTGGCAGATGGTGATTGGGGCACCGATCACCATGCAACCTGACAACTCACCGTTGCCGCGGTCCTCTGGCCGATTCCGCTACTTCATCCTCGCCATGTTGTTTGTGGCCACCACGGTCAACTACGCCGACCGGGCCACCCTGTCGATTGCCGGCCCTGGAGTGCAGGCCCAACTGGGGCTCACCCCTGTGGCGATGGGCTACCTGTTTTCCGCCTTCGGGTGGGCCTATGTCGCGGCACAGATTCCCGGCGGCTGGCTGCTGGATAGATACGGCTCGCGCATGGTCTATGCGACCAGTATCCTGGTGTGGTCTCTCCTGGGGCTCGCGCAGGGCGCGGTGGGCCTGCTGAGCGGTAGTGCAGTGGTGGTCGCACTGTTTATCTTGCGCCTGTGCGTGGGAGTGGCGGAAGCTCCCGCGTTTCCCGGCAACAGCCGGATTGTCGCCGCTTGGTTTCCCGTGAAGGAACGCGGCACCGCCGCGGCGATATTCAACTCGGCGCAATACTTCGCCACGGTTGCCTTCCTCCCCATCATGGCCTGGATTGTCCACCGCTTCGACTGGCGCGGGGTCTACTTCTTCATGGGTTCGACCGGCCTGGTTCTATTCGCGGTGTGGCTCAAGAGCGTCTACAGCCCGCTCGAGCATCCGCGCCTGACGGCGCAAGAGCTTCAATTCATCCGCGCCGAAGGCGCGCAGGTGGATATGGACAGTGTTGGGCGCCGCGCCAAGGCGCCGCTGCGCTGGATCCAGGTAAAACAACTCCTGCACAGCCGGATGTTGCTCGGCATCTACATTGCGCAGTACTGCATCACTACCCTGACTTATTTTTTCCTGACCTGGTTCCCCATTTACCTGATCAAACAACGCGGTATGTCGATCCTGTCAGCGGGATTCGCCGCCACCTTGCCGGCCCTGTGCGGCCTCGCGGGCGGTGTGTTGGGAGGGGTGTTGTCCGATATGTTGCTGAGGCGCGGCTGCTCCCTTTCAGTATCGCGCAAGTCGCCCATCGTCGCGGGGATGCTGCTGTCGACTGTCATTGTCACATGCAACTTCATCGAATCCGACTGGCTCGTCATTGCCTGCATGTCGCTCGCCTTCTTCGGCAAGGGAATCGGCGCCCTGGGCTGGGCGGTCGTAGCCGACACCTCGCCCAAGGAGATGGCGGGAATGAACGGTGCCCTGTTCAATACCTTCGGAAACGCCGCGGCTATCACGACACCGATCATCATCGGCTATATTGTCGCCGGCAGCGGCTCATTCGCCGGCGCGCTCGTGTTCATAGCCGCCAATGCGATCGCGGCTGTGTTCAGCTACCTCGTGGTCGTCGGCCCCATCAAACGATTCGAGCTCGGCAGCAGACCGGCAGACCCGGCGCTGGCCGGGACGCAATGAAGGTGGTCATGAAATCAACACCGACACAGAACCCGCCTTCGCCGGATGTCACGGTCACCGGCGCCCCCGTTGTGGTTGCAATGCAGGTAGTGCCGGTAGCCGGTCATGACAGCATGCTCCTCAATCTCAGCGGCGCCCACGGCCCTTACTTTACCCGCAACATCGTCATTCTGACCGACAACGCCGGACACACGGGCGTTGGAGAGGTGCCCGGTGGGGAATCGATACGCGTGACCCTGGAGGATGCCCGGCCGCTGGTCGTCGGCAAAGCCCTGGGCGCGTATCAGTCGGTTCTCCAGAACGTGAGGCGGACCTTCCGGGATCGTGACCGAAGCGGCCGCGGCCTGCAGACTTTCGACCAACGGACCACCATTCATGCGATCGCCGCGCTCGAAGCCGCGCTGCTGGATCTGCTGGGCAAATTCCTGCAAGTTCCCGTGGCGGCCCTGCTTGGTGAAGGCCAGCAGCGTGAGTCCGTGCAGATGCTGGGATATCTTTTCTATATCGGCGACCGCACTCACACGGACCTGCCGTATCGCCATGAGTCCCAGGCCGCGGATGAATGGTTCAGATTGCGCAATGAGCCCGCACTGACGACGAGTGCCGTGTTGCGGCTCGCCGAAGCCGCACAAGACCGATACGGGTTCGCCGATTTCAAGCTCAAAGGAGGGGTGCTCGCGGGCGAAGCCGAGATTGAGGCAGCGAGCGCGCTGTCCGGGCGTTTTCCGCAGGCCCGCATCACACTGGATCCCAATGGAGCCTGGTCGCTGCGGCAGGCTGTCGATCTGTGCCGCGGGAAACAGCGAGTTCTGGCCTATGCCGAGGATCCCTGCGGAGCTGAAGAGGGCTACTCGGGTCGCGAGATTCTTGCGGAGTTCCGCCGGGCCACCGGCTTGCGGACGGCAACCAACATGGTGGCCACCGACTGGCGCCAGCTGGGTCATGCCATCGAGTTGCAAGCGGTCGACATCCCGTTGGCCGACCCTCACTTCTGGACCCTCGGCGGCTCGGTCCGTGTCGCACAACTGTGCGATGCATGGGGTCTCACCTGGGGATCACATTCCAACAATCATTTCGACATCTCACTGGCCATGTTCACGCACGTGGCGGCCGCCGCCCCGGGCACCATCACCGCCATCGACACCCACTGGATATGGCAGGACGGACAGCGTCTCACCCGGGAGCCCCTGGAGATCCGCCGCGGCTGTGTCAAAGTCCCCGACAGCCCGGGGCTCGGCGTCGAACTGGATCTCGAGAGACTGGAGGAGGCAAACGCCCTTTACAAGACCATCGCCATCGCAGGTCGCGATGACGCCACGGCCATGCGACAGCTCATCCCGGGCTGGACATTCGATCCGAAACGCCCCTGCATGATGCGTTGAGGCGATGGTTCCTCGAACGCCTACCCGCGTCAGGTCACGGGCGCTGGGTTGAATAGCACCAGCGCATTGTGGAGGCCCAACTGCTCCGCGCAAGTCAACCTGGTGCCACTGGCAACCTCGAGCATCAAGCGGAACAACTCCCAACCGACCGTGCTGACAGAGGCGGTACCGTCAGCGATGGTTCCGGCGTTGACGTCGATCAGATCGTGCCACCGCCGGGCCAAGTCGCTGCGCGTGGCCACCTTGATTACCGGGGTTGGGGCAAGCCCGTAAGGCGTGCCCCGACCGGTCGTAAACACGTGCAGATTCATGCCGGCGGCCACTTGCAGCGTGCCGCATATGAAATCACTCGCGGGTGTCGCCGCAAATACCAAGCCGCGCTGCTTGAGCTTCTCGCCGGGCGCAAGCACGCTGCAAATCGGAGCCGACCCGGATTTGACGATAGAGCCCATCGCCTTTTCGACAATGTTGGATAGGCCGCCACGCTTGTTGCCCGGTGTCGTATTGGCGCTGCGGTCCACCTTACCCTGCGCCAGGTAAGCGTCGTACCAGGCCAGCTCCCGAATTATTGATTCGGCGACCTCTGGCGTGGCGGCACGCGCGGTAAGCTGCTCGACTGCGTCCCGTACCTCGGTCACTTCCGAAAACATGACCGTGGCACCGGCCCGCACCAGCAGATCCGAGCAGAAGCCGACAGCCGGATTCGCTGTAATGCCTGAGAACGCGTCACTGCCGCCGCACTGTACGCCAACCACCAACTCACTCGCCGGTACGGTCTCGCGCACCCGCTCGTTCAGGCGTTCGAGATGCCGGCGCGCGGCCTGCATTATCGAGTCGATCATCGCTTCGAAGCCCACGAGAGCCGGGTCCTGCAAACGCACGACATCGACAGAGGCCGCCCGATCTTCGGAGCGTCCCTCGTGCACCACGGGAATCGAGGCCAACGGCAGCAGGCGCTCCGGTTGCAACTTCTCGCAACCCAGGCTCACCACCAGCAACTCACCGCCAAAATTCGGATTCAGGCTGATGTTCCGCAAAGTACGGATCGGAATCTCCGCACCCGGCGCTTGGATGGCCACACCACAGCCGTAAGTATGCTCGAGTCCCACGACAGCATCGACGTTCGGATAGTGCGGCAGCAATTCCGACTCGATACGCCGTACCGCGTGCTCAACTACGCCGGCGACACACTGAACAGTCGTGGTTATTGCCAGAATGTTGCGCGTGCCGACCGATCCGTCAGGATTTCGATAGCCCTGGAACGTGTAGCCCTCGAGCGGCGCCATCGGCGCGGCGACCGCGGTGGCCATGGGCAGGTTTTCCAGGGAACGTGCTGCAGGCAACTCGAGCAGACGCTCGTGCACCCATCTCCCGGCGCGGATGGTCTGCAGGGCATAACCAATAGGGACGCCATAACGTAGTACCTGCGATCCCACTTCGATGTCTACCAAGGCGACCTTATGACCTTGCGGCACGTGGTCCAGCAGAGTCGGTCCGCCGGGAAGCACCGTTGCCGGCGGTAGGCCGTTGTCGTTTACTACAACCGCAACGTTGTCCCGCTCATGCATGCGGACTGTGCGGGGTGCATCAGGGCTTGGGAGGACGGACATAACTCGAGACTACACCACGGAGAATTTCTGAGCGCTAAAATCCACGTCACAGTACCGGGGCTCGTTGTCGAAATCACTAACGTCGACGCGATCAAGCAGTGGGGAATCACCCTGTACGCCCCCGGCGGCGTGACCTCGATGTACTTCCTTAAAAAGCAGTCCCAGAACCTCTGGGTGTATTACTCGATCACACGGGTGTTGCCCAACAGTTTCCTCGCGTAAAGTCACGACAAGTCCTATATCAATCGGGCGGTCGCTCTGTATCGCCACATCGTGGAAACTCCGACTGCCGCAGAGAAGAACCCACTCAGCAAGGAGCAGAAGTCCTCGTCGTCATCGACGTGCAGTAAGGTGCACATCAGGGGCAGGCTCGCTGCGACTCCGATGGCGCATACTATTTTGCAGTGCAAAGTACTTGCAAGCCGAGAGCCGAAATGGAGCCGCTGGTGTCGGCGAGCTCAGCGGCTGCCGTCAATACCGCCCTCAGTTGGCCTTCGCTTGGCCTCGCTGCCGGTCTTTCGCTTCAACCTGACTGCGCGCGTGTACTCGAGGCATGCCTCGAGTACGCTCTTCATGGCCGGATTGCCATTATCGGATTTCCAGGCGACATACAGCTCGGCCGACTGCATCGAGCGCGGCTTGCGTACCGGGCGGAATATGACACCTTCGAAGTGCAGGCTGGTTGCGGCCTCGGGAACCAGCGCGGCGCCGATTCCTGCGGCGACCAGTGCCAGAATGGAGTGAATCTGGCTCGCGTATTGCGTGTAATCCGGCTTTACCCCGGCGGTCGCGAAGGCAGCGGCAACGAGTTCATGAAAATACCGCGCCTCGATCGGGGAATACATGACGAATGGCGTGCCTTCAAAATCGGAAATCGCAGGATCGCGCCGACCGCGCGCCAGCGGATGCGAAGTAGGCACGGCCGCAACTAATGGCTCCCGAATCAGACGAACGCAGTTGAATTCCTCGAGCGCGGCATGCGGCCGAAGCAACGCCAGGTCGAGAACGCCCGCGGCGAGGGCCTCGACCTGCTCCGAGGTGACCATCTCCCTCAGATTGACTTCGACATCCGGCACGCGCGAGCGCCACTGCGCGATCATCCCAGGCATCACCCCGTAGCCTGAGGCAGCTGTGAAGCCTATCGTCACGCTACCGGACTCGCCGCGGGCCGCGCGTCGCACGGCGAGCGTTGCGCTTTCCGCCAATCGCAGGATTTGCCTCGCATCGGCAAGAAAACTGCGTCCAGCGCTCGTCAAGCGCACGCTCCGGCTGGTTCGCTCAAACAGGGTGACTCCCAGCCGCTGCTCGAGCAGCTGAACCTGGCGGCTGAGCGGTGGCTGCGTCATATGAAGACGAACAGCGGCACGGCCGAAGTGCAACTCCTCGGCAACGGTCGTGAAGCAACGCAGCTGATTCAACTCGAACATCGATGCAAAACCTGAATTGATCAATGCCAATATTGGTTTGGACTTAAATGATGGCACTTTCTAGACTCGCCTTCAACGGGTAGTCTCTTACAAGCCCGGTCGAGGGGGATTGCATGGCCAACTTGTCTCAAAGCCACGTTCGCGTGCCGACGCTCGCGGCTCTTGTGGGGGTCGCGTTGACCGGGTGGGGCGCGTCCGCAGGCGCTCAATCGACTTCCACCGCTAGATCGAATGCCACCGACACGGACGGTCCACCCGATCCACCAACGGCGGTCAACAATGCTTCGGCCATTTCGGAAGTCGTCGTAACAGGCAGCCGCATCGCGAGCGCCAGCTACACCTCCGACAGCCCGCTGGTCTCGGTGGGAGCCGCGCAGATCCAAGCGGTGGGTCAAACCTCGCTCGATACGGTCCTTGCGCAGATGCCGCAATTCTCCGGCTCGCAGGGACAGACCATCACCGGCGACGTGCAGGGGGCAACCGGCTTTACGGGTGGGCAGTCTTACTCCGACCTGCGCGGACTCGGCCCCCAGCGCACGCTAGTGCTAGTCGATGGGGCGCGCATCGTGCCAACCAATCCAAACGGATCGGTTGATCTGAATCAGATTCCGATGGCGCTGCTCGAGGGCGTGCAGGTGATCACCGGCGGCGCCTCGGCTGTCTACGGCTCGGATGCCATGGCGGGCGTGGTCAACTTTCAGTTGCGCCAGCACTTCCACGGCGTTGAGCTCTCATATCAGCATGGCGCGACCACCCACGGTGACGGCGCACAGACCGCCATCAGCGTGCTGATGGGCGGGAACTTCAATGATCAGCGCGGCAACGCGGTCATCGATCTCGAATACAACGAGCGCGGCGCGATCAACGGCTCGGATCGGGCGATATTTACACAACAAGCCGACGGCTATCCCATCGGATATGCGGGACAGAGCTTCAACGCCGGTGAGTTCGGGGGCAACATTCCGATCGCGGCGGTCAACGGGCTGCTCGCTCAGTACCCAGGTACCACGCCCATCTCCGGCACCGGCAATTACGACGGCTGGATAGGCTTCAATCACGATGGGAGCATATTCACCACGCAATCTCCGGGCAACTGCGTGCAGAACTACCACCTGCCGCTGAGCTCCCCTCGCTCGACGGGCCCGTATCAGGGGCGCTTTATCTCGTCAGATTGCACCAGTATCGAGTTTCCTGGAGCCCAGACGCGGCTAATCCAGGTACCCACACACCGCATCAACGTCTTCTCGCGGGTGACGTACAACCTGACCGACAGCATCCAGGCGTACGGACAGATGAACTTCATGAGCTCCAGCGCTCGTGATACCAGAGGTTACGACCGCACGTCCGAGTCAGCTCCCCTCTACGTTCCGCTAAACAATCCATACGTTACCAGCAACCCTGCGTTGCAATCCCTGCTGGCCGCCCGCACCTCGCTGGATGGCCAACCCCTGACCAACGACCCTTTGCGAATCTCCGCCCTTCTCGTGCCCTTCGGGCAGACTTTCCAGACTTTCAAGTACAACAACTATCAGGTCACCGGCGGGTTAAAGGGCGGGATCGCCTCGACGGATCTGGCATGGAATGTATTCGGGTCCTTCGGCGAGAGCGCGTTTGAAAACGTTCAGCACGGAAATGACAATTATCCGGCGTTGGATACGATGATGTACGGCACTGCGAACTATATCGGGTCGGACGGAAAAACCTGCCAGGGCTACGCCTGGAATCCGTTCGGCGACCAGCCGATGAGTGCGGGATGTGTGGAATATGCGAGCAACAACCCGAAAAACACGAATCGGATGACGCAGAAGTACGTGGAAGCCAATCTCACGGGCACGCTGTTCAAGCTGCCGGAGGGCGACCTCAAGTTCGCGGTGGGTGCCGATTACCGCGGCGAGACCTTCGACTACGAAGCCAGTCCCTTCCTGTCGCCCGCGACAAATGTAGTGCCGGCACCGTATCCAGCTGAGCAAATCGCGGCGACATTCGATCTGGTGGGCTCATCCAGTGGCTCGCAAAATGTTCGCGAGGCCTACGTGGAGCTGCGCGCCCCGATCCTGACCGATGAGCCGTTCGTCAAGGACTTGTCATTGGATGTGGCCGGGCGTCATTCGCGGTACGACCTTTTCGGAGGTGTCAACACCTGGAAGGCAGACCTGCATTGGAAGGTGAACGACACGATCATGTTCCGGGGTGGCTTCGAGCGTGCAATCCGCGCTCCCAGCCTCCAGGAACTCTACAATCCGATCATACGCTCGGGTGCTGCCGTTTCATCCGACCCATGTGCCTTCAACAGCCCCTATCGCGCCGGACCGAACGCGGCGAGCGTGACAGCGCTGTGCGTAGCACAGGGAGTGCCAGCAGCGTTTCTATCGAGCTTTGCCCCCACCTTGGTGGACGTGCCGGGTGTCATCAGAGGAAATCTGACGTTGCAACCTGAAGTGGCCAACACATACTCGATGGGTTTTGTGCTGACGCCGCATTTCGAAGCGGAGATGGCTCGCGATCTGGGTGTCTCGGTCGACTACTTCCATATCAAGCTCAATGGGGCGATAGCGGGTGTGGGTGCCCAAACGATCATGCAGAACTGTTTCAATTCCAGCGGCAGCAATCCCAGCTACGCGGCGGACAACTTCTACTGCCAGCAGATCACGCGCGATCCCACGACAGGCTATGTTGCGATCGCCAATCAGTTCTCGGAGAACATCGGCGCGTTCACCACAGACGGGGTGGATGTCGAGGGGCATTGGGGCGCCGATCTGCACGACCTCGGCCTGCCAGAGCGAGCCGGGAGGATCAGCCTTCAGTCATACGTGACCTACCTGCGCTCGCTCGTGGTCTCGGGCGTGCCGGGAGTCCCGACTGTGAACTACGCCGGAGCGATTGGCGACACACTTACCGCGTTCGCAGCGAACGGCTCAAGCCTTTCGGACCTATCCCACCCCAGGTGGAAGGCGAACACGACCCTTGGCTACGGTGTGGGCCCGGTGTCGGCCGCTGTGCATTGGCGGTTTATCGGCTCGCAGAAAAACCTCATAAATGGACCGGATAGCGGCCCGGATATTCCGGCCGTCAGCTATTTCGATCTCGATGCAAGTTGGCATGCAACATCGCAGATCGAAATCACAGGGGGGATCACCAACCTGGCCGACAAGAGCCCGCCGCATGTGGCCGGATTTGGCGACATTACCGATGCTCCCACCTATGACATTGTGGGAAGGACTTACCGCATCGGCATCAAGGCCCACTTGAACTGAGGGTGTGCGGATGAGCAGTCCGCTTTCCTCGCGGTATCGATCGGGCCGGATGGTGAGTCCAATTAGTCGTCGCGGTTTCATCGGTGCATCGAGCAGTGGCCTTGTCGCAGCCGGTCTCGCGTCCGTGGGAAGTGTGGCAGGAACATCGCCTGCGCGAGCGCAGGATCGCAAATCGGTCGGTATGACGTTGGGCTGCCAGAGCAGCCCAACGTCCGATGAGCACTTCGCTTTCCTGGCGCGCTACGGTATCGCCAACGTGGTGGCACAGCCGATACAGTCCGATCCCTCGCGGTTATATGCCACAGTTGAAGAACTGGTTGCATTGCGTGTACTTGGCCAGAAACACGGTCTCAGTGTTGACATGACAAGTGCCCGGTTCATGAGTTCGGGTGGCAAGCCATCGAATATCATTCTCGGTCGCGAGGGCCGCGATGAGGAAATCGAGGCGTTCCAGACGCTTCTCAAGAATTGCGCGGCCGCAGGCATTCCAGCATTGAAATACAACCTGGCGCTGATGCCGATCCTGCGAAGTGCAGTCGTCCCAGGTCGGGGTGACAGCTTCAACCATCGGTGGCGTGTCAGCGAGATGAAAGACAGTCCGCTGATGACAATATGGGACGGGGCATCGATGATCGGTGAACCTGAAGTTCATACGGCGTCCTACGATCAAGTAGCCTACTTCAAGCAGTTGACAGGGCACGTTACAGCCGATGACCTGTGGGAAAGGATCACTTATTTCCTCGATCGGGTCGTGCCAGTTGCGGACCAATACAAGGTTCGCATGGCCCTGCATCCTGAGGACCCCGGCGTGCCGCCGGGCGGTTATCACGGCGTGCCACGCGTTCTCGGCACGATCGACGGGCTCAAGAAGTTTGTAGGTATCCAGGAAAGCGTCTATCACGGTCTCGCCTTCTGCCAGGGTACGATTTCAGAGGATCTGCAGGACCCGGCGCAGCAGATCTACGACGTGATCCGCTGGTTTGGCGAACGCAAAAAGATCTTCCTGGTTCATTTCCGCAACGTGCGTGGCGGTCGCGACGATGTCGTAATCGAGATCTTTCCGGACGAAGGTTCGGTGGATATGGCGAAGGCGATCGCGACCTACCGTGATGTCGGCTATGGCGGCATGTTGGTGCCCGACCATGTTCCGTTTGGACCGCCGGGGTCTGAACGGGAAAATTTCGCCTTTTGCTATGGCTACATCCGCGGATTGTTGCAATCTGTCGGCGTGTCCTGATCCTTGATTCGTGGCCTCGAGGGCAATTCTCGATGAAACCTATTAGCAAGCGCGAATTCCTTGCGGGCGCGGGTGTTGGGGTACTCGGCTTGGGCGTAGGCCCAGCCCTGGCGACCGCTCTGAAGCACCCCGTGGAGGAAGCCGTTGCCGGCCGCAAGCCGGGCACCGATGCATTGGGTCGCACGGTGAAATCGTTGGAAGAGGCCGCTGCCACCAAGAGTCCCCCCGCCCGGAGGGCGACCATCACGAAGCTGTTTCTCACACCACCAGGCTATCCTAACGCCATAGCTACTGACCCCGAGGGAAGGGGTTTTTGGGTTGCCGAACAGCGTCATGACGGCCTCGAGGAAGCAGTATGGCTTCTTGATTTCAAGGGCAAGCTGCTCGACACGGTCTATCAGAACACCAGGGATTGCACGGGCATGACGGTGGGCGGCGGCGCTGTTGCGATGCGCGTTGCCGGCGTCCTGGTCGGAGGTTCCGGTGAACGACACCAGGCCGGCGGGCGGCAGTTTGCCGGCGTTGGGCTGGCCGCTGGGAATCAGGTAGCCGCCGGATTCATAGGACTCCGGCTGCCCGGCTTCCAGCAGGTATTCTTCCCAGCGATGCTCCAGGCCCCAGGAAACCTGCACCGGCGCGCGCAGGCCCAGGTCGAAAGGCCGCGTCAGATCGAGGTTGGTCGTCAGCTGGTGGAAGATCTGCGCGCCGAGGTAGAACGAGGTCGGG
>JAQGOE010000222.1 GCA_028293725.1 Gammaproteobacteria bacterium | reverse complement strand
AAACCGATCACCCCATGATCATGCGCGCCATGGAGCATTCTATTCCCTGGGTCCGGATGCAGCAGATTCTGGATATGCTTTCTTCGGCGTTGCAAAGCAGTGATTGTCCCCGCTCACTGGCTATTCTGCGCGATGCCGTGGCGGAATATCGGCCAGCGGACGACATTCGCGATTACGTCTGGACCCGTAACGCCGTCGCGCTGCCTGTCGTCAGCGACAACAAGGTCGCCGATTTGGCTTCCAAGCGGCGCAACACCGAGGGCTCGGTGCACTCCCTGCAAAAGTGGCGGCGGGACAACGTCCTGGTTCGTCCCGAGGCCTGAATCCCGTCAGAAGTGGTAGCTGACGGAGAACACAGCTCCCAGGACGTAGTAAAAGCTGTCCGGGCGAGGTCCCTGCGGATCGCTCGAGAGAAGGTGGTCGCGAGCGATGGTATCGTCGTACCGCAAGTCGACGCCGGCATCCCACCCGGGAAGTATGTTTCTCCACTGCGCGCCAACTCCGTAGTAGAACCCATAGGCGGGCGTACCCAACGCATAACGCGCAGCACCGAGGAACGCATCCAATGCTATCGGTCCATTGAACCGGTAGCGGTAGTCTATGAGGCGAACGCCAACGAGGCTGTGGCCTTGGATATCATCCAACTCCACGCGCGTCCCGAGGTCGTTATGCTCTGAAACGGCTCTCCGGGCTCCAACCGCAAAGTGGTATCCCTCCTTGCGCGGGTCCGTCGTCTTGTTATTGCTGTTCTCGAGGTCGACGGTCACCTGGTAAACATTCACGCCAGCGTCGACGAAGATTTCGCCTGTCTTTTCGTCATTTCCGCCGCCACTGTCGAAGGCGCCAGCCATGGCCCCGCCGAGTCCGGAGCGCAGATCGTCATAACGGATAAAACCCGCGATTCGGCTGAAGCTCGCGCCGAATGAATCGCGCCCGGTATCGACTTCACCGCCCACGATGACCCCCTTCCAGGGGCGGGAGTAACCCAGCGTGAACTCCTTGTACCGATCGTAGTGGTAGGGGTCCACGCCGCCGTAGTTTTCGTTCTGCAGCGTGCGATAGCGGAACTCCAGCAGTCCGCCGAAGGTGGCATCCCAAGCGAGGCGTACCATGTTGGATCTGGCGCCGATGTCGTTTTTGAAGACCCGCTGGTCGGCTCCCCAGTTGCCCGTCACGAAGCCGTCGCTGGTCATCCCGTCCTGGTACAAGGCGTGCGTGTACCAGGCGTTCTGCCATTCGGATGTCTCGTAGGTGAGATCGAAGCGCTCGAATATGCGCGGAAAGTGGATGCCAACGGACAAGGCCGAATTGCCGAGCAGGTAATTCCTGCCGTGGGATGTATCTTCACCCGCGTATTCGGCGTAGACGACGAAAGGCACCTTCCCCGGGAATAGAAAGCTGCTCGTGACCGAGGCCTGTTGGTTGCCGAACTGTTGGTTAAAGGCCACGTCGGCGCCTATGTTGTCACTCCCGGAAGGATTGAAGAATCCTTTCAACAGGTCCTTCGGAGATTCGGGTCGACCGGCGCCGCCATATTGCAGCAAGCGGCTCACGCCAAACGACCACCCGCTCACCGGCTCAATGGACACGTGCGCCCCGAACAGGAGTGGGTTTCCGCTCTTGAGTATGAAGCTCCCGTCGGGCTGCTCGAACGCGATATGATCTGACTTCGTCATGCGCGCATCGAAGAATTCGTAGCGGATCCCCAGCGGTGTGAACGGCTCGTAATTTGACAGGCTGATGGAGGGGATCGTCGGCGCTTCGGTGCTCATGAGCATGCTGCTGTCGGACAGTGGCGACCACCAGTGGGGCTTGAAACCTATGTCGACCTGCGCGTAGCTGCCACCCAAGCTGATCATCGAGCCGGTGAAGTTCGTCCTGCCTTCGTAGCCGACACCGCCCACCTCGGCGAGGAGATAGTCGCTGGGTTGCCAATACGCCTCCGCGGACGCCTGCCAGGTGCTCTTGCTGCCCATTCCGTAACTGTTTGGCAGCGTGTCGTTCACGCCGGTGCCGTGAGCTCCTTCGATACTCGCGTGCGTCAGGCCAGAGCTGTGTGTATATCGCGCCAGGTAACGCTGCACTCGCTGGCACAGTGCTGCGTCCACCTTGCAAGCCTTCGGCAATGCTTTCAGGACCGTGGCGGCGGCGATGGGGCGTGTCATCACCGGCTGGTTCCCGAGAATGAGTACGCGCTCGATCTGCGACTCGATCTCGGGCTCGAGATTCAGTGGCAGATAGGGGGTTACGCCCGCTCCGAAGGCTTGCGCCTGGACGATGCTGAGCAGCAGCCAGGGCGCCGCTCTTCCGACTTTCCTCATGAGGTTCCTAATTTCTGCGGCCGTAGGTCTCGCAATTGACGCGAGTATCGTGGAATATTCGCGAATTATTGCATGCGAGCCCGGCGCGGTCGGGGACTAATTTATGACCAAGAAAGCGTTGATTACAGGCATCACCGGCCAGGATGGCGCCTACCTGGCGGAGTTACTGCTGGGGAAGGGCTACGAGGTACACGGCATCAAGCGCCGCGCCTCATCCTTCAATACCGATCGCATCGACCACTTGTACCAGGACCCTCACGAGCGCGGCGTGCGGTTGCACCTGCATTACGGCGACCTGACGGACGCGACGAACCTCATCCGGATCGTGCAGCAGGTGCAGCCCGATGAGATTTACAATCTCGCGGCGCAGAGTCACGTGGCGGTCTCATTCGAGACACCTGAGTACACCGCCAACTCGGATGCGCTGGGCACGCTGCGTATTCTGGAGGCCATTCGCATCCTCGGCTTGGAGAAGAAGACCCGTTTCTACCAAGCCTCCACTTCGGAAATGTTCGGCAAGGTCCAAGAGATTCCCCAGCGCGAAACCACGCCGTTCTACCCACGCTCGCCTTACGGCGCGGCCAAAGTCTATGGCCATTGGATCACGGTGAACTACCGCGAAGCCTACGGAATTTTTGCCTGCAGTGGCATTCTCTTCAATCACGAGTCGCCGTTGCGGGGCGAAACGTTCGTAACCCGTAAGATCACCCGCGGCTTGGCTCGCATCCATCAAGAGCTCGAAACTTGTTTGTATCTGGGAAATCTGGATTCATTGCGCGACTGGGGTCATGCGCGTGACTACGTGCGGGCGCAGTGGCTCATCCTGCAGCAGGCGGAGCCGGAGGACTTCGTAATTGCCACCGGCGAGCAGTATTCCGTGAGGGAATTCGTGACTCGGGCGGGAGCCCGATTGGGTATGGCCATTGAGTGGCGCGGTAGCGGGTTGGACGAGCAGGGGGTCGATACGAAGACCGGCCGCGCGGTTGTGAAAATCGACGCGCGCTATTTTCGTCCCACGGAAGTTGAAACCCTGCTGGGCGACGCCACCAAGGCGCGCACCAAACTTGGCTGGAAACCCGAAATCAGCTTCGACGAGTTGGTGAGCGACATGATCGCGCAAGACCTCGAAATTGCCCGGCGCGACGCCGTCATCGCCCGCGAGGGCTTCAAAACCTACAAGTACCGCGAATAATGAATCCGGAAAGCTCGATTTTCGTGGCCGGTCACCGCGGCCTGGTAGGTTCCGCCATCGTCCGCCGGCTGCAGGCGGCCGGGTTGCACAACCTGGTGTTGCGTGACCGGCAGGAACTCAACCTGACGAGGCAGAGCGCGGTCGAGGACTTCTTTGCCGAGACGCGGCCCGAGTACGTATTCTTCGCCGCCGCCAAGGTGGGTGGCATTCTCGCCAACGACAGTTATCCCGCGGAGTTCCTGCAGGATAACCTGGTGATCCAGACCAACATCATCGATGCCGCATATCGTACTGGCACCCGCAAGCTGCTGTTCCTGGGCTCGAGCTGCATCTATCCCAAGCACGCCCCGCAGCCCATGCCGGAGGACTGCCTCCTCACCGGGCCGCTCGAGCCGACGAACGAGTGGTATGCGATCGCCAAGATCGCCGGCCTGA
>JAQGOE010000205.1 GCA_028293725.1 Gammaproteobacteria bacterium | reverse complement strand
TCGCGAATTCGCCAGTTCGGGCAAAGCGGGCCTTGGCGTTGTTGTTGGTGACCTCTACCACCAGGGTGTTGCCCTCCCAGTGACCGCGTGAGTCGCCATTCCAGAGCTTGATGTTGTCGGGCAGGTGCGCCTTGCCGTCGAGGTGAACGATGCGGGTGCCGGAGTTGAAGAGGAACACCAAGTATCCAGGGAACTGGCGGATTTCATAGCCGTGCCACATGAATGACTTGGGAATCCCCGCCGGCGCGCAACGCGCGAGGGGCTCGACGTATTCCTGCTTCGTGGCATTCCAGAAGCCGGTGGCAAACTCCTGTTGTTTGGCGCGAGCCCAGTCCTGGAAGGGGACCTGGCCGTCGGCTGGATCGCTCACCCGGCTCGGTGCGCGCTCCGCACGAGCGCCGAGCGGTCGCTTCCTGCGTACGGGATCGCCCGGAGTGCCGCCCTGGGGGTCGGTGAAGTTGTCGTGATTACCGATGGAGTTCGACCAGTCGCCCTGGATATCAGGCTGGCCGTCAGCCAGGCGGTGGCCGGTCCATTTGCCGGCGGCAACGGGGGGAAAGGATTTTTCCCAACGGATGCCGGCGTTGGCGATGTTGGGGGTCGCTTGCGCGCCGGCAGTCGGTGGCGCAGGCGCCGGTGCCGACGCTTGCCCTGGCGTGTCCTGCGCGCTGGCAAATTGGCTCATCCCCAATGCCTGGATTAACACCAACGCTCCAGCCGCAAGCCGGGATCGCGCCGCTCCGTGTTGACTGGTTATGCTGCTCATGGGAATAACCTGCTATTGCGCGGCCGGAATCGGGTAATACTTGTCGTAGTCGAGGGTGAAACAATAGTTCTCGATCAGCTGGAAATCCTTCTCACGATGCCGATACAGGAATACCTCGATGTCCCACGGGCGGCTGAACACCTGCGGGTCTTCGATCGTGGCCTTGTAGTCGATGGTGTTAGCATCGAGAAATTTCCAGCGCTCGATGACGTGCATGTCGGTGCTGTGAAAGTCGCCGGCGCGATCGAGCCAGGTTTCGTCTTCGAAGTCGGTGATATCGACGACGAGCGTGTCGCCTTCCCAGTGGCCGCGGGAGTCGCCGAGCCAGAACTCGCCTTTTTCGGTTGGGTGTTCGGTGCCGTTGGTATGGATGGTGCGCACTGAATGCCCGAATTCGAATATCACCGTCAGATCCTCGCCGCGTTGAAAGATCTGGAACGGCTCGGGGTAGTAGATGCCGCGCGGCGTACCCAGCGTCCAACATTTCAAGCGGGGATCGTCCTTCGCCCGGGCCGCGAAGTTTTTCTTTTTCTGCTCGAGGGCCGTGGGAAGGTAGGGGATGACGTTGCCAGCAACGATGCCCGCGCCTGGCGGTGCATCCTTACGAGTCGAATGGGGTTGAAGATCGAAGTCGGCGGCACTGGTCGTCTGCCAGATTCCGGAGAAATCCGGCTTGCCGTCCAAACGGGGAATTCTATCTGCCGCTACCGCTGTGCCGGCTAACAACACCGTCCACAGCAGCAGGCTCCGCGTCGACTTCATTTTTGTGCGGCACCTGGCTGAGGAACGTCTTGCGCGCCGCCGGTCTGAAACGAGCGCCCGTCGTGCAGTGTGACCGTCACGGCATAACCGTAGGGTCCACCATTCTTCGAGCGATAACCCTTGACCTGAATTTCAGCGCCCGGCTGCAGATCGGTCTTCTGCAGACCTTTGCCGGCCAGGGCGTTGGGCGCGCCCAACTCCACGCCCCAGTTCGTTACCGTGCCGTCGGTCGCCTTGACGTCGAAGTACAGCCAGCTGTGGGGGTTCACCCAGCGCGCCTTGGTGACTACCCCGATGAGGTCGAGGGGTTTGTCGCCGTCATACTCGGCGGCGAAGGCGTGGTGAGCGAGGGCCGGGACGGCGACAACCCCCAGGCCGAGGCAGGCAAGCGCCGAAAAAACCGGCACCCGGAACTCCCGGAACAGAACCGAAAGGGACGAACGCCCCAACGTCGCGCCCGAGGTCCGCCGCAAAGTCGCTCTCTGAGCGGGCCACAAAAAATACTTCCATCTCGCCATGAATCTCGTCTCCGGGTACTCGTCTCGACCGGGTTCTGGTGCAAATCACGGGCCAGTCTTCGGCCCGGCCGTCGAGTGCGTCTTAAGAGCCTGTGCTGGTGGTAACGGGTCGCAAGTTGCTTCGTAGGCAGCAGGCGAGTGGTGAGGTTGTTGCCCTAGACGCACCCGCCACCGGCGTTTCCGACCGTCTACTTGCTCGGATTGACCGCGATTTGCGCGAAGCGCGGGTCGCCTTTCTTGGGGAACGGCGGTATGGACTGGTTGGGATACCAGAACGTCATGTGGCAGCTCTCGCAGACCTCGTCGAGAACGCCCCCGGCCGACACGAGCGCCTGCGGATCCTTCGCGTCGATGGCGGCCAACATCGTCTGTCCAGTCTGGCGCAGAGTCAGCGCGTACTGGTTGAAGGCGGCGCGGTTACTGGCGATACGCTTCTCGATCTCCGCCGAGTCCAGGGCGCCTGCGGCCTCGGCCGGAAATGGCGCCGCGGAGAGTCTTCGTTTGTCGACCGTCAGCAGATTGCCCGCCTCGATCAGAACGATGGCGTTCCGCCTGACTTCCTGCCATTCCTCGGGGGTGTGTGGCTGTTTGTTCTCGTCACCGGACTTGCTGGTGGTGGTTTCCACTGCGTCCCAGATGCTGTCCGCGGATGCATCGACCTCCGATTGCATGAGCTCCTGCAGGGTGGCGACGGGTTGGATGGATGATGCGATGTCAGGCACGCGGTCGGGAGGGGCCTGGGGATCCTGCGCAGAGCAGGCGGAAAGGACTAGCAGCAAGGTACTCAAGACTAGCGAGGCACTTACGATAGCTGGATGGGTGAGGCGGGACATGTTGATCTCGGTGTGCTGCACAAGAGGCGGAACGAGTCCGCCCAAACAGCGTCGGGCTGCAAGTCCAGTGCCAAGGTGGCAGTGGATCGCAAGACACTGCGTAACCCCTGGCGAAACGCAAACTAAGCGGTAACAAACGGGTTACGGCTCGCCCCTGCTGCAGGCTCAGCAGCGCCGCCGGGTCGTGTGCTGCGGGCGGTGCACTCCAACACCACGCAGCCGGTTCCCACAGCCTCGCGGGCGCTCCCGGGACCTCCCGGGGCTTCGGAAAGCATGGCACGCGGGCTGCATACAAGCGCCGGGCGACGCTGTTTCGCGGGCGCGGCGCGATCTAACCGTTATCAACATAGGACCAATAGTTATGAAGGCACTCAAACTGACACTACCCCTCTTCTGGGCACTGGCCGTAGCGGCGCCATTGGCCTATTCTGCGGATGCTCCGGGCGCCGCCGCGGCGGCGAAGGAGCCGGCATTCAAGGCTCATGTGCTCTCCCGCGACGAGCTCGACAAACTTCTCGCGCAGCCCGGCAAGGTGCTCGTGATCGACGTGCGCCGTCCGGACGAGGTGACCGACATTGGCGGACTGCCGGTGTATCTGAGCATCCAGGCGGGCAATCTCGAGAAGAGCCTCGCGTGGATTCCGAAGGACCGTCTGATCGTGACACTGTCGAATCACGCGGGGCGCGCCGGCAAAGCGGCCGATCTGCTCGCGTCGAAGGGTTTCAAAGTCGCCGGTGCGGCTGGAGCACAGACGTACGAAAAAGAAGGCGGAGCGTTGGCGCATATCGCCAAGCCCACTACAACAGCGTCCGCCGGGGCGCATTGAACGACAAGCCCTCTTTTCGGGCACTAGATAGAAAGCGAGAGCTCCCATGGCAGAACTCATAGAAAATCGAGCCCAGAGCGTGCGACGTGAATCCGGATCGCAGTTGTTCCGCCAGGAAGACTGGTGGGCGATCTGGATCGGTCTCGGACTGGTCGCGGTGGCTGTTCTGCTGCTGGCCAGCGGCAGCAGCCTCAAGTGGGTCGCGGTGGCTCCAACGAAGTGGAGTCATGTCAGCGAGGCGTTCGCGCAGTTGCGTGATCACGCGGCACAGTATCTGGCCCTGTTCGCATTGTGGGCGGTGTTGCTCGGTATCGGCACGACGGCCATAGGGTTCAGGTTGTCGCGCTTTCTGCCTGCGTTCGCGCTGGTGTTTGTCGTGTCGCTGGTGCTCTACTTCATCGGGCAGTGGGATCAGGCGTCGCATTACAACCTCGAGCCGCCGTTGGTGGCGCTCGCTATCGGGCTGTTGATTTCCAACACGGTAGGCGCGCCCGCGTGGGCCGATGCAGGGCTGCGAGTGGAGTTCTACATCAAGACCGGCATCGTGCTGCTCGGTGCGGGCGTTCCGCTGGCGCTGCTGGCGTGGGCCGGTCCGGTGGCGATTGTGCAGGCGGGTATCGTGTCGCTGGTAACCTTCGGGGTCATCTATTTCACGGGGGTTAAGTTGGGTCTCGACCGCCGGCTGGCCGCGACGCTGGGTACGGGCGGTGCGGTGTGCGGCGTATCCGGCGCCATTGCGACGGCGGGTGCGGTGGGCGCGAAGAAGGAACATGCCTCGATCGCCATCTCCCTGGTTATCTTCTGGGCGATCGTGACCATCTTCCTGCTGCCGCTGGCGGCGCGCGCCTTGAGCCTGCCAACGGGTGTGGCCGGAGCCTGGATCGGCACTTCAGAGTTTGCCGACGCGGCGGGCCTGGCCGCTGCGCAGACGTATGGTGGCTACGCTGGGCACGTGCCGGGCATTACCGGAACAGCCGACGCAGCAGTCAACTCCTTCACCCTGATGAAGGTGATCGGCCGCGATGTCTGGATCGGAGTCTGGGCGTTCGTGCTCGCTATTGTGGCGACCACTCGCTGGGAGCGCACCGGTATCGAGTCGAAGCCTAATGCGGGAGAAATCTGGAAGCGCTTCCCGAAGTTTGTGCTCGGCTTTCTGATCGCCTCGGCGATTGTCACCATCGTGTCGCATGGCTACACGTATGCGGACTACAAGAAGGTGCTGCAGCCGTCCCTGGTCGCGCCGCTGCAGGCATTGCGGACCTGGGCATTTACCTTCGCCTTCCTGGCGATCGGACTGACCACGCGCTTCCGGGAGTTCGTGTCGGTCGGAAGTAAGCCTTTCTATGCGTTTACCACAGGTGTGGTGGTTAACATCGCGCTCGGTTACGTCCTCTCGACGCAGGTGTTCGTGGAGTTCTGGACCAAGCTGGGCCAATGAGCCGATGAACACGCCGGCCTGCGCCAATTGCCGCTACTTCAGTGGGGCGCCTCGTGAAGTCGAGGCGCTCCTTCCCGGCATGCGCACCTTGGGTTCGGCGTATGGCTCGGTGCGCGCGACCGATGGTATATGCCGCCTCCACGACCGATATCTCGATCCCACCAGCCGCTGCGATTCCCACGAGCGCGCCTCCTAGCGGTGACATTCCGGTCTGTCCCCAGTCGCGCTCGGTCACTTTCGCGGTAACCGCGGTGACAGATCGGCTACATAGCCGATTGTACGAGCACATAAGCATTCGATATTCGACGGCTATGGAGATGTGAATTAGGTTTGTCCGCATAAACAGGCTTATTCGAAGTCGAGCGGACGAATCAACATGAGCGAATCACATCAGGCCAGACTGCTGACTTTCCCCGGCGCGCACGAGGCGAAATCCTGCTGGACGAAATCACTGATCGCCTGTGATGCCCGCTCGGAGAGCGTGCAGCGGCAGTTGCAGCGCCTGGCCCCGAGCGAGGCCTCTGTCCTGATCGTCGGTGAGACGGGTACGGGCAAGGAGTTGGCCGCCCGCTATATTCACGAGAACAGCCGCCGCCAGGGTCCTTTCATCGCCATCAACTGCGGCGCCTTCAGCGAGCACCTCGTGGAGGCAGAGTTGTTCGGACACGAAGCGGGCGCGTTTACCGGAGCTCAACAGGCCCGTGCCGGCTGGTTCGAAGCGGCCAATGGCGGCACGCTGTTCCTCGACGAGATCGGCGACATGCCGCTGTATCTGCAGGTGAAGTTGTTGCGTGTTCTGCAGGAGAAGCAGGTTGTACGGCTCGGCTCGCGCAAGGCGATTCCGGTGGACGTGCGCCTCATCGCGGCCACGAATGTGGAGTTGGAGGCGGCGGTCGAGGCCCGTCAGTTCCGGCGCGATCTTTATTACCGCCTCAACGTGGCCTCGGTACGCCTGCCGCCGCTTCGTGAGCGTAAAGGAGACATCCTGCCCCTGGCGCGCCACTTCCTCGATGCCTACAAGCGCGAGTCGGGATTCGAGCGAGTCCAACTGTCCCAGGGGGCTGAGACCGCGCTGCTCGCGCACGACTGGCCCGGCAACATCCGCGAGCTCGAAAACGTCATGCATTACGGTTTGATTATGTCTGTCAGCGGTGTGCTGGAGGCTGACGATCTGCGTCTTCCGCAGGCGGCGTCGGAACACGGCAGTCAGTCCAATGATGAGGATGATGGCGCCGTTGAGGACGATGCATTCGATGCGGTGGGGGAGGGGCTGCGTCGCCTGCTACAGAGCGATCGCGAGGCCATCCATCAGACGGTAGAGCGGCTCCTGCTGGTGACCGCTTTCGAGCATTGCGACCGCAACCAGGTCCGAACGGCGAAACGGCTCGGACTGTCACGCAATATTGTGCGAGCCCAACTCAAGCGCCATGGCCTGCTGGAGCAAAGCTCCGCAGGTGAGTTTTCCAGCGCCGCTAGGAATAGCGGGGTGGCTCTCGCCTGAAAAGGCGGGCGTACCGTCTCCCGCGGGCGGGGACACCCGCGGGAGACGGCGGAGCACCTGCACGTTAAACTGGCAGGAGTTCCCGTCTCAGTCGTGATCCAGCGCATCGGGACTTCCGATTGGTCCAGTTGTGCAGGTGAACTGAGAATGAGCCGAGTGCCCTATGTATCCGGCGAGCAAACCGAGAACGAATCGGAGCTCGTGGCACGCATCCGCGCCCGCCGTGGCGGCAGGCTGTTGAAGCTCGATCGCATGCTTCTCAACAGTCCGGCCTTCGCGCAGGGTTGGAACGCTCATCTCGGAGCGGTCCGGCGCGAGCTCGCCCTGGATTCCAGGTTGCGTGAGCTGGCGGTCTGCGCCGTCGCGGTATTGAATGGTGCGGACTACGAATTGGAGCAGCATGCCCCGGAGTTTCTGCGGGCGGGTGGCACTGCGGCCCAGGTCGAAGCCCTGGCGCAGGTCGGCAAGGTAGCCGAAGATTCCGTTGTTTTCGATGCGGTCGAGCGCGCGGTATTGCAACTCACCCTCGAGATGACTCGTGACGTCAAAGTCAGTGACGCCACGTTCGAGCGCATCCAGTGGGCCTTGAATGACACGCAACAGATCGTGGAGCTCGTCGGCGTCATCGCCACCTACAACATGGTGTCGCGCTTCCTAGTCGCGCTCCAGGTCGAAACAGAAAAGGACTGACCGCACGGGATCCCAACGCGGGAACGGGCTGGTGGGATCGCGCAAGCCCCACAGGCCGCCCTACGCGGGCCCCCTACGCAGGCCTGGTGAAAGCCAAAGCTGTGACGCAGTACCGATCCTGATAAGAAATCTGTTAGGAGCTTCTCCAGACTTTGGTCCGTAAGGCCGATAATTGCGGACATGAATAGTTCGGCTCCGCCTTTCACCGTTCAACCAACGGGCGCGCATAAGCACGCTCCGGGGTCGTGATATGGGATTCGAAGGGGCTCGTGATCAATCAGGAAAGCGGGACGTAGATCTCCGCCAGAAGTATTTTGACGCCATTGCGCAGCTCGAAGCCGGCGAGGCGCGCTGGTCGCAGCTCGAGGTCACCCTACGTCGTCTCATTGGCCGGCTCTGCCTGGCGGCACGCGGCCGAGCGACTGTGCTCGATATCGAATTGCGAAAGGTGAGCGACCTGGCTCGTGGGCGCGGTGACATGAGCGCTATCGAAGAGAGCCTGGAACCGCTATCGCGTGCCATTGCCGCTCTTGACGACGCTACGTTGGAAAACTCGGGAGCGACGACTACATCCCGTGCGTTGGCTTATTCCGGCTATGTTCCTCCCTCTGCGGACACGTCGGCGTTGCGGCCCGAGTTGCACGCCGTGCCTCCGAGTCTGGACCTGGAGGACGACGAGGCAAAGGTTCAGGCAATCATTGTTGCCGTGCTCGACCGGCTCTCTCGTCTGCCGGAGTTGCGGCCGGCGCTCGGTAATCTTTGCGAGCGTTCGAAGGATTCGTTGTCACCTGAGGAGTTTGCCGAGGGGCTCGAGCGAGTCGCGCGGCTCGTCGGTGAGCAGCGCGCGACATTGATGCGCGAGAAGCGGGAGATCGAAACGCTCCTGCAACAGATGGATGTCCGCCTGGCTGAGATTGCCAGCTACCTGGCTAGCGATAGCGCCGACCAGAAGAGTGCGCAAACGAGCTCCCAACAATTCGATCTCCTCGTGACGAGTGAAGTCCGTAGTCTATCCAACGATGCGCACAGCTCCGACGATCTGGCTGGATTGCGCAACCGTGTTCGCGATCGTCTCGCGATCATCACCAATCACCTGCATGACTTCCGTGCACGCGAAGGTGCGCGGGTAAATGCGCAGCTCGATCGGACACAGCGAATGCGTGTACGGGTGACCGACCTCGAGCGCGAGATTCACGGTTTGCACAAGAGCCTCCAGGAAGAGCAGTCGTTACGTATGATCGATGCCTTGACAGGCATCTCTAATCGCGCCGCGTACGATGACCGTATCCAGCACGAATTTATGCGCTGGCAGCGCGAAAATACCCCTGTCAGTGTGTTGGCTTGGGATATCGACCGCTTCAAGGAAATCAACGACGCGTACGGTCACAGCGCCGGCGACAAGGTTCTGCGGGTGATTGCCCAACATCTGGCGCAACACGTCCGGGGCACGGACTTCGTGGCTCGTTATGGCGGTGAGGAGTTCGTCATGCTCCTCGTCGGTACCGATGCCGCGCAGGCCGCGATGACCGCGGACAAAATCCGCGCCGGCATCGAGAACATGGGCTTTCATTTCCACAACAAGCCGGTGGCCGTCACGGCATCGTGCGGGATCACTACATTCCGCGGCGATGACACACCGGAAACCATTTTCGACCGGGCCGATCGGGCGCTCTACCGCGCCAAGGACGGCGGTCGCAACTGTTGCCGCACCTTGTGAGTTGCCGACGCCGGGACTACGCGCCCGCCGGTGACGATCCGTCCCTTCAGAATATTTTCGAGAGTGTGACTCGCACAGTGCGTGGCTCGATCGGATGAGAGTGAACGTCCGCGACGCCGTCGGCCGGCTCGCCGCGTAGGCGATCGATGTACCAGAAATCGGCGGCGTTGGCCCGCACACCCAGAATGTTGTACAGGCCGAGTCCGACATTCCATTTGTCGCCGATAAAGTAGCGCACGTCGCCGTTCCATTCGCCGTAGCCGCTGCCCTGGATCTGGTTGTCCGACGAGAGCGGCTCCCGGCCCAGGTAGCGATACTCCAGGCCACCACTCCAGGGGCCGAGATTCTTGACGTAGATGTTGAAGGACCCGGTCGCGACGGGTGCGTTGGGAAGAAAACGCCCGATGTGGCCCGTGCCGTCGTCGAAGTCAGTTTTGAAGCGCGCGTGATCGCCCGAATAGCTGGCATAAAATTCGAGCCAGCGCAGCGCCTGGTAAGTCAGGTTTATTTCGTAGCCATAGCGCCGGCTCGCCGGACCGGCTGAGTCCTCGCCCGCATCCGGGTCGTAGGTGGTTTCCGATGCCGCGTCGAGGTTGAAGATCGCGATAGTGGCCGTCACCCTCCCTTGCAACAGCTCCTGTCTGAGGCCCACTTCCTCGCCGACCTGCTTCGCGATGAGCTGCGCCCCGGGCTGGCCGGTGGAGGTGGCCGATGTAACGCCTCGCAAGTCATCGCTGTGAAAACCTCGTCCGGCGCTTACATACACCTCGGTCGTCGGCGCCAGGGTAAAAATCAGGCTGCCTTTGGGCTGGAATATAGAGGCGCCCTTGGCCCCTGTGTTGGTGCCGGAGTCGATGCCATGGATGTAATCCTCGCGTATTCCTATGACTGTCCTGAACCAGTCGTTCCAATGCGAAGTCGCTTGCTCATAGACTGACAGGTTGGCCAGATGGACGTGGTCGGTCTCGGAAAAGTTCAGGGGGTCCTGGGTCGCGGCGAGGACGACACGATCGCGGGTCGGTAACCGCGAGACGTCGTTGATGTCGTACCGGACCTGCCCTCCGCTCAGCAGGTCTGTTTTGACGCCGAAGATCTGGACCGGCAGCTTGTAGCTCGCGCTACCACCCACAGTGACGCGATTCTCGTGCTGCGCTTCCTGGTCGCCATTCACCGGGTCGACGAGAAAGTGCGTGAAGTTGTTCCAGAGTGTAAGTTGGTTGTTGACAGCAAACGCATTGGCGTCGAACTGCCCTGCGCCGCTCGATGCGTGATACTGCGCTGACAGGCTGCCGCGCTGTGCCTTGCCGCCGTCGCTGGGGTCGAGAGTTCCGTAGCGGCCGATGAGTCCTTCTTCTACGGCTCGCTCGGGCTGGTCGGTGGTTGCGTTCCAGAGGCCGCGATAGAACATGCCGGTCAGGGACATTCCGTCACGTTCGTCCCCGTTACTGTAGCGAAGGACGGCATTTACTTTGCGCTGATCGTCCGGGCTATCCCAGGGGCCGTCGTAATGCTGCAGCTCCAGGGCACCGAGGACGCTGCCACCCGCTGCGGAGAACGATCCTGCGGTGAAGACACGCTGAAATCCGAGAGTGCCCACCGTGACGGTGGCTTCGTCGGCGATACGATCCAGGTAGCTCAGGTGAATGGAGCCGACCGAAGCGAAGTCGCCCTGGTCCGCGTAGTACGTCCCCTTGGTGTACTTAATGTTCGTGGCCAGCTCGGGGATCATGAAATTGAGATCCGTGTATCCCTGGCCGTGCGCGTGGGTGGGGTTGTTGATCGGCATGCCGTCCACGCTGACCGCAAGGTCGGTACCGTGGTCGAGGTTGTAGCCGCGTAGCAGATACTGATTCGCCTTACCCTCGCCGCTGTGCGAGGTCACCTCCAGGCCGGGAACGGTCTCGAGCAATTGGCCGGGACGAAAGGCTGGCGTGAGCGCCAGCTCTTCGTTGACCACGATGCCTTCGCTGGCGGTGCTGGTGGTCCCAATCAGTTGCCGCCGCGCGGCCGTGACGACGACCTCGTCCAGGGTGCCTGAGGTGTCAGTTTCTGCGTGTGTCGGAAGAGCCGCGAACACTGTGAGGATGGCGAAAGCACGGCCTGCGCTCCGCCAAAGAAGCGATCTCATCAATTGCACCTCTGAGGAATCGCGGCCGGCGACGGCGGAACATCGTCGTTCCGACCGTGGCCGCGAGCGGATGCATTTGACTACAAGTTATTGAATGCAGCGTCTATTTTAACCGTTAATAACGGTTAATTAACGTGGGTTCTGGACTGCGGGATGGAATCCCGGGGCTGCCGGCTCGTACGCGAAGCACGCCACTTCGAGCGGAGCGTCAAACGCGAGGGCCGTTACTCCGAATGCGTTCCGGGCGGGCATGTGCCCCGGCTTGAAATAAGTGGCGTACACCTCGTTGAATGTCGGCCACTGCTTCATGTCCGCCAACATGACGGTACATTGGACTACGTGGTCGAGACTCGAGCCATGTGCCGTCAGAATCTTCGAGATGGCGTCCATGGCGCTGTGTGAGGCGGCCTTGAAGGCGGCTGCGGGGTCGGCATCCTTGGAGGTTCCGATTTGACCCGAGACGTAAAGGAAGTCACCCGCACGGACTGCTTCCGAGAAGGGAAGCTTCGATTGCGGGGTCGCGTAATACTCGGCCCCGGCACCGTATGCGGCGGGCAGGAGGAAAGTGAGGGCGGCCGCCGCCGCCATCGTATGAATTCGCTTGGTCATTTGTTGCTCGCGCGCTGTTGCGGATCGGGGACCGCATGGTAACGGGTGCGCGATATCCCCCTCAACTCAGGCGCTGCGGGAGTCCCTGAATAGGTTCCCGGAAAGACCTGGATTGATCGGACCCGCTTGTTATGAGCCGCTAAGAAAGAGTCATTTCCAGGCGGCGCGCGGATCGATTACCGTTTGCTCCGGCGCCTCGACCCGCTTGTTCACGCGAAGACCCCCCTCTTCCGCTCCCGGATTCGCGGGTTCGGGGATGCCACCAGATCCCAGCCCGTGCGACTGTCGCCGCTGACTCGAGTAATCCAACTCCGAGCGTACGCGGGGCGTGATTTTCGCGACAGGATGTCGATGTCACTCACTTGTCACCGCGGCGGCCTGTTTGTTATCGATTCGAAACGGTTTTGCGCTTTCTCCACGTCCCGGAGCTGCGCTACGGTGATCCCCCGTAGAGGTACACACTTTTCGCGGCTCAGGAGCAGCAAGATGTCGATTGCGAAGCCCGCTTTTTATTTCGGTGCCGGCAACGTAGCGAATGGGGGGCCGGCTGGTCCGTCCCTGCGCAGAGAATCGCGCATTCGTAAGGGCTGGACCGTTTTCGATGTCTGGCAGGACCGTGTTCGGCGCGCTGCCGAAGCCGCGCGACTGGCCCACATCGAAACGCACGCGGCAGAGCCGTCCCGATCCTGAGGCTCCGCCGTCGAGTCGTCTCGGAGGGGATTATGAAGGATTCCACTTGGTTCGACGCCGTCACCTTGCTGTTGATCGCGTTGATGTCCATTGCGGCAGGGGTGCCGGGGCAGGTGGGGTGATGGGGTGCGCGCCAGGGGTTGCGCGGGCGATTGCAGCAGTCGATCATGGGGCAGTGAACGCCTTTGAGGGGGTACTGCCATGGCCGAATTCATCATCCGCCCGCATGGGCGTCTGCACGATTGGGTTGCGGACGAGCAAGGGTATTTCCGCGAAGAAGGCTTGAGCTATCGGCTCGTCGGGGACGAGGAGCGCGAGAATCGGCCGAAAGACGTCGACCCCGCGACCGGCGCGTTGCGCGAGGTTCGCTCCGGTGCATATGAAATGTACCAGCAGGGCAGCGGCGCGAAAGGCGACAAACACTCGGACATCAGTTGCGCCTGCCACTGGACGGTGAATGAAGCTGTCGCCAAGAACGTCGGCCGGATGTGGGGCAACGCTTATTCGGTGATGCCCGCCGCCATCATGGTTCGGGATGACTCGCCGATCCGCAAGCCGGCCGATCTGGCGGGGGTGGAAATTGGGGTGGGTTACCGCTCCGGTAGTCACTACACGACGATCCAGGCGCTCGAGCCCTTTCTGGGCCGCGATGACATCAAACTGAAATTCGGCGGCATGCCATGGGCGCGCGTCGATGCCGCGTTGGACGGCGACGTTCTGGCGACGACCGTATGGGGGCCGGCGCTGTATGTTTGCGAGCAACTCGGGATGCGCAAGATCGTGGATGCCTCGTTCATGGGCGCATTCATGATTCCGCCTCTCACGCCTGTTGAGGATATCGAGCGTTACTTTCGTGCCCTGAAGCGCGCGCAGCTCGACATCGATCTTGCGCCCGAGCAGTACAAGCCTCTGTTCGCGAAGGAACTACCGCCGCGCTACCGGGACCGCGTCGATGTGCGCCTGTTCGGACCTGGCGAGCGCGTGGTATTTCTGCCTTACTCGCGTGAGAGTTTCGAGTCGACACAACGTTGGATTCACGAGCGCGATATTTTCGAAAGCGCGGGCGCCAGCGATTATCGAGCCGCCGTCATCATGTCCGAGGGTGCTGGTTAGTCGTCTCGCGCTCTGAGGCGGACTGTGCGCCTCATGCGTTGGGCTTCAAATCGAGGCGTCGATGTCGACCGGCTTTCCCGAGCGGGCGCTGCGCAACAGTGCTTCCAGAGTCAACATGATGTCGAGCGACTCCTCCGGTGTTGCTCCGGTCCAATGTTCGGGACCTAGACGTACGAGGCGCTCGAAAGACTCCGCTTCGCCGAGAAAGCCATTCGTGGTGGGGACTTCCAGGGTCTCCACGGCGGCGTCCCAACCCTTGCCACGCTGCAGGTGGAGGATCGGCGGTGCGGCCGGCGATGGGTTGTTGTAGAAGGTCGTACGCAGGATACCTTCGGTTCCGGCTATGAGAGCCTGCCGGTGCACGGCGGTGTCGAAGCTGCAACTGATCTGGGCCAGGAGGCCGCTCGGGAATTCAATCGTCGCGACCAACGTACGATCCACGCCGCTGTCAGTCCACTTCGCTAAAGCGCTCACTCGCGATGGACCCTCCTTCGCCACCATCCGCGCCAAGCTGACGGGATAGGAGCCGGCGTCCATCAAAGCGCCACCGGCAAGCGAGGGATCCAAGCGGATATTCGCTCCGTCTTTCAGGGTGAAACCGAAGCTCGCCTGTATGAGTTGCACGCGACCCACCGCACCCTCGTCCAAGAGCTCACGCAGCTTCAATGTCTGCGGTTGCGCGCGATAGGGATAGCCCTCGACGAGATGGACGCCGTTGCGTTTAGCCGCTTCAAACATAGCGCGCGCCTCGGAGGCGGATGCGGCTAATGGCTTCTCGCATAGGACGTGCTTACCGGCCTCGACTGCACGAATCGACCATTCGGCGTGGAGGCTGTTCGGTAGCGGGTTGTAGACAGCGTCGATCTCAGGATCGGCGAGCAATGCGTCGTACGAATCGTAAACTCCAGGAATTCCCACTTCGGCGGCAAAGTGTTTTGCCTTGGCCACATCGCGGCTCGCGACAGCCACTACCTTGACAGTCGCTGACGGCTGCACGCCTTTGACGAAAGAGCGCCCAATGTTCGCGGTGCTGAGAATTCCGACCCGCAGTGGCGGCGGCGAAGAGGGTGTCATGAGGTGTTACTCCGGGGAATTGCGCTTGGATCCTCGAGCTCAGTCGTCTATTTTCTCATGGGTCGCGGTGGCCCCGCGACGCCAATAGCCGGCGGCCTTCACCCATTGTTTGTTGGCGGAACGCTCGGTCAGCAGATACTGACGGACGGCGCGCGCGACTTGGGTCTCGGCCGCCACCCAGGCGAAATATTCTCCAGCGGGAAAACTGACGGATCGCAGGCGTTGCAGGAGAAGGGTGGGATCGCCGGCCGGCTCGCCATTACGGTGCGCCCAGATGACTTCGAAGGGCGCCGCGCTTGCGAATTTCTGCTCCTCGGCGGGTCCATCGACTTCAGCCACGACGAGTGCGCGGGTGTCGCGAGGAAGCTCTTCCAGACGCCGCCCGATGGCGGGCAGTGCTGTCTCGTCTCCTATGAGGAGATGCCAATCGAACTGTGTTGGAATGATGAACGAGCCGCGCGGTCCGCCGACTCCCAGAGGCTGTCCGGGTGTTGCCTGGGCCGCCCATGTTGTGGCCGGGCCGGCTTCGTGGATTACGAAATCGAGAAGCAGGACGCCGGCGGCCACGTCGTAGTGACGCGGTGTGTAGTCTCGTAGCGCCGGCCTCGGCGCACCATCGGGATATACGGGCCCGTCGGGTCCCATCGCGGGCATTACGAGCTCACCGCTTCCCGAAGGAGGGAAGAACACCTTGACATGGTCGTCAAATCCCATCGAGAGGAAGCCGGCCAGCTCATCGCCTCCGACCGTGACTCGAATCATCTTCGGTGTCAGGTGTTGGACTTCGTGAACGGTCAGGCGGCGCAGTCGGGTTTCGTGGCGCACTCGGCGAACTTCGGGACGGTCTGTCACGGCTTGCGCTCCTCGGGTCCTTGGTTCGGTCCTCGGTCGGGTCCCTTGTCGGTTCCTTGCGCGGTCCCTTGGGCTGCCCGGCCGGGGTCCTGCTCGGCGGATCCGCCGTTGGAAATGGCCTCCACCGCCTGGTCGATGATCGTGCGAACGCGGATGGCTTCCATCTCGGTCCACTCGCCGGGGCGTAACAACAGCGCGTGTTTCAATGTATGCATCGCCTGATGTACCGATTCCGGCCAGGCTCGGCCCGACATGTGACGTGCGGCCAGCCCCATGCGGGCTATGACTCCGTCCAGAGTAGCCCGGTTCTCGTCGAGAAAGGCGCGGCCCTGATCGGTGATTTCAAACAGCTTGCGCGCGCCGTCCGATGCCGAGGCGCGGACCTGCTCCAACTCCTCGAGCAGGGTGAGGGTGGGATAGATCGAGCCGGGACTTGGGGAGTAGGCGCCGCCGAATTTCTGCTCGATCTCTTTTATGAGCTCGTAGCCGTGACGGGGTTTCTCGGCGATGAGGGCCAGCAGCATCAGGCGCAGGTCGCCGGGCCCGAAGATCCGGCCGCCGCCACCGCCACGCCCGAAGCCGCCGCGTCCACGGGACCACTCGCCGTGTGAATCGTCCGGGCCATGCCCGTGGCCGTGACCGTGGTGGCCGACGCGGCCTCCGCGCCGCATCGAAACTTCGCCGTGCCCGAATTGGTCGGCAAAGCGGTGAAAAAGTCTTTTGGGAAACATTCTGAAACTCGCGTTTTGGTGGAGAACGCGAGTAACGATATATCGTTTGAGAGTATCGTTCAATATGAATCGTACGATAGCTCAGGATGGCTGCAGGGTGGTCAGCGGATCGGTGGGGGGCGGCCGCGCCTGGCGCCGCGCTGCCGCAGGGTTCTGGGGCAGCGCCAGCGCCGTGGGGTCCCTCGTCTACGGGTGCAGATCCCTCAACTGCCCGCCGAGCGCCGCGGCGGCGCAGGCGATGAAGGCTCCTATCACCATCGACAGCGCGGTGAAGATCGAAGCGGCTGCACTCGCCTTGCGGGCGGCATCGGCTGCTTGTCGCGCCTTCGTCTCAGCGGCCTGCACTTGCGCGATCGTGTCATCAACTCGCTTCTGTGCGTCGGTGTCAGATACGCCGGTTCGCGCCGCGACCAACTGCGCGAGGTAGGCGCGATCCGCGGCGGGGACGTCACCTGATGTCAGGCTCTGCGCCAGGATGCGTGTCGTCTCGGCACGCGCGTCGGAGCTCGAGTTCGCTGAGTTGGCATTCGGCTGAGCGGGCCTGAACAACGTGTCGATGTTGTAAGCACTAATGGCGCCTGTAGGAGATAACGTCCCTGCGGACGCACTCGAGTTGGCGTCCCCGGCTGCCGAGCCGCCGCCAGCACCCCGGTTGGTCGCTCCCGAGTCAGTCATGGCCGAGCCCGCTGCGGCAGCTCCGCCGGCCGCCGCTCCACCGCCGGCTGCGGCGCCCGTGGCCACCATCGCCGCGCCGTGTGCACCGGCTCCTACCAGCGATGCCGTCGCCGACGCCAACAGCGTAGCGACGAGCACAGTCGAAAGCGCCCACATGATGAACCCATGCGCAGTGTCCCTGAAGAACACCTCGTGAGTGTGCGTCCCGACCCACTTCGTGCGCAGTCGACCGGTGACGTAGCCGCCGAGCCCCGAAGCCAACCACTGCACGACGATGAGTCCGATCGCGGTCATCACCGAAAACGTTGTCAACGAGACGCCGCTGTTAGGCCAGGGCGATACCGAAGCGAGGCCCAGGCCCGAGGCCAGCGCCAGCAGAACCAGCGAGACCGCGGCCGCCACAACAGCGCCGGCGATGATCGCCGCCCATGACACGGCGGACTTGGGTGCTTCAACGGTTGGAGCATCACCGGCGGCGTAGGTCGCCGGGTGCTCTGTAGCAAGTCTATCCATAAGATGACTCCGAGAGCCGCGGCTCAGTGCCAGATGAGGGCAAGTAGGATGATGACCGGGATCGGCACACCCAACAGCCACAACAATATTCCACGACCCATGATTTCCCCCTCTCACCGTTTCGGCGAGTTGTATCCACGTATGAGTCCATAACGTCGCGCCTAAACGAATGTTCCGACGCGAATTTCTGTTCTAGCCGCATATCTCATAGAATCGCGGGCTTCGACTGAATGAGTTCCATGGTTAACGAGTCAGACCCTCGCGGCACTGCCGCGGCTTCCCCGGCCGATCCTCAATCAGCCCTTCCGCCCACCCGGGACGTCGTCCGCAATGCAGGGCGCGCCGTCCTCTCGGTCCACCACTGGCGGGCTCGATTAATATTGTGGAGCGCAGCGGTAGCAGTAGGCGTCGTTGCGGTAGCGTTTGCGCGCCTTGCAGATGTAGCCCAGCTAGGACTGCGCCGACTCCTGGTCATCTCGCCCTGGTGGCCTTGGCTCCTCGCGCCGCCGGGCTTCTTCTGCATTGCTTGGCTGACGCGGCGCTACTTTCGAGGTGCCGAAGGCAGTGGCATTCCCCAGACCATATTCGCCTTGAAGCCGGACTCCGGGGAGACTGGGTTACGCCTGCTCAAGCCTCATGTCGTCGTGGGCCGAATGATCCTCGCCTGCGTTGGACTGTTTTGCGGCGGCTCTATAGGTCGAGAAGGCCCGACAGTGCATGTGGGTGCCGCGATCGCGCATGCGTTTGGACGTTGGATGCCGCATGGAGGGACGAGTGCGCAACGCCGCGCTCTGATTCTTGCGGGCGGTGCCGCGGGCGTGGCGGCGGCATTCAACACTCCACTTGCCGGAATCGTGTTCGCGATCGAGGAGTTGTCGCGTTCGTTCGAAGAACGAGCCAGCGGAGCGACACTGACGGCCGTCGTGCTTTCCGGCGTGGTCGCGATTGCGATCGTTGGCGATTACACCTACTTCGGACAGCCGGTCGTCAGCACGGCCGCGCAGTCGGTGTCTTTCGGCACGTTTCTAGTGGCCCTTGCGGGCGGGCTCGCCGGAGGGTTGTTCAGTCGGCTTACCCTCGTTGGAGTGAGCGGCCTTCCCAGGCTGCTCGGTAAGCTGCGGGAGCGGCGGCCGGCGTTGTTCGCTGGGCTCTGCGGGCTGGTGATAGCGTTGATCGGTGCCGTGTCTGGAGGGATGACCTATGGAACGGGTTACACTGAGGCGCGTTCGATTCTCGAGGACCATGTTCACCTTCCTTGGTTCTATGCGCCGACTCGCGCATTGGCGACGCTCGCGGCGAGCTTGAGTGGTGTTCCCGCCGGCCTGCTGGCGCCCTCACTGTCGGTGGGGGCCGGACTAGGGCAACTCGTAGCGGATTTGAGCGGGCAGATCACAGCCGTTCCTTTCGCGATTCTTGGCATGTGTGGGTATCTCGCGGGAGTGACGCAAGCTCCACTCACATCCCTCGTGATCGTGATGGAAATGACTACACAGCATGCTATGGTGCTACCGTTGATGATCACGGCCGCGGTTGCGACTACGATTTCAAAACTTCTCTCACCCCCGTTGTATCAAACCCTGGCGGATCGCTACGCCGGTTGAGCAGGCTCAGCATGAAAACAATAGTTGCCTTGGCTGTCGCGGTTTTGTTGCTTCCCTGGGCGGCTCTCGCACAGGCTCCGCCGGGCGTTGCGCGCGGGGTGATTGTCGCGATCGAGAGCGACACGCTGACGTTGAAGCTCGCTGATGGCTCGAGTGAGAAAATCGCGTTGGGTAACGATTGGAAGGTCTCGGTTCTGAAGCCAGTGAGCGTGGATACGATCCAGGCGGGAAGTTTCATCGGGACCGCGGAGATGCCACAGAAGGACGGCACCGGGCGATCCCTGGAGGTGCACGTGTTTCCGCCGGGCGTGAAGGCCGGCGAGGGGCACTACGACTGGGATCTGAAAAAAGGCTCGAAAATGACCAACGGGACGGTGGGAAAAGTCACCGGCTCAGGCAAGGGACGGCAATTGCAGGTGAGTTATCCCAATGGGGAGCGACAGATCACCGTGCCGCCGAATGTGCCGGTTGTGCAGATCACGCCGGGGGAGCGCGTGCTCGCCAAGCCCGGAACACCCGCGTTTCTGATCGTGGTCAAGGGTCCGAGCGGCGCATTGAGTTCCAACGGTATCGCAGTGGGTGAGAATGGCGCAGTGCCGCCGATGTAGCGAAGGCACGCCGATAATGACCCGAATGCCATGACTCCACCAGATCGCAACCTCGGCCAGGGCAGAGTCGCCGTCTATCGGCATCCCGCTCTGGTGCGCGTCACCCACTGGCTCAACGCCCTGTGCCTGCTCGTTCTGCTACTGAGCGGACTGCAGATTCTCAACGCACATCCGGCGTTGTATTGGGGTAACGCGTCGACGTTCAGCAACCCGTTCGTTGCCTTCGGGTCGGGGCAGGGGCCGGCCTTTCCCTCCTGGGCGACCCTTCCCGGGTGGCAGGATCTGGCCGGCGGGCGGCGCTGGCATTTTTTCTTTGCCTGGCTGTTTGTTCTCAACGGGCTGCTGTACGTCATCTACGCGCTGACGAGCCGTCGGGTAAACAAGGTGCTTGCGCCCACCAAAGACGAGTTGCGCCACATTGGCGGCTCCATTCGTGAGCATCTGCGGCTACGCTTCCCACATGGCGAAGAGGCCCGCAACTACAACGTCTTGCAGAAGCTCAGCTACCTTGTCGTGCTGTTCGGGCTTCTGCCTCTCATGGTCGCGACGGGTCTTACCATGTCGCCCGGAATGGATGCGCGGTTGCATTTCCTGGTCGAGGTGTTTGGAGGCCGCCAGTCGGCGCGTACTATTCACTTCATGACGGCGTCGGCCCTGGTGCTGTTCTTCATCATTCATATCATCGCCGTGGTGGCGGCGGGTCCGCTGACCGAGCTACGCTCCATGGTGACTGGATGGTTTGTAATCAGAACTCAGAAGGGGCAGTCGTGATGGACACCACGCGCATCGGACGGCGTCGCTGGATGCAGCGCGCCCTTGGCGCGGCGAGTGGTCTCGCGTTATCGGCTTGCAACAAGCTTGCACAGTCGCAAGGAGTTAACTCCACTCTGGAGAGTGCCGAAGGACTGACACGCCGCGTGCAACGCCTGCTGCTCGGGCGTCACGCACTGGCTCCCGAATATTCCGCCAGTGATATTTCGACGGCGTTTCGCGCGAACGGTACCATCGACCCCGGTACTGACGAGTACAATCAACACGTACAGACTGGTTTCACCGATTGGCGCCTCAAGGTGAGCGGGCTGGTCGAGAATCCACTGGAGCTATCGTTGGCGGATCTGCGCCGGATTGCGTCGCGCACCCAGATCACGCGCCACGATTGCGTGGAAGGTTGGAGTTGCATCGCCAAGTGGAGCGGTGCTCGGTTGAGCGCGGTCCTGCAGCAGGCGCGCCTGAAATCAAACGCCCGCTACATTGCGTTTTATTGCGCCGATTCCCTGGAGTTGACACTGGACGGCTCGGGGCAATACTACGAGACCATCGATCTCATCGACGCGATGCATCCCCAGACCCTGCTCGCGTATGACATGAACGATCGGCCGCTGACCGTACGCCACGGCGCACCGCTGCGACTGCGAGTCGAGCGCCAGTTGGGCTACAAGATGGCGAAATACGTCATGCGCATCGAGGCGATCGAAAGCTTCCGGGATATTGCGCGTGGGAAAGGCGGCTACTGGGAAGATCGCGGCTACGAGTGGTACGCCGGGATCTGACAAGTTCCGGCGGTGATTCGTCCTAGCGGGTAGCAGCGGATTCAGCGAGAATCAGATGAGATGCGCAGTGTGACCTGGAGCGTTCATGCGAATTCTCGTCGTCGGAGCCGGAGCGATCGGGGGCTATTTCGGTGCGCGCCTTGCCGCCGCCGGTCGGGACGTCACGTTCCTGGTTCGTCCGAAACGGGCAGAGCAGCTCGCAAGCGGTCTTTTCGTCCGCAGCCCCAAGGGCGATGTGAAGATCGCGGCCCCGAAGATCGTTACCGAGGCGACGCTGCCCCCGCCCTTTGATCTCATCCTGCTGAGCTGCAAATCCTACGATCTCGATAGTGCGATGGCTTCAATCGCGCGAGCCGTGGGACCGGCGACGATGGTGCTCCCGCTGCTGAACGGCGAGTCCCACATCGACACCCTCAAAAAGCGCTTCGGATCGGGCGCGGTGCTTGGTGGCCAATGCCAGATCTCCAGCACTCTCGATGCGCAAGGTCATGTGATTCATCTCAACGAGATGCAACTACTCGGTTTCGGCGAGCTCGATGGCACGCGCAGCGCGCGGATCGAGGCGGTGAACGAAAATCTCTCGGGCGCGACCTTCGAGGTGCAGTTGAGCACCCACATCCTGCAGGACATGTGGGAGAAGTGGATGTTCATTGCCACGTTGGCCGGCATTACTTGTCTCATGCGTGCCGCGCTAGGTGACATCGCAACGGCCGGCGGGACGGATATCGCCCTCGCCCTGTTCAAGGAGTGCAGCGCGATAGCCGCAAAGAACGGGTACGCCCCGCATCCGGTGATTGGAGAGCGGATCCGCAAGATGCTGACGGCTCCAGGCTCCACTCTGACCGCCTCGATGTTGCGTGACGTCGAGAGTCACGGGAAGACCGAACACGAGCACGTGCTTGGTGATTTATTCGCACGGGGCCAGGGTACGCGCGCCCCGGTGCTCGAGATCTGTCTGGCGCATATGCGTGCCTACGAGGCACGTCGCTTGCGAGAAGGTTAGCTCGGAGGTAGTCGACATGAGTTTGAATCCCCTGGCTGGAAAACCGGCGCCGCGCGATATTCTCGTCAATGTGCCGCGGCTCATCACGGCGTACTACAAAGAGGTACCGGATCCCGCGGTCCCCAGTCAACGCGTCGCATTCGGAACTTCGGGCCATCGCGGCTCCGCGTTCGACGCGGCCTTCAACGAATGGCACATCCTGGCCATCACGCAGGGGATCTGCGAGTACCGCAAGCAGCAGGGGACCGACGGTCCGTTGTTTCTCGGGATGGATACGCACGCTCTGTCGGTGCCGGCGCTCGCCAGTGCGCTCGAAGTGCTGGCCGGGAACGGCGTCGATGTCATGCTCGCGGAGAAAGACGAGTACACCCCGACACCAACGATCTCGCACGCGATCCTGACTTACAACCGGGGCCGCAAGAGCGGGCTGGCCGATGGTATCGTCATTACGCCGTCTCACAATCCTCCGGAGAGCGGCGGCTTCAAATACAACCCGCCCAACGGTGGTCCGGCCGACACCACCGTGACCGGCTGGATCGAAGCACGCGCCAACGAGTTGATGACGCAGGGCTTGCGCGACGTAAAGCGTGTGCCTTACGAGAAGGCCCTGAAGAGCTCTACGACCCACCGACATGACTATCTCAACAATTATGTCGCCGATCTGGGCAACGTGATCGATATGGTGGCGATCCGCGATTCGAAGGTCCGTCTCGGAGTGGATCCGCTCGGCGGCGCCGGAGTGCACTACTGGGCGCCCATCGCGGAGCGCTACGGCCTCGATCTCACGGTGGTGAGTGATGTTGTCGATCCCACCTTCAGCTTCATGACGGTGGATTGGGACGGCCGCATTCGCATGGACCCGTCCTCACCGTCGGCGATGCAGCGGCTCATCGGGCTCAAGGATCGTTTCGATATCGCCTTCGCCTGTGATACAGATCATGACCGGCACGGCGTCGTGGCGCGCAGCACGGGGCTACTGCCGCCTAATCACTACCTCGCGGTGTCCGCGTTCTACCTGTTCCAGAATCGCCCAAACTGGGGCAAGGAAGTCGCCGTAGGTAAAACCGTCGTCAGCAGTCAGATGATCGATCGCGTGACCGCGAAGCTCGGTCGCAAACTCTACGAGGTGCCAGTCGGGTTTAAGTGGTTCGTGGAGGGTCTCATCGATGGGTCGTTGGGTTTCGTCGGTGAAGAGAGTGCGGGCGCTACCTTCCTACGCAGGGATGGAGCAGTGTGGACCACCGACAAAGACGGGCTCATTCCCGCCCTGTTGGCCGCCGAAATCACCGCGCGTGTTGGGAAAGATCCCGGCGAGGTGTACCGCGATCTGACGCGTGAGTTCGGCGAATCATTCTCGGATCGGGTAGACGCTCGTGCGACACCGGCCGAAAAGAAACTGCTCGCGAAACTCTCGCCGCAGCAGGTGAAATCCAAACAGCTTGCGGGTGAGACCATCCAGTCGATTCTCACCACGGCACCGGGCAACGGTGCCGCCATCGGCGGTCTGAAGGTGATCGCGGAAAAGGGCTGGTTCGCGGCGCGTCCGTCTGGGACGGAGGATATCTACAAGATTTACGCGGAAAGCTTCCGCGATGCGAATCACCTGAAACAGCTCATCGATGAGGCACAGAAGATAGTGAGCGCGGCGCTAGCCTAAGTCTGGCGGCTCCTCTTTCTCGTGCCCCGGAGCCACGTCCGCCGAGAGCTGCCAGAAGATCCAGGCTGACGCCGACGTCATCAGCCCCACGCAGATGAAGGTCGCGTGGAACGCGAACAGCTCGCGTCCGTGACCGTAGTCACTGACGAAGGTTGCCAACAGCCCGCCCGCCGCAGCAACACCGAGACTCATGGACAACATCTGCACCATGGAGAGCAAGCTGTTACCGCTAGTGGCCTCGTTACCGTCGAGATCCTTCAACGTCACGGTATTCATCGCGGTGAACTGCAGCGAGTTCACACTGCCGAAGAAGGCGAGTTGAATGATGGTCAGCCACAACGGCTCCCGCGGTGAGATGAGTGCGAAAGTGGCCATTGCCAACCCAACGAGGATCGTGTTGATGACGAGGATCCGGCGATAGCCTACCCGTGTGATGAGCGGCGTGACGAACCGCTTCGAAAGGATCGCCGCGGCCGATGTGGGCAACATCATCATGCCCGCGTGGAAGGGTGTGTACCCCAGGCTCACCTGCAGTAGCAACGGCACCAGAAAAGGCATGCTGCCACTGCCGAGCCGGGCAAACAGGTTGCCCAGCAGACCGATGCTGAATGTGTGGGTTTCGAATATTTTCGGTGGAAACAGCGGGTGTGGCTGCTGGGCGGCCCTGAGCCAGTAAGCCGCCAGGGCGGCCAGTCCGAAGACCAACAGAATCAGTACGGTTGCATGCTGAAAGCTGAGCTCGGAAAGCCCATCGAGGGCAAAAGACGTCGCAACCATTCCGAACGCCAACAGCAGGTAGCCCGAGATATCGAAGCGGGGCACCTGTGGCACCCGGTCCTCCGGCATGTGGAACGCGGTGGCGATGCCCCCGGCGATGCCGATCGGGATGTTGATGAGAAAGATCCAGTGCCAGGACGCAATCTGTACCAACCATCCGCCGAGGGTCGGCCCCACCAGCGGGCCCACCATGCCGGGGACGCCGACGATGCTCATCGCCTGCAGAAGCTTTTCGCGCGGGTAGGCGCGTAGTACGGCGAGTCGTCCGACCGGTAACAGCATCGCACCGCCGGCGCCTTGGATGACACGGGCGGCTGTGAGCTGGAAGAGGGTGTGTGAGGCCGCGCACAGGATCGAGCCGATCACGAACGTCACGATGGCGGTCATGAATGCCCGCCGCAGGCCGTAGCGGTCGGCGATCCATCCCGAAGCAGGAATCAGCATCGCCATGGTCAATGCGTAGGCGATGACCACCGACTGCATGCTCAATGGCTTCTCGCCCAGGCTGGCCGCCATGGCCGGCAGGGCGGTATTGACGATCGTGGAGTCCAGCGTCTGCATGAAGAAGCCGGTTGCCACGAGCCACAGGAGAATGCGAAGCGATCTTTCGGGCGGCATCGGGTGTCAACGGTTCGGCGGGTTGCGGCTATGCAGTATCAGACAAGTCCTGCACGAGTTCCGCCGACTGTCCGACGCCCCTGCAAGGGGGCGGCAGGGAGAATACGGTGCTGATCGCCATAGCAAAAGTCCATTAGGGGAAAGATTGATGAAAGCTAAGAGCTTGATGCCGCTGCTGATTTGCGCCTTGGCGCTCAGCGTGACGGCTTGCGAAAAGAAGGGTCCGCTGGAAAGGGCTGGCGAGAAGGTCGACCACGTGGGCGACACCATCAAGAATGGTGGCTCGGAGCCGATGGGCGACAAGCTTCAGGATGAGAAGGACAAAGCGGTCGACAAGGTTAACGACGCCGCCGGAAAGTAGCGGCCGGCGACCGGGGGGCTGGCCATCCGACGGTCGGCCGGGCCCCCTTGAGAGAGCCCGGCCGACGGTACCGCGCGCCCCGTCTTGAAGTGGATTAAGGCTTGCCGACTTGCACAGCGGTCGCCTTGAAGGGCTTCGGCGGCGGCGGCTCGGTGCCGGCGGCAGGCCTACCCATGAAGGCCGCGAGCTGGCCCTCAAGCACATACGCGCTGGTGCCCACTACCGTGACGGCCACGGGGCCATCGGGGTAGCCCTCTTTCACGGTCGTGACTTTACCAGTGTCACCGGTCAGTGAGATTCGCGACAGGCGGCCACCGTTGCCACCCTCGATAATCAACACATCACTCTTGCCGAAGCTGCGCATGCCGTCCGGGCGCACGATTTCCTTATCGAGCTTCACCTCGGTGACAGCGCCGGCTTTGCCGTCGGCACCGATCGGGACGCTCCACAGCTTGCTCGTCGCCAGAGTATTGGCGACGACGCGCTTGCCGAGCACCGAGATGCCATCGAGCACGCCGCCCTTCGGTCCGAAGGCTCCATTGCCCGCCCACACCGTTAGCGCGGTCCCACCCTTCTTCAGGGTCACGATTTCCATGTTGCTCGTATCGGTTGCATACGCATTGCCGTCTGCATCAACGGCGATGTCGTTGCAGGTAGCCTTTTCGGTCGGAAACACGTAGTGGCCTTTCGACGCGCCACTCTTCGAATCAAAAGTGAGCAGCGTGGCATTGACCGCAGGGCCGGCGCCCGGCGGCCCCAGGACGTTCGAGCACACATACAGCGTGCCCGCCTTGTTGTCCGCGAAGACACCCAGGACGTTATTCAGGCCTTCGGTGCCCGGTGCGATCCACACCTCGGCGGTCGCGGCACCCGGCTTAACGCGATAGACCTGCTTTTGGGCGATGCTGCCGATGATGATCGAACCGTCGGCCGTGGAGGTAAGGCTTTCCGGGAAGATCTTCTCGCCCGGAATGCTGATGGCGTCAGGTGGTGTCGCTGCTGCGGCTGCCAGCGAGCCTGCCGCAACGGGCAGCATGCTCAGTGACGCCAGCAAGAGGTGTCGGACGGATGATGTCATGTTTGAAATTCTCATTGTCGGTTTCCTAGAGTCCCGGTTGCACTCAGTGCGCATAGGAAATGCGGTAGATAGTGTTATTGCCGTCCTCGCTCATCAGCAGCGAGCCGTCACTGGCGACCACGGCGCCGACCGGCCGCGCCCAGGCGTTACCGTCGTCCGCGATGAAGCCGACGAGGAAGTCGTCGTACTCGCCCGTCGGCATGCCATTCTTCATGCGCACGCGCACGATCTTGTGGCCCGTGCGGAAGGCGCGGTTCCACGACCCGTGCATGACCGCGAAGCCGTCGCCGACGTACTCTTTCGGAAAGGCGGAGCTTCCCTTGGTCGCGGTGTAGAACACCAGGTTGAGCGCGGCAGAGTGCGCCTGGTAGGGCACATCCGGCACCGTTGCCTTGCCAGCCAGGTCCGGGCGGTCGCCTTTCAGGCGCGGGTCTTCATACTTACCCATGTAGTACCACGGCCAACCGTAGAAATGGCCTTGTAGCACCCGAGTGGAGTAGTCGGGAACGAGGTCGTCACCCAACATGTCGCGCTCGTTCGTCGTGCACCACAAGGTGCTGGTAGCCGGTTGCATGGTGAGGCCGGCGCAATTGCGGATGCCGGTCGCGAATACCTTGGCTGGCTTGTGGCTGCCAACTTCAAACACCAGCACGTCGGCGCGCTTCTCTTCGGTGCCCCAGGTCGCGCCGAGGCCGTTGGCGACTTCCCACGCCTTGACCTCCTCGGGTTTTTTCTTGGCCATGTCTTCGGCCACATTGGATCCCGAGCCGACCGAGACGAACATCCGCTTGCCATCGGGAGAGAAAACGAGGTCACGAGTGAAGTGGCCGCCGTTGCCGACCGGCGAGAGTTCGGGGACGACGATCTCGGGAAGGCCGCTCGCTTTCTGATCGCCGACTTTGTAGGCGTAACGCACCACACGGTTGGTTTCCGCAACGTACAACCACTTCGGCTCCTTGGCGGGATAGAAGGCCATTCCGAACGGGAGGTTGAGTCCCTGTGCGAACGTTTCGACGCTCGCCGCAATGGCGCCGTCGGCCGATGGACGCAGCACCTTCACGAAACCGCCGGCCGTTTCCGTGAGGAAGATGTCGCCGTTCGGAGCAAGGCGCATTGCGCGCGCGCCTTTCTGGTCGCTAGCGAAGACATCAACTTTGAATCCCGCGGGTACCTGGAGTTTGGCGTTCGCTGGGCGATCGACGACCTTGGGGAAGTTGGTTGCCGACCCGCTGTCGAACGGCGCAGGCAGAGTCGTGACGTTGACGCGATGTACGCGCCCGGGGACGTCCCGTTTCCAATCCGCGTCACCCTTCGGCGGCGCGCCGGTCGAGGGCGGCGGCGTGAATCCGCCCGGCGGTCCCCTGCGTTCGGCTTCCTTGAACGTTCCATCCTTGACGGCCTGGAAGTAGGCAATGACATTGGCCCGATCGTCGTCCTTGGGGATCGCAATCACCATCGCTGAGTTCGGCACCACCGTAGTGGGCGATGCCAGAAAGCGGTTCAGGGTTGCGGCATCCCAGGTGAGGTTCGCTGCTTGCATCGCTTTCGTGTAACCGAACTGCGCGTCGCTCGCGGAGTGGCGGTCAAAAACGCCATTCAGGTTGGGCCCCTGGGCGCCGCCGTTGTCACCCGGCTGGGCGCTATGGCAGAGCGCGCACTGTTGGTGGAAGGTGGTCTTTCCTGCGTTTGCATCTGCGCCTAGCGCGGGCGTCGCGCACACGAGCGCGGCCAGCACAATGGCCGAATGTCGAATCATGATCGTGGGTCCCCTTGTCCGAAACGAAGAACGGCGCTATATCAGATTAAATATAGCGTAGTTTCCGGGGGTTGCGGCCAGAACGGCACGCACTACCGCCTGCCGGGTTCGCGTGGTGGACACATTGCGGACTTTCTCCGAACACGTTAGACAGCAGAGATGAATAAAAACCTCGGGCGCGGTTGCGCCCTGCTGCTGTTCGGTCTGCTGGCTGCTGGCGCGACGGCCATCGCGTCTGCCGCGACGTCTTCCGCCACGGTCACCGTCGATACCGGCAAACTGCAAGGCGACGTGGATGGGAATGTTGGCTCCTTCAAAGGGATCCCCTTCGCGCTGCCCCCTGTCGGCGAGCTGAGGTGGAGACCTCCGCAGGCCGCGGCCAAGTGGCAGGGAGTGCGTAAGGCAACGACCTACGGTGCGGACTGCATGCAGATCCCGTTTCCGAGTGACGCCGCGCCCTTGGGCGTGAAGCCCGCGGAAGATTGTCTCTATCTGAATGTCTGGCGACCCGCTCACGCGGCGGGCAAGAAGCTTCCCGTGTTGGTGTGGATTTACGGGGGAGGCTTCGTGAACGGCGGCAGCTCGCCCGCGGTCTACGACGGCGGCCCCTTCGCCAGGGATGGAGTTATTTTCGTCAGCTTCAACTATCGGTTGGGACGATTCGGATTCTTCGCGCACCCGGCGCTGTCGGCGGAACAGCCGGGCGGCCCGCTAGCCAATTACGCGATCATGGACCAGATCGCCGCCCTTAAGTGGGTACGCCGCAATATCGCGGCCTTCGGCGGCGATCCCAACAATGTCACCATTTGCGGTGAGTCCGCCGGCGGAATGTCGGTTCACGTTCTCATGACTTCCCCCCTGGCCGCGGGGCTGTTTCAGAAGGCGATCGTGCAGTCGGGCGGTGGCCGTACCAATCTGATGCGGGGTCGACCGCTCGTGGGCGGGCCCGATTCGGCGGAGGCGCTCGGAGTTGCTTTCGCGAAGGGCGCCGGGATCGAGGCGACGGGCGCGCAGGCGTTGAAAATGCTGCGCGCATTGCCTGCGGAAGCATTGTTGAACAACCTCAACTTGGCGACCATGTCGACCGCCGCGGCGACCTACGTTGGCGGTCCGGTGTTGGATGGGAAGGTGATGCCGGCCGAGCCCGCGAAAGTATATGCCGACGGTAAGGCCGCGCGGGTGCCGTTGATGGTTGGCGCCAACAGTCTCGATATCGGCTTCATGAAGGGGGACACGATTGATGAGTTGCTTGCACAGTTCGGGGCCAACGCCGACAAGGCGCGCAACGTGTACGAAGTGAAAAGCGGCGACGATGTCAAAAAGGTGGCCTTCCGCATGGGTGGCGATCAAATGATGGGTGAGCCCGCGCGATACGTGGCACGCGCATTGGCCGCCCACGGGCAACCTGTGTATGAATACCGGTTTTCGTACGTCGCCGAATCGATGCGCCAGCAATGGCCAGGAGCCATGCACGCGTCGGACATTCCGTACGCATTCGACACGGTAGCGGCGCGTTATGGCAACTCCCTCACTGCGCAGGATGCTGCTGCGGCTCACACCATGCACGCGTATTGGGTGGCATTTGCCGCCAGCGGCAAACCTGAGTTGCCCGGGAAACCGGCGTGGCCCGCGTACGACGCCAAGAGCGACACGCTCATGGACTTCACCAATTCGGGTCCGGTTGTTGGCTCCGATCCGTGGCGGGCGCGTTTCGATCTCGCAGAAGGTGTTAATGTTGCCCACGAGGCGGCGCCACCGCAGGCGCGTTAAGAGGGTCTGAGCACGCCGGCGGCCTTACCTTCGTCTCGCTTACGTCACCTGTTACTTGCCCAGGCCGTCATTATCTTACTGTCTCGCTAAAGTTCAGCGGAGCCAGGGAGTTTCTACTACTTGCCGCGGTGTTTGCGCATTCTGTACGCTAGCGCGCCTTCGGCTACCCACTACACTAACGAGATACCTAGAAGGAGAGCCGAGCATGCCAGCCGCCGGTCAGACACTCCGCAAGATCATTGCGCAAACGCAGAAGGAATTGCTCGCCGACTGGGTCCACACCCAATTGGGCGCCACGACATTACGCTCCGATCTCATGAAGGAGAGCGAGTTGCGGGACCAATCCCGCGAGTTCATTTCACTGCTGCAGGCAGCGGTCGAGAGTGGCAGCACCGAGACCGACGGGCCGAGTTGGGCCCCAGTGCGGCACTTCCTCGCCCGGGTCTCGCGCTCACGCGCCTTGCAGGGCTTCAGTCCAACCGAGACAGCGACCTTCGTCTTGTCCCTCAAACAGCCGCTGTTCGCCCGGCTGCGGGGCGAGTTTGGCGGAGATGCCCAGGGGCTCGCCGAAGAGATCTGGAGCACCACCGACTTGTTGGATAAGTTGGGACTGCTGACGGTGGAATCCTTCGTGAAGAGCCGCGAAGAACTCATCCAACGGCAACAGCGTGAAATGATGGAGCTGTCCACCCCGGTAGTGCAGTTGTGGGAAAACATTCTCGCGCTGCCTCTCATCGGCACGCTCGACAGCGAGCGGACCCAGGTCGTGATGGAAAGTCTCCTGCATAAAATCGTCGAGACCGGCGCCTCCATCGCGATTATCGACATCACGGGTGTGCCCACCGTCGATACGCTGGTGGCGCAGCACCTGTTGAAGACAGTAGCGGCGGCCCGCCTCATGGGCGCGGACTGCATCATCAGCGGTATCCGCCCGCAGATCGCGCAAACCATCGTCCATCTGGGCGTGAATCTGTCCGATGTGACGACTAAGGCCTCACTCGCGGACGCATTTGCCATCGCCCTGAAGCGCACGCAAGCCAGGTTGCCCCACCAGCTGGGCGCGACGACCTGACAGGTTCCCAATGGAAAAGATTCCGATTCTGAAGATGGGCCGGTTCCTGCTGGTGACCATCCAGGTTGACATGCACGATCAACTCGCTCTGCAGTTGCAGGAGGATCTCACCGCGCGCATCGTCGCGGCCCGGGCGCGGGGTGTGCTCATCGACATCTCATCGCTGGAAGTCGTCGACTCCTTCATCGGCCGCATGATCAGTAACATCGCCGCCATGGCGCGTGTGTTGGATGCCGAGACTGTCGTGGTCGGCATCCAGCCGGCGGTGGCCATCACACTGGTAGAGCTGGGTCTGTCGCTGGAAGGCGTGCGGACCGCCCTTAATGTCGATCGCGGTATGGCGCTGTTACACGAACGGCTGGCGGACGAGCAGCGCTAAGCCGCTGCCGCTTCCTCCAGCGCCTTCCATGACAGTCGTCAATCGCTCCGTGCTGCCGATTTGCTCGCAGGAAGATATCGTGCGGGTCCGCAAGGCGGCCCGTGAAAGCGCCTTGGCGCAGGGTTTTTCGCTCGTCGATCAGACGAAGCTCGTCACCGCCGCGAGTGAGCTCGCCCGCAATACGCTCGACTATGGCGGTGGCGGCGAGGTCGAGATCATCTGCCTGAGCGAGCCGCCGCGTCGGGGCGTCAGGCTGGTTTTTGCTGACAAGGGCCCCGGAATTGCTGATATTGAGCTCGCCCTCAAGGACGGATACACCACGGGCGGCGGGCTGGGGTTGGGATTGAGCGGCGCCAAGCGGCTCTCGAATGAGTTTTCAATCGAGTCCAAGGTAGGGGAGGGAACACAGGTCACTATCGCCCGTTGGCGATAAATTCGCTTCAGTGAGGCGCCGTGCCAGCGCAGGTTCTGATTCCGATAGACGACCGTACCCAGGTGGGCGAAGCCCGCCGCGCCGGGCAGCACATGGCCGAGGCCCTCGGACTCAGTGCGACGCAGGCGGGCCAGGTGGCGCTGGCCGTGACCGAAGCCGCCACCAACATTGTCAAACATGCCGGCACCGGCAAGATTCTGCTGGCACCGCTGGCACGCGCTGGCGCTGCCGGGCTCGAGATTCTAGCCCTGGATCGGGGCCCCGGGATTGCCAATGTCGGCGCAAGCCTGCGGGATGGCTATTCCACCGCGGGCAGCATGGGTGCCGGCCTCGGCGCCCTGTCCCGCGTATCCCCTTCGTTCGAGCTGTATTCCCAACCCGATCGCGGTACGGCACTGCGCCTGGAGGTTTGGGGCACGACCCATGTGCCACTGGCCGATGAACTCGAGCTAGGCGCTGTGTGTCTTCCAAAAAAGGGCGAGGAGGCACCCGGTGATAGTTGGCTTCTGGAAGCTTCGGGCGAATATCGCACGGTGTTGGTGGTCGATGGACTCGGGCACGGGCCAAATGCCGCCGTTGCGGCGCGGAGGGCCACCGACGTCTTCGCGGCTAATCCGGCTGCCACACCCGGCGCACTCCTGGGGCTCTGCCATGGAGCGCTGGCCGCTACCCGGGGTGCCGCGGGCGCCGCTGCCCGGGTTGAGCCCGCAAAAATGCGGGGCAGTTTCGCGGGCGTTGGTAATATATCTTGCCGGGTGGAAACATCAGGGGAGCGCCGCCAACTGGTCTCGCACAGTGGGACGCTGGGGCACGTGATGCGTCGTTTGCAGGAATTCGAATTCGCTTTCCCAGCGGGGGCGCTGCTGATTCTGCACAGTGACGGTCTGACGAGCCGCTGGAGCTGTGACGATTACCCGGGATTAATGAATAAACACCCCGGACTCATTGCCGGAGTTCTTTACCGCGATCACGATCGCGGTAGCGACGATGTAACCGTAGTTGTGCTGAAGAATATGGCGCGGGCCTGAAATGGCGAAAGCTCTTCTTACCATTGCGATTCGGCAGGAACAGGACGTCGTGATCGCGCGTCAGCGCGCTCGCGAGATTGCCCGGATCGTCGGCTTCGAGGCCCAGGACCAGACGCGAATTGCGACCGCCGTGTCGGAAATCGTGCGCAATGCATTCCGCTACGCGAAGGGCGGCAAAGTTGAATTCGCGCTGGAAGGTGCCAGTTCGCCGCAGCTGCTGTTGATCCGCGTCCGTGACCAGGGTCCGGGCATTGCAGATCTCGCCCACGTAATGAGCGGGCAGTATCAGTCCACCACCGGCATGGGCGTCGGTATCATCGGCGCGCACCGCCTCATGGATCAGGTGGAGATCGATACCAAGCCGGGTGTCGGCACGAATGTGCTGTTGACAAAAATTCTTCCGCCGCGTGCGCCGCTGATCACGTCGGCGCAATTCACGCGCATTACCTCGCAGCTGAGCACCACCATGTCGGGCGATGCGTTGGGCGAGTTGCAGGAGCAGAACCGCGAGCTGGTGCGCGCTTTGGGAGAGTTGCGGGAGCGGCAGGAAGAGCTGATGAGTCTGAACCGCGAGCTCGAAGACACGAACCGTGGTGTCGTCGCACTCTACGCCGAGCTCGATGAGAAAGCCGATCACCTGCGGCGCGCGGACGAGATGAAGTCGCGCTTCCTGTCGAATATGAGTCACGAGTTCCGCACGCCGTTGAACTCAATCCGCGCCCTGAGCCGGCTGCTGCTCGATCGGATCGATGGCGATCTGAGCATCGAACAGGAAAAACAGGTGGGCTTCATCTCCAAGGCCTCCGACGATCTCACGGCGCTGGTGGACGATCTGTTGGATCTGGCGAAGATCGAGGCAGGCAAGATCGAGGTGCACCCGATCGAGTTCTCGGTGGGCAATCTCTTCAGCGCGCTGCGCGGCATGTTGCGTCCGCTGTTGGTCGGGGATGCGGTCAAACTGAGCTTCGAGGAGCCGCAGTCGACCCTGACCTTATACAACGACGAAGGCAAGGTCTCGCAAATCCTGCGCAATTTCATTTCCAACGCCATCAAGTTCACCGAGCAGGGTGAAGTGACTGTGTCAGCGCAGTTGAGCGAAGATCGTCAGACGGTCCGGTTCAGCGTTGCCGACACGGGTATAGGCATCGCCCCGGAGGACCAGGGGCGCATCTTCGACGAGTTCACCCAGTTGCCGAGCCCCCTGCAGGGGCGTGTCAAAGGGACCGGACTGGGTCTGCCGCTGTGCCGGCGACTGGCGAACCTGTTGGGCGGCGACGTGAGTGTTAAAAGTGAGCGCGGCGTCGGTTCGGTGTTCACCGCAGTGGTGAGCGCGAACTTCGAGAGGAGTGACTCAACGGCATCGAAGCCGGTGGATACGACCGTCGAGCTCGGCCGCTCACTGGTGTTGGTGCTGGATGATGATGCCGAGATGCGGCTCATCTATGAAAAGCACTTGCGCGACAGCCATTACCAGGCGGTGACCACGCGCAACTTGCGCGAGGCGCGCGAGCTGATGAAACGGGCCCGCCCACAGGCGATTCTCCTCGATATCGTGTTGCGCGGTGAGGACACGTGGCGCTGGCTGAACGAGTTGAAGAGCAATCCCGCCACCGCTGACATTCCGATCGTCGTCATTACGAGTATCGACGACGAGCGCAAGGGCCTGGCCTTGGGTGCCGACGCCTATTGTTTGAAACCGGTCGAACGCTCCGCACTGCTGGAGAAGCTCGATGCACTTACGGCGCGGCGCATTCTCATCATCGACGACGATCCAGCGGCGCGCTATCTCATGCAGAAGGTACTCGCGGATACCCACACTACCGTACTCGAGGCCGCGGATGGACGCAGCGGCCTGATCGCCGCCCGCCGTGCGCGCCCCTCCATGATCTTCCTCGATCTGGGGCTCCCGGATTTCAGTGGCGAGGAAATTCTCGAGGCGTTGAAAAATGACGCCGATCTGCAAAACGTGCCGGTCGCGATCGTTACGGCGAGCAAGCTGACGAATGACGAAAGAACTCGCCTCGGACGGCGCGCCGACGCGGTGCTGCAAAAAAGTGATCTGAGCTCCGAGAGCGCGCGCGCCATTCTGGCGTCCAATGGTGTCAAGGCGTGAATACCCGCCGCATCCTCATTCTGAACTGCGACGACACCCCCGATACGCGCTACACGAAGACGCGCGTGTTGCGGCAGGGTGGCTACGAAGTCGTAGAGTGCGATAACGGTAAGGACGCCCTCCAGAAAACCCGTGAGCTGATGCCCGATCTCGTGCTCTGCGACGTGCGGTTGCCTGACATGAGCGGGCTGGATGTCTGCCGGCGCATTAAGGAGGATGCCGTCACCGGGACCATTCCGGTGATTCAGATTTCCGCGACGTTCGTCACCAAGGAGCATCAGCGGGAAGCGCTCAAGTACGGTGCGGACATCTACCTCACCGAGCCGCTCGAGCCGAAAGAGCTCGAAACGGTCGTCAGCGTGTTGTTACGCCTCGCGCGTACGGAGGCCGGGTTACGCGAAGCACTGGCTCGCGAACGGGCGGCGCGCGCGCAGGCCGAGGAGGCTACACAACTCAAGGATGAATTCCTCGCGAATCTGTCCCACGAGTTGCGCACGCCGATGAACATCATCATCGGGTGGTCGCACCTGCTGCGCACCGGTCCGCTGGACGAATCGCAAAAGCAGCGCGCCACGGAGGCTATCGAGCGTGCGGCGCGCTCGCAGGCACAGTTGATTGAAGATCTGCTCGATGTCTCCCGCATCGTGACGGGTAAGTTTCGCCTGGTGATGCAGGATGTCGATGTCGGCAGAGTGTTGCAATTAGCGATCGACAGCCTGCGCCTGGTGGCTCAGGCCAAACAGCTCACGATTACGTTGTCACGCGAGGCTGGGGATGCGCGCATCAACGGCGACCCCGATCGGCTGCAACAGGTTTTTTGGAATCTGCTCTCCAACGCCGTGAAGTTCACGCCCGCGGGCGGTCACGTCAAGGTACGCCTGACATCGACGGTGGAGAATGTCTCGATCACGGTGACCGACACCGGAGTCGGCATCGATCCGGACTTTCTGCCGTTCGTGTTCGAGCGCTTCAGGCAGGCGGACAGTACCAGCACCCGGCATCACTCCGGCATGGGATTGGGGCTCGCGATCGTGCGTCACGTCGTCGACCTGCACCGCGGCTCGGTGCGCGCGGACAGCGCCGGCGAAGGGTCGGGCTCGGTGTTCACCGTCACACTGCCCCGCTTGACGCATTCGCAGTCCTCCGGCAGGCAGCGGGGGAAGGAGTCAGCTCCGGATAGCTCGGGTTTGCCGCTACCGCCGCCCCGCGTGTTGTTGGTCGAGGATGATCCGGATGCGCGCGAGGTGACCGCTGCCGGTTTGACGAAAGCCGGGTTCGAGGTGCACGCGGTGAGTGGTGCGGTCAAGGCACTCGAGCTGTTGGATATCTGGTTGCCCGACGTCGTGGTGTCGGATATCGGGATGCCGGGGATGGATGGTTATGAATTCGTGAAGCTGTTGCGCGCCCGGCCGCCGGAGCGCGGCGGGAGAGTCGCAGCTCTTGCCCTCACGGCATTCGCAGGGCTTGCTGATGCCGCGCGGGCGCATGCGAGCGGGTATCAGGAGCATCTGGCCAAGCCCATCAACCCGGATGCGTTGGCCGAGGCTATCCTTGCTTTGAAACGGCGGTACGACGGCTGAACGCGCCGGTTCGGGTCAGCGCGATTCCTCGACGCAGGGAGTGTGTTGGGTTCCGAGCTCCGCCGCGCCTCCATGGATGACGTCGCCGGGTTGGAGGTAACGTTTATAGTGAGTCCCGCAACCGGCAGGCGTGCCGGTGCAGATGACATCGCCGGGCAGGAGCCGTGCGTGCTGTGAGATGTACTCGATCTGGGTGGGGATATCGAACAGCATGTCCGAGACCTGGCAATCCTGCATGTGCCTGTCATTCAACGACAGCGTCAATCTCCAAGTGTAGGGATCCGGCCGGAAGGCGGCGGGTACGAAGTAGGGGCCCATAGGCAGGAATCCGGGGCCGTTCTTGCCCTGTAGCCAGTCCGTGCCCATTGCAGGGACATCCGTCCGTCTCACCATATCGCGCGCGGTGATGTCATTCACGATGACATAACCGGCGACATAACTCATGGCGCTGGAGCGGCTCACGCGGCGCGCCGTCCGGCCAATCACAACTCCCAGCTCGAGCTCCCAGTCGAGCCGCTGTACATGGCGCGGAATCTCGAGCGGGTCGTTGGGGCCGATCACTGTCGAGGGAAGTTTGAAGCAGGCGTACGGCACGCCTCGGAGGCGCTCCTCTATGACTTTATCGGCGTAGGCGCGACGGGCGTCGGCATCCATTCCATCAGTGTGAGGTGCCACGCCGTAGTCAACGATCGACTCCACCACATGGCCGCGAAAGTTGGCCACGGTACAGAACACCTGCCGCGGCGGATCGATTGGGGCGCGGACGTGGAAGTCATCGACAGGCACGGAGGCTTGCGCAAGCTCATCGGGAAATGTCTCGCACAGAATGGCGAGGGCCTGGAAGTTGGCGTCCCACTCCGCGAGTAGCGAAAGTAGCGAGTCGGGGGCGCGCAGCTTCAGATTCAGTCGGGTCAGCAGCGGCTCGAGGCCGGCGAAGGGGATGACCCGGTCCGCGGCGCCGCGCGTCCCGGCGCTCTCAAGTTGCTCGAGCACCAAGCCCGGAAATGGGGCGCCGCCGCCCGCCACAGAAAAAGTACCGAGCTTGAACCGCATGGCTTGACACCCCTCGCCGAGGAGATGATTATGATGTTAAGTATCTGTTGCCCGCAAGCGTCGTAAGGGGGCGCGATGGCGCACATTGTGATCGAGTATTCCGCGAATTTGCGCGGGCAGTTCGACCTGGATGGTTTTTTGCGCGCCGTGCATGGGGCCGCGCTCGCGACCGGCGTTTTTCCCATCGGCGGCATTCGCACTCGCGCCTACGAGGCGCAGCACTACGTCATTGCCGATGCGAATCCCGACAACGCGTTCGTACACATCAGTCTTCGGGTAGGTCACGGGCGCGACGTCGACACTCGCAAGCGAGCCTGTGAAGCGATCTTTGCGGTCGCCTGCCAGCAGCTCGGCGCTGTGTTCGAGCGCTTGCCGCTGGGGATCGCCCTCGAAATGCAGGAGATCGACCCGGTCCTGACGTTCAAGAAAAACAACCTGCACGAATATGTGAAACAGCGTGAGGCACAAAGAGCGGTGAAACAGTGAGTGCTCCGACGGGCAATCTCGAAACCAACCTCGCGAAAGCCAAGGGCTTTCTCGAGCGCTTCCGTGCCGCCCCGCTCGGCCATTTCATCGCCGGTAAACCTGTCAGTGGCGCAAGCCGGGAAGTTTTTGACAACGTGTCTCCCGTGGATGGCCGTGTCATCAACCAGGTGGTCTCCGGTGATGAGCAGGATGTAGATGCCGCCGCTACAGCGGCGCAGGCTGCTTTTCCGGCGTGGCGCGCGAAAACAGGTGACGAGCGGCGCGCGATTCTCCATCGGGTCGCCAATGCAATCGAAGCGCGTCGCGAAGAGATTGCGTTGGTTGAATGCTGGGATACCGGACAGGCGCTGCGTTTTATGAGCGGTGCGGCTCTGCGTGCTGCGGAGAATTTCCGCTTCTTCGCCGACCGTGCTCCCGGAGCCTCCGATGGCCTGGCGTTGCCTGCCGCCGAGCATTTGAATTACACCGCTCGACAACCGATCGGACCGGTGGCGATCATTACGCCATGGAATACGCCGTTCATGTTGTCTACGTGGAAGATCGCACCCGCGTTGGCCGCGGGATGCACGGTCGTCCATAAGCCCGCAGAGTGGAGCCCGCTAACGGCGACGCTGCTGGCGGAGATCATGAACGAAGCGGGCGTGCCACCTGGTGTCGTGAACCTCGTCAACGGCATCGGTGAGCGCACCGGCAAGCTGCTGACCGAGCATCCGGCCATTCGCGCGACGGCTTTCATCGGCGAGTCGCGCACCGGCAGTCTGATCATGAGTCAGGGGGCGCCGACCCTCAAGCGCGTGCATCTCGAGCTCGGTGGCAAGAATCCCGTGATCGTGTTCGAGGACGCGGATATCGATCGCGCGGTGGATGCCGTCGTGTTCATGATCTACAGTCTGAATGGCGAGCGCTGCACGTCGTCGAGCCGGCTGTTGGTTCATAGCTCCATCCACGATCGTTTCGTCGAGCGCGTTGCGGAACGAGTGGCGCATTTGAAAGTTGGGCATCCGCTCGACCCCGCGACCGTGATCGGGCCGCTCATCCACCAGCGTCATCTCGACAAGGTGTTGAGTTATTTCAAGATTGCCCGCGACGACGGCGCCCAGATCAGGGCGGGTGGCGCACGAGCCGAGGGCCTCGGGTCCGGGTACTACGTGCAGCCAACCCTGTTTACTCACGCGAAGAGCACGATGCGGATCGCCCGCGAGGAGATCTTTGGCCCCGTGCTGACGGTATTGCCGTTCGAGACCGAGGCGGAGGCCTTGAAAATCGCCAACGACACTCCTTACGGCCTCACCGCCTATATCTGGACCGCCGATTCCGGCCGGGCGCTGCGTATGGCGCACGCCGTCGATGCGGGAATGGTCTGGGTGAACTCCGAGAATAACCGACATCTGCCCACGCCATTTGGGGGCATGAAGGCAAGCGGCATTGGCCGCGATGGCGGCGACTACAGCTTCGACTTCTACATGGAGACGAAGAACATCTGCATCGCTCACGGCACGCATCGTGTACCAAAGCTAGGAACATGAACGCACAACTCGACCGACTCAAGGGGTCCATCCCGCCGCTGGTGACGCCGTTTCACAATGGCGAAGTGGATTACGAAACCTACGCGCGACTGGTGGCGTGCCTGATCAAGAACGGGTCGCATGGGATCCTCGTGAACGGCACGACCGCCGAGCCCTCGACACTGTCGGTGGAGGAGCGCAATCGGCTCGTGGATGTCGCCGTGCAGGTGGCTGCCGGGAAGGTCCCCGTCGTGGCGGCCACCGGTTCACAGTCGCTGCGCGAAACGCGTGAATTAACAGAGTATGCCGCGAAGGCTGGTGTGGACTCGCTCCTCATCGTTACGCCGTACTACATCCGGCCGCCGCAACGAGGCCTCATTGCTTACTACCTCGAGCTTGCTTCTCTGACGGATCTGCCGTGGATGGTTTATCACATTCCCGGGCGCGCGGCCGTCAACGTCACGATCGACACCCTGAAGGAGTTGCGTGCGAAGTCACCCAACTTCGTCGGAATGAAGCACGCAGTAAACGACCTCGCACTGGTCTCCGAATGCCACGCGGCGCTGGGCCCGGAGTTCAAGGTGTTTGTCGGACTCGAGGAACTGAGCTTCCCGATGATGGCGGTCGGGGCCTGTGGCCTGATGAACGCGGTTGGGAATCTACAGCCGCGGATTCTGTCCGATCTTTGCGATGCCGTCTGGCGCAACGACCTGGCGGCGGCGCAAGCTCTGCACCACCAGTTGTTCGAGATCAACCAGGCCGTGTTCTTCGACACGAACCCGATTCCGATGAAGTACATGATGAAACGGCTGGGTCTGCTGCCTGCCAATGAGCATCGCCTGCCGATGGTGCCGGCCACGCCCGAGTTGGAACGACGTCTGGATGCCGTGCTCAAGCGGGTCGGGCTGTTAGGAGACCGTGCCGCTTGAAACTGATTAACTTTCGCGCGGAAGGCCGTGAGTCCGTCGGAGCGGTCGGATCGCACGGAATCGTCGATCTCGGCGCGCGGCTGGGACATGAGGTTACCGACGCGGTGACGTTTATTCGCTCGGGGCTCATGGGGCCCGCGCGCAGTATCGCTGCGTTGGACCAGAATGACTACGCACTCGCGGATGTGCAGATTCTCAAGCCGGTCGGCCGCGACACGCGCTACTTCTGCATCGGTGTCAACTATCCCGAACGGAACGAGGAATACAAGGACGGCAGCGAGCGGCCGAAATATCCGAGCCTGTTCATGCGGTCACATACTTCTCTGACCGCGCACGGCGAGCCGATTCTCCGGCCGCGTGAGTCCGAGCAGCTCGACTATGAAGGTGAGATCGTCGTTTTGATTGGTGCGGGCGGCCGCCGGATCAAGCCGGAGATGGCGCTGTCGCACGTATTCGGCTACACCTGCGGCAACGAAGGGTCCGTCCGTGATTGGTTGCGTCACTCGAAATTCAACGTCACACAGGGGAAGAATTTCGACAGCTCCGGTGCTATCGGCCCCTACATTGTTACAGCTGATGAGGTCGGTACCGCGCCCCTGCGTGTTATGACACGCGTGAACGGCGAAGAGCGCCAGAACGACACCAGTGACCGCATGCTGTTCTCGATCCCGTATCTGATCAGCTATCTGTCGACCTTCTGCTCGCTCGAGCCGGGCGATGTGATTTTCAGCGGAACGCCCAGCGGCGCGGGCGCGCGCTTCGACCCGCCACGCTATCTTGTTGCGGGGGACGTGGTCGAAGTCGAAGTGTCGCGTGTGGGAGTTCTGCGCAACACGGTGGTGGACGATGTCGGCTGAGAAACCGGGGGCCGGCCTACCGGCGGCCGGCGATCCGGTGGGAGGCAAACCGGGCGGCATACTGGACGATTCCGCGGCCGGCGTACCGATGGCGCGCAAGGCATTACCGATGCGTGCTTTTTCTGAATCGCTCCCGATGGCGCTGTTGCGTACGCGTGAAGCCGTGATGTGTCTCTTTCGGCCGGGGCTGAGAAGCCGTGGTGTAACAGAGCAACAGTGGCGCATCTTGCGCGCGCTGGCTCACGCTGGGGCCATGGAGGTTACGGAACTCGCTGAAGCCACCTTCCTGTTGGGACCCAGTCTGTCGCGCATCCTCCCCGACATGGAAAAGCGGCAGCTCGTCAGCCGCAAACAACTGGATTCGGATCTGCGGCGCAGTGTGGTGAGCCTCGAGCCCAAGGGACTGCGGCTCATCAGCACTCATGCGCCGGATTCGGAGCGGATCTATGCGCAGATCGCCGAGCGCTTCGGGGTCGAGAGGGTGACACAACTGTTCACCTTGCTGCAGGAGTTGCAGGATTCGCTGGAGGACATTTCGAGTCAGAAGCCGGCCACCCGGGCGCGCAAGCGGCGGGGGGAATGAAGGTATGAGTCTTTACAACGTGCAAAAGCTGATGTTTCAACTCAACCGGGATCCGGCGGTGCGGCGTCGGTTTGACCAGGAGTTCGAGTCGCTGCTGGCGGACTACGAATTGACCGCGGAGGAACAGACCGCGCTGCGTGATCCTGATATCGGGCTGCTCTATGTCATGGGCGTCAACGGGCAGATTCTCATGCACTACGCGGCCCTGCGCGGATTTGAGTGGAACGCCTATATGGAGGCTATGCGTGAGGGCGAGCGTAAGTACGGTCCGGTGAGAGCGGGGTTGTATACGCGGGCGGCGGGACGATGAGACGCCAGGAGTGCGCCGGAATGATGAGGCTCGCCAGGTTCGCCCCGATGGCGTGTGGGTCATGAGCCTCGTATTCGCGGGTGTTTGCAGTCACGCGCCGGGTATCACGGGTCGTAAGGATCGCGCCGATCCCGTGGTCCGGGACGCCTTCTACGCGGCTTACGATCGCATGCGACAGGCTCTGGAGGCCGCGCGGCCGGATGTGCTCATTGTCATCGGCGCCGAGCACTTCGCGAATTTCTTCATGAACAACATGCCGGCGATCTGTGTCGGCATGGGTGAGCATTACGAGGGGCCGATCGAGGACGAGGCGTGGCTCGGGATTAAACACGCGCGCTTTCCGGGTGTACCAGCGCTGTCCTTGGAGATCATCCAGGACCTCATGAATGACGTCGATGTCGCGTATGCGCAGGAGTGGAAGTTCGACCATGGCATCATGGTGCCGCTGCACTTCCTGACACCGCGCGCCGACCTGCCCATTATCCCGGTCAACATCAACTGTCAGGGGCCGCCTCTCATCCCGCTGCGGCGTTGCTATGAGTTCGGCCGGGCGTTGAAGCGGGTCTGTGAGGCTCGTCCCGAGCGAATCGCGGTGATCGGTACGGGGGGCATCTCCCACTGGCCGGCTACGCCCGACTCGGGCCGGATCAACGAGCCTTGGGACCGGGCCTTCCTGGAGAAATTCCTCGCCAATCGCCGCGAGGAGCTCATCGCCTACAAGGACGAGGAGACCTGGCGCGAGGCCGGGCAGGGCGGCCTGGAAATCCGCACCTTTATCGCGCTGGCCGGCGTTGCCGAAGGGCATACAGGCGAGCTGTGGTTCTATGCACCGATTCCGATCTTCGCGGTGGGATGTACCGTGGCGGTCATGAACCTGCAGGCCGGACAGAAAGTGGCATAAGAATATTGACGAGTATGAGGAAACTATCGTGAACCGTCCCCCTTTCCGAGCCGACCAGGTCGGCAGCCTGCTTCGCCCTCAAGCGCTCGTCGATGCGCGCGCCCGCTTCAAGAGCGGTGAGATCAACGCCGAGCAGCTTCGCAAACACGAAGACGAGGCGATCCGCGCTGCCGTCGCGCGCCAGGAGTCGATCGGCTTGAAGTCGGTGACCGACGGGGAATTTCGGCGCGACTACTGGCACATCGACTTTCTGCGCCAGCTGCAGGGTGTCGAGATCAAACAGATGGCCGGCCCCAAGTTCGTCGGCACCGAAGAGCAGCCGCCTATCGCGACCGTGGTTGGAAAACTCGACTATGCCCGCCCGGTGATGGTCGACGATTTCAAGTTCCTGCAGTCAGTGGCGCAGCGTACGCCCAAGCAGACCATTCCCTCCCCCTCGATGTTGCATATGAGGGCCGGGCGGAAGGGAGTCTCCAGCGAGGTCTATCCCGACATCGATGTCTTTTGGACCGACGCCGCCACAACCTATCGTAAAGCGCTGGCGTCTTTCAGCGCGGCGGGATGCAAATATCTGCAACTCGATGACGTCGCTTTCGCTTACCTCGGTGACGAGAAATTCCGCGAGAGTTGCCGCGCCAACGGTGATGACCCCAAGGCGCTCCCGCGCCGTTACGCCGATACCATCAATGCGGCTCTGAAAGGCCGCCCGGCCGATCTCGCGGTGACCATCCATACCTGTCACGGCAATTTCAAGAGTTCGTCCGCCACGCAGGGTGGCTACGAGGACATCGCCGAAGCGATGTTCTCCTGCGATGTCGACGGGTTTTTCATGGAGTTCGACAATGAGCGCTCCGGGAGCTTCGAGCCGCTGCGGTTGTTGCCGAAGAATAAAAAAGTCGTGCTCGGACTCGTGACCACCAAGGTGGGTCAGATCGAGAGCAAAGATGCGCTCAAGCGCAGCATCGACGTGGCGTCGAAGTATTTGCCGCTGGAGAATCTATGCATCTCTCCGCAGTGTGGGTTCGCCAGCACTCATCACGGCAACCTGCTGTCGGAGAACGACCAGTGGCGCAAGCTGGCGTTGGTGGTGGAGGTGGCGGACGAGGTTTGGGGCTCGCGCTAGTCCGCGGTTCCGAGGCCCCAGCCGCCGTCGATAATAACTTCCTGCCCGGTGATGTAACTAGAACCGGGCGAAGCGAAAAACAACGCCAGCCCCTCCAGGTCCTCGGGAAACCCGACGCGATGCATGGGGATGACCTTACCCACCGCCTTCTGCATCTCCGGGTCGTGCGCATGGCCACCACCGATGTTGGTGACAATGAATCCCGGCGCGATGGCATTGACAGTGATGTTATAGCCAGCCAGTTCCAACGCAGCGCTGCGCATGAAATGCGCGGCTCCCGCCTTGGCCGCCATGTAGGCCGAGCCGATCGCGGCCTCCACGTGCGTGGCAGCGAGCGACGTCGTGACGATAATGCGCCCTGACTTGCGCGGCTTCATATGTCTGGCCGCGGCGCGTACGGTCGCGAAGACGCCGTTGAGATTGATGTCGATAACTCGGTTCCAGCGCTCGTCGTCGTAGCTTTCGAGTGCGCCTTGCGGATTGCGCTGTCTCTGCGATCCGACCCACGAACCGACGAACCCCGGTCCCGAGTCGATACCAGCGTTCGCACATACGACATCGAGACGCCCGTATTCCCGGGCTGCTTCATCGACCGCGGCGTCGAGCGCCTTGTGATCCGTAACGTCGACGGTCTTTCCGCGTACATCCAACCCCGCTTCGCGGAGCCGCTGCGTCTCTTTCTCGAGACGCTGCGGATGAACGTCGAGCATGGTGACGCGCGCGCCGTTGGCCGCCAGAGCCTCGGTCAGGCCGAGCCCAATCCCGCTCGCCCCGCCCGTTACGACAGCTCCGTAACCGGTGACGTTGAACAGCTCAGAGATCTTCTTCATCGACGTACCCCTCAAAAATCCGCAGCGCGGGGAATTATGCGCCCGGGAAGAGCCCTTTCCCATTCCCGCAGCTGCCGATCACCGCCTCATAGTCGCGACCGCCCCCGATCATTGATTTGTCATTGGAACTCGTCAAGTATGAGCCGGGTGATCCGTACGTCTTGAGCTCGAGGGGGTTTGGTTCATGGACACGGTGTTCCCCGACATTCCGCTCTACCAGGGCTGGGGCGCGCCGCTGCGCCTCGAATCCGACATTCGTGACATCCGGCTGGTGCACGGCCAGGTGCCGCGCGATCTGACCGGTGTTTTATATCGCTGCGGGCCGGACCGCCAGTATCCCTCGATCGCGAAGGAGGACGTGTTCATCGATGGCGAAGGTATGGCACACCTGTTCCGCTTCGAGAACGGTCATGTGGACTATCGCAGCCGCTGGGTGCGCACCGAGCGGTTCCGCCTCCAGGAGCAGGCACGCCGCTCGCTGTTCGGCCGTTATCGCAACCGCTACACGAATGATCCGAGTGTCGCCGGCAGAAACATGGGCACGGCAAACACCAACATCGTGTGGCATGGCCGTAAGTTGCTGGCGCTGAAGGAGGATTCGCTGCCGATCGAGTTGGATCCGGAGACCCTGGCGACCCGCGGCGAGTGGCGTTACGACGGTGAGGTGAGCGCGGTGAGTCTCACCGCGCACCCGAAGCTCGACTATCACACGAACGAACTGCTCACATTCTCCTACCAGGCGCGCGGCGATGGTACGACCGACATCGTCTTCTACATTGCTGCCGAGGGCGGCAACATCGTCCACGAGACGTGGTTCAACATGCCTTACCCCGGCATGGTTCACGACTTCGCGGTAACTGATTCCCACGTCATTGTGCCGTTCTTTCCGCTCATCACCGACTTGGACGTTCTCAAGCAGGGCGGCCCGTTCTATCAGTGGCATCCCGACAAACGCAGCCATTTCGCAATCCTGCCGCGGTGGGGTACCGCCAAGCAGGTACGCTGGTTCCAGGGCCCTGCCGTCAGCGCGGGCCACATGATGAACGCCTGCAACGAAGGCTCGCTGCTGCATCTGGACCTGTGTCTCTATAACGGCAACTGTTTCGAATTCTTTCCTAGCTATGACGGCTCGCCGTTCAGGGGATCGCCGCCGCAGTTGACCCGTCTCAGCTTCGATCTCGCCGGGCAACACGATGGCTACGAGGCGAAGTTACTCGCGCCAATGCCCACCGAGATGCCGAAGTGCGATGACCGCTTCATGGGAAAACCCTATCGTTACGGTTACGGCATCTGTCGCTCGCCCACAGCCCGGGCGGGGGAGATGGGCATGGGAGCGATCGCCCGCTTCGATCACCAAACGGGAGCGGTGACGACGTGGGCTCCGGGCGAGAACTGCGGCGTGCATGAGCCTAACTTCGTCGTAAAGCCCGGCGCGCCGGAAGGCGAGGGATATCTGCTCGTGATAGTGAATCGTCTCGCCGAGAACCACAGCGATCTCGCGATACTGAACGCGAGTGATATCGCGTCCGGTCCGATCGCATTGCTGACCCTGCCGGTGCGAGTCCGCTCAACGTTCCATGGTATGTGGGTGTCTGAGAATACGCTCACGACCGGGCGGTATGTGACGTGAAGGTGCAGGCGGCGGTTTCACGGGACGCAACTCGCCCGCCCGAATTGGAGACGCTCGATCTCGAAGAGCCCCGCGCGGGCGAAATCCTGGTGCGGATTGTCGCAACAGGGATTTGCCACACGGACATCAACGTTCACGAGCGCGATCGGAGCCCCAAGCCGATAGTGCTCGGGCACGAGGGCGCGGGAATCGTCGAGCGCGTCGGTACTGGAGTAACGCGGCTCGCGCCCGGCGACCCCGTGATCCTGAGCGCGAACTTCTGCGGCGAATGTCCCAGTTGTCGGCAAAATGCCCACAGCTATTGCTACGAGGTGCTGCCCCGGAATTTCGGGGGGCGTCGACCCGACGGCAGTACTCCGCTGACCCAGGGCGGAACGCCGATCAACGCGCGTTTCTTCGGTCAGTCCTCCTTCGCGACCCACGTGCTCGCGGATGAAGGCAGCGCGGTCATGGCGCCTTCGGATCTGCCGCTCGAAATCATGGGACCGTTGGCATGTGGAGTCATGACCGGCGCGGGAGCCGTGATCAACTCACTCGAAGTTCGTCCGGGACAATCCATTGCAATTTTCGGTACTGGAGCGGTTGGACTCAGTGCCGTGATGGCCGCGAAAATCGTGGGCGCGACCCGCATCATCGCCGTTGATGTGGTTCCGGCGCGCCTCGCGCTTGCCATGGAGTTGGGGGCCACGGACTCGATCGACGCCTCCGCCGGTAACGCGGCGCAGGTCATCAAGGAGCGAACGCGGTACGGGGTCGATTTCAGTTTCAATACAACGCGCTCGCCGGCGATCTTCGCGCAGGCGATGGAAAGCCTCGCGCCGCGGGGAGTGGCTGGCTTCGTCGGCGCTCCGCTGTCTCCCTGGACGCCGGACATGTTTCAGATTCTCGCCGGCGGACGCACGTTGCGCGGCATCATCGGTGGCGACAGCTCGCCGGGGATGTTCATTCCGCTGTTGATCGAGTATTACCGCCAGGGGCGTTTGCCCTTCGACCGGCTCATCCGCTTTTACCCGTTCCAGGAGATCGCCCGGGCGTTCGCCGATTGCGAGCACGGGACGACGGTCAAGGCCGTACTGCGCATGTAATGTCAGGAGTGTAGGCATGTCCACCCCATCGCCGGCCGATCAGGCCCAGGCTATTGCAACGTTGTTCGCCCGAGTTCAGCGGCTCGAGGACCAGCTCGAGATCCAGAAGCTGCAGTCAAAGTACGCCCACTGCCTGTTTACGCAACAGTTCGACCGCATCGTCGACGAGTGCTTTGCCAAGCATCTCCCCGATGTCTCGGTGGAGTTTTCCGACAGCGGCGTGTATCGGGGCCTCGAGAGCGTCCGCGCGCTTTATGAGGCGTTCGAGGCGACCAGGAATATTCCCGGATTTTTCATCCTGCACATGATGGTGAATCCCTACATCGAGATCGCTGCCGACGGCGCGTCGGCGCGCAGTCATTGGCTCTCGCCGGGAGCGGCCGGCAGTGCCACATCGGCGAGCTGGATCTGGGGGCCGTTCTACGTCGATTATGTGAAGGAGGCGGGTCTGTGGCGGATCGCGCATTCGAACCTCGCCCCGCTGTTTCGCAACCGTTACGAGACGAGTTGGGCGGCGGCGCCGGATCACGGCTCGGTCCGGGGACCGCTGACGGTGCAGCCTGACGAGCCGACGACCCTCTATCGCCCCTATAACGAGACGAAACAGGAGCGCGATATTTTCAAACACCATCCCAAGCTGCCGGACCCGTATTGAGGGTCACAACTAGCCGACGCTCTCGGCGCTATAACGGGCGAGGAGGCCGGTCCGGACCGTGTAACGGAAGACTCGCGCGAAAAAGTAACCGGCCAGCAACACCTGCAGTATCGCCAGCGCGGAGCCTATCAGCAGGCTCGTGCCGGAAAACGGCTTGCCGTCGATGAGCTCGCGCATTCCTTCGAAAACGTAGGACGGCGGCAGCAGATAGCCCACGTCCCGCATCCAGGCCGGGAGTGTCGCGAGCGGATAGTAGACCCCGACGAATGGCGACAGCAGGGCGGGCATGGGCCACACCAGCCACTCCGAAGCCGGCCCGAGCCGCAGTACCATCGCGCTGCCCACGACTCCCAGCGCCACGCCAAACAGAAATAACACCAACACGAAGGGAATGAGCATCAGGCCCAGAGAGATGAAGGACAGGCCGAAGGCCAGCGTAGCCAGGACGAGCATGACCCCCAGCGCGATCAGGCTCGTGGCGACGCTCGTCAAAACGAGGCCCGTCACGTACTCCGAGATCGAAAGCGGCGTGGCGAACAGGTTCAGGAAGTTTCGCGACCAGACATCCTCGAAGAACGCCGTGGTGACTCCCTGCATGATGCGTGTGAAGAAATCCCAGAACAGCACCGCCCCCAGCAGGCTCGGGACGAAATTCATGTGGTTGCCGGCCACGGTGTTCAGATAACGGGTCAGAAACCCCCACACCACGATGTCGATCGCCACCCACGCGAAAGTCGGCAGCAGGCGTACCGGGCTGCTGCGGAAGAGATAGAGTTGCCTCAGCAGAATCCCTGCGATCGGACGTACCCTCACGGATGCCGCCCCTCGGCCGTATGCAACGGCTCGCGGGCGAGGTGTATGAACAATTCCTCGAGCGAGTGCGCGCCATGCTGGGCAGGCAGCGCCCGCGGATCACCTTCCAACAGAATCTTCCCATGCGACAGAAACAGCACCCGATCGCAGACTTCCTCGACTTCGTACATGTTGTGGGACGTCCAGAGAATGCCGCAGTTTTCCTCGCGGGCGAGCTCTCGGATCTGCCCGCGTACGATCTGGGCCGCGGAAGGATCGAGGGAGGCGGTGGGCTCGTCGAGCAACAGCAACTCCGGCCGGTTCAGCAGTGCTTTGGCGAGCGCGACTCGCGTCTGCTCGCCGGAGGACAGCACACCACAGCGGGTGTTGCGTAGCCCTTGCAGGTCGAACTTTTCGATCAGCGTCTCGATCCGGCGGGTGAGATCGGAGATTGCGTAGATCAGGCCGAAGAAGCGCAGGTTCTGCGTGACCGTGAGATTGCCGGGCAAGGTCGCGTAAACGGCCGCGAAATTCGTGTGGGCCAGCGCCTGCGAGCGGCGCTTCGCGATGTCGATGCCGGCGATTCTTATGGCGCCCGAGGTCGGGGCCAGGACCCCGAGTATCATGTTGATTGTCGTGGTCTTGCCGGCGCCGTTGGGCCCGAGGAGGCCGACGATTTCATTGCGCTGAACCGCGAAGGAGACCTGGTTGACCGCTGTGATGTGTGGATAACTCTTGCAAAGATCGGTGACGCCGAGCACGGCGTCCGACTTCGAGGGCTGGATCGCAGTCATCGGCGCACGATACCAGCAAGGCGCCGATGTGGCTTAGAACGGACTACCGTGCGACGAAATTACTCACAAAACCGCAGGGTGGTGATCCGGGATCCCATCCGGGCTGTTAAAGTGTGCCGCATCAGGGCTCACTGTTACCGAATGTGCCAGCCTCTTTGCGGCCAGGCACCCTTACGCCATAGCGGTTGCGCCCCCGGTTAACGGGCTTCAAGCATGTCATCTAGCGATCCGAGCCGTGCCCTTGGGGCGCGCAACACCTTGTTTTGCGTGGCGATTTCCGCTGCGCTAACGGCGTGCGCGTTGGGGCCGAACTTCCATTCGCCCGCGCCGCCGGCGACCGAACACTACACGCAGGGCGAACAGCCCCAGGCCACCTCGGATGCTCCCGGCACCGCCGGCGCTGTACAGACCTTCGTGTCGGATCGCGATATTCCCGCGGACTGGTGGGCCCTGTTTCAATCCGAGCCGCTCGACGGGCTGGTGCGGCAATCGTTGCGTGATAGCCCCACGATCGAGTCCGCCAAGGCGGCGCTGCGGTCGGCGCAGGAGAATTACTTCGCCGAGCGCGGCACGCTGCTGCTACCAGCGGCGGATGGCTCGTTCTCGGGCACGCGTCAAAAGACTTCCGGCGCAGCGTTTGGCGCGCCCCAATTCGGCTCGAGTATTTTCACCCTGGTCAGCGCGACCGTGAATGTCTCGTACCGGCTCGATATCTTTGGCGCTTCCCGGCGGCAGCTCGAGGCTTTGCAGTCACAATCGGACTATCAGCGCTGGCAGCTGGAGGCCGCCAACTTGTCCTTGACCGGGAACGTTGTTACGACCGCGATCAATGTCGCATCGCTGCGGGCCCAGATCGCGGCAGTGCAGGATATTGTCGCCAGTGAGCGGAACCAGCTGAATGTCGTGCAGCGGCAGTTCGCGGCCGGCGGCGCCTCGCGCGCGGATGTGCTCTCGCAGAGCACGCAATTGGCGCAGACCGAGGCCACCCTGCCAGCCCTCGAGAAGGCGCTCGCGCAGGCGCAACACCGGCTCGCGGTGCTGTCCGGAAAGACCCCCGACACGAACACTCCGGAGTTCGATCTCGAGCATTTCTCACTGCCGACCGAGCTGCCGGTCAGCGTGCCGGCGAAGCTCCTCCGCCAGCGCCCCGATGTGCAGGCCGCGGAAGCCACGTTGCATCAGGCCACGGCCAATGTGGGCGTTGCCACGGCCAACCTGTTCCCGCAAGTGAATCTGACCGGAGCGATCGGCTCGGATGCGCTGAGCGCCGGAAATCTATTTACCGGAGGCACGGGCACGTGGAGCGCCGGCGCGTCCCTGACCCAGCCGCTCTTTCACGGTGGCGAGTTGATTCACAAGCGTCGCGCGGCACTTGCCGACCTCGATAACGCCGCTGCGCAGTACCGCCAGACAGTGTTGGCTGCCATGCAGGACGTCGCCGATACACTGCGGGCGCTGGAAGCTGACGCGCGCGATCTGCGCGCCGAGGCGGCTGCGGAGGATCTCGCCTCCAAGTCGCTCGAGATCACGAAGAAGCAGTTCGCCGCCGGTGGCGTCAGCCACGTGCAGCTTTTGATTGCCGAGCGTCAGTATTCCCAGGCCCGCCAGAACCGTGTGCTGGCCGAGGCCGCCCGCTATTCCGATTCCGCCGCGCTGTATCAGGCGCTGGGCGGCGGCTGGTGGAATCGCAAAGATCAAGAAGAGAAGGTGACCAAGCAGTGAGCAGCGTGATGCGTTGGCGTCTGATCATCGTGTTGGGCGCGGCAGCGGTGCTGCTGGGCGCGCTGGTCTTTTTCAATCTCGTCCTCAAGCCACAGTTTATCGCCAAGTTCAAAGCGGAGAACGCTCCGAAGAACCAGACGGTTTCGACGACGGTGGCAGGATTCTCTGACTGGCAGCCTGAGATCACCGCTGTTGGGAGTATGCGCGCCTATCGCGGCGTGGTGGTTACCACCGAGGTCGCGGGGCTGGTGCGTACCCTGAACTTCAAATCCGGTGACGACGCCAAAAGCGGCGCAGTGCTGGTTGAGTTGAATATCGACTCCGACGTAGCGCAGTTGCACGCCCTGCAGGCGGCCGCGGACCTGTCCCAGACCACGTATAACCGCGACAAAGTGCAGCTCGAGGCGGAGGCCATCAGCCAGGCAACGCTCGATTCGGATGCCGCGGATCTGAAGAACCGGCGCGCGCAGGCCGAAGCGCAGGCTGCATTGGTCGCGAAAAAGATATTGCGCGCGCCGTTTGCCGGCCGGTTGGGCATCACCACACTGAACCCGGGGCAGTACCTCAATCCGGGTGACAAAGTCGTGACCCTGCAAGCGATCGATCCCATCCTGGTGGATTTCCGGATCCCGCAGTTGCAGCTCGCGCGGCTTTCCAAGGACCAGACCCTGCATGTGACCACCGATGCCTTCCCGGGAGAAACCTTCGAAGGCAAGGTCACCGCGATCGACCCGCTCGTCGACTCGGCCAGCCGCAACTTCCAGGTGGAGGCCTCGGTCAACAATACATCCCGGCGGCTGCTACCCGGAATGTTCGCCCAGGTTGCCGTGCAGTCGGGTGACAAGAAGCGCTATCTGACGCTGCCGCAGACGGCCATCACCTACAACCCGTACGGCGCGACTGTTTTCCTGGCGAACAAGTCCCAGGACGGCAAGGCGTTGGTCGCGCAGCAGGTGTTTGTCACTGTCGGCGGTACACGGGGCGACCAGGCGGCGATCCTGAGCGGCATCAAAGAGGGTGACACGGTGGTGACCAGCGGGCAGCTCAAGTTGAAGAACGGGACGCAGCTGGTCGTCGACAACAGCGTGGTGCCCAAAGACGATCCGAACCCGACTCCCCAGGAGCAGTGAGGGAGATTCGATGAAGTTCACCGACCTGTTTGTCGAGCGTCCCGTACTGTCGGCGGTCGTCAGCCTGCTGATTCTCGTGCTGGGCTTGCGGTCTATTTTTCAGCTGCCGATCACGCAGTATCCGGCAACAGAGAATGCGACCATCATTGTGAGTACGGCCTACTACGGCGCGGACGCTGCTACGGTCGCTGGCTTCATCACTCAGCCTCTCGAGCAGGCGATTTCCCAGGCTCAGGGTATCGACTACCTGTCTTCCTCGAGCAGCACCGGCTCATCGATCATCACCGCGACACTGCGGTTGAACTACGACTCGAACCGCGCGCTGACGGAAATCAATACCAAGGTCAGCTCGGTGCGCAACCAGTTGCCGCCGCAGGCCCAACAGCCGGTACTCATCGTGCAGGTCGGGCAGACCACCGACACGATGTACATCGGCTATTTCAGTAACTCGTTGCCGGCGAACGGCATGACGGATTACCTCGCGCGGGTGGTGAAGCCGAAACTCGATTCCATCGAGGGCGTGCAGACCGCGGAAGTCATCGGTGCGCGGCAATACGCGCTGCGCGCGTGGCTGGACCCGGACCGGATGGCCGCCCAAAACATCACGGCCTCGGACGTCTATACCGCGCTCTCGGCTAACAACTATCTGACTGCCGTCGGTACCGCGAAGGGGCAGGCGGTGAGCGTCGATCTCACCGCCTCGACCGATCTGCACTCGCTCGATGAATTCAAGCACCTCGTCGTCAAGCAGCAGAACAACGCCATCGTGCGGCTCTCGGACGTGGCGACCGTGGTACTGGGCGCGGAAAATTACGATTTCAGTGTGGCTTTCAACGGCAAGCGCTCGGTGTTCATCGGCATTCAAACCGCACCACGCGCGAATGTGCTCGAGGTGGTGAAGACGGTCAAAGCGGCGTTACCCGCCATCGGCGCGCAGCTCCCGACGGGAATGACCCAGGACCTGGTTTTCGACACCACCCGGTTCATCAATACCGCGATCACGGAGGTCATCAAAACGCTCGTCGAGGCTTTGATCATTGTCACCCTGGTGATCTTCCTGTTCCTCGGAAGTCCGCGTGCGGTGGTCATTCCGGTCGTCGCGATGCCGCTGTCACTGGTGGGCGCATTCCTGGTGATGCTGGCGCTCGGCTATTCGGTCAACCTTCTGACACTGCTGGCGTTGGTGCTGGCAATCGGTCTCGTGGTGGACGACGCAATCATTGTCGTCGAAAACGTAGATCGTCATCTAAAAGAGGGCATGACCCCGTTCGCCGCCTCTATACAGGCAGCGCGCGAGCTCGGCGGACCGATCGTTGCGATGACCATCGTGCTCGTCGCCGCGTATGTCCCGATCGGATTCCAGGGTGGTTTGACCGGCGCTTTGTTTACACAATTCGCGTTCACGCTGGCTGGCGCCGTGACGATATCCGGCATCATCGCGCTTACCCTGTCGCCGATGATGTGCTCCAAGATCTTTCGCCCCGAGCAGGACGAAGGCCGCTTCGCGCACTTCCTCGACAAACAGTTCAACCGGCTGCGGGAGTCTTATAAGCGCGGCCTGTCGCGTTGGCTCCAGACCTGGCAGGTGCTGGTCGCGCTGGGCGCGTTGCTGTTGTGTGGCACGATCTTTCTGTTCATGAACTCGCAATCCGAGCTTGCTCCCCAGGAAGATCAGGGCACCGTGCTCTCGCAGACGATAGGTCCTCCCAACGCGACCATCGCGCAGATGCAGGACTACGAGAACCAGAAGTTCCAGATCATGAATGCGCTGCCCGAGCACGACGCAGTCTTTCAGATCGTCGGCCAGCCCTCTATCAACCAGGCTTTCGGCGGCACGCTCCTCAAACCCTGGGGCGAGCGCAAGCGATCGGCTGACGACGTACAGAAGTACCTGCAGGAGAAGTTCAATCACATCTCCGGCGCGCGGGTTGCCGTGTTTCAATTCCCGGCGTTGCCAGGGTCGCAGGGCCTGCCGTTGCAGTTCGTCATTACGACGACGGAGCCCGTCCAGAACCTCTACGAGGTGGCAAACCAGGTCAAAGAGAAGGCGGAGGCCAGTGGGCTGTTCTTCTTCATCGACTCCGATCTGAAGCTCGATAAGCCACAGGCGACTCTCGATATCAATCGCGACATGGTCGCTGACATGGGCCTCACCCAGCAGGACGTGGGCTCATCCCTCGGCGCGGCGCTGGGGGGCGGCTATGTCAACTATTTCTCCATCGCGGGACGATCCTACAAAGTCATTCCGCAGGTGTTGCAGAAGAACCGGCTCAACCCCGACCAGGTGCTCGATTACTACGTGCGCTCGGGCGACGGCTCGCTCATGCCGGCGCGCACGGTCGCGAACATCAAGACGACTACGGTGCCTGAGTCGATCAACCATTTTCAACAGCTCAATTCCGCGACGATCGCCGGTGCTCCGGGCGTCTCGCAGGATGTGGCTCTGCAATTTCTACGTGACACGCTGAAAGAGGTCGCGCCTAGCGGTTACACGGCGGACTACTCCGGGCAGTCGCGGCAGTTCATTCTGGGTTCTGGCAGCTTCACGGTAACGTTGTTGTTCGCGCTCATCATCGTGTACCTGGCGCTGGCGGCGCAGTTCGAGAGCTTCCGCGACCCGGCGGTCATCCTGGTGTCGGTGCCCATGGCCTTGTTCGGGGCGTTGCTGTTTATCAACATGGGCGCTGCCTCGCTCAACATCTACACCCAGGTCGGACTCGTGACGCTCCTCGGTCTCATCAGCAAGCACGGCATCCTCATCGTGCAGTTCGCCAATGAGTTGCAGCGCTCCGGGCGGACCAAGCTCGAGGCGATCGAGGAGGCTGCGGCGGTACGGTTACGCCCCATTCTCATGACGACCGCAGCGATGGTGTTGGGTGTCCTCCCGTTGGTCATTGCGACCGGTGCGGGTGCCGCGGGCCGCCGTGCGATGGGAATCGTGTTGTTCACGGGTCTTTCCATCGGAACGATGTTCACGCTGTTCATCGTGCCGGCCGTGTACATCCTGATCGGCGCCGACCACGCGCACGACAAGCGGACGGCGACGCTGACGACGGAGTCAGCGCCCCAAGAGGCGCACTAACCCTTTCTAAACGGCAACGTCAGCAGGAACAGGATCAGCCGGAAATTCAGCAGCCCGAACGCCTTGCGGGCCTCTTCGGGACGCAGCTTGGCGCTGAGCGGCATGGTGCCAAAGATTTTTCCCTTGATCACCAGCGTGGAGCCGTCCCGTTCCAGGCTGCTCACGGTCATCATTTCTTTGCCGTCGGCCCCGTAGATTTTCATGAGCGTGCGCTAGCTACCTTCCCTTCAGTTTACTCGCCACAGTGTACCCGTACGTGGGCGGCTCCATGTAGAACGTGTACTGGGTCTCGCACACCCGCAGAAAGCTGTCGAAGCCATAGCCAGCACCACGCAAAACGGCCCGATGTGTCAGGTATACGACCGTGGCCGCGCAGCTGAAAAATGTCCGATGCAACAGGCGAGACACGGCCCGTAGCACTACGGGCTTGCGCGCCCGCATTGCCAACAGCAGTTGTGACTCCAGTCCGATGTGGGCCAGTTCGTCGGCCACCAGGGTGCGACACAGTATTTTGAGCCGCTGACATCCCGTCGCCGCTTCCAGCGCCCGGTAGTAGACGTTGGCGATGAGTTCCGCCGCCACCAGGACATTCAATCGGAAGCGGAACCCACCGAGTCGCCGCAAGCAACAGAACACGAAGTCTGTCAGGTCTGTCTCCTTGCGCTCGATGTCATGGTCTTCCATGAAGGCGCCCAGCAGGGCGGCGTGCCGTTGCTGCTCGCGCACGAAAAGCTCGGTAATGCGCATGAGGGGCGCGGCATCGTGTTTTTCCGCGAACCGCCGCGCTGAGCGCAGCAGTGCGCCGCCTTCGGGCTGCTCGCACACCTGGAAGGTGGCCATGGAGCGCGCAATCAGGCGGCGCTCCTCGGGCTTCAACACATCAGACAGGCCCGGCGGAACGCAGCGCGGATGCGCGGCGTGGTACTCAAAATGATTGAGCCAGATTTCGAGGTCGCGGAACATGGGGGCTCTCACGCTAGTCACTTCAGAGGATGCAGAGTGACCAGCGATTGAGCCGCCGGACTGACGCAATTCGGGCAGATTAAGGCAGGCGCGGACCTGTCTGGCTCTTAGGGTCGTGCCTCCAGCACGATGTTGAACGGTGTCTCAGTGGCCCGGCGAAACCGGGTAAAGCCACCTTCATCCACGACGACCTGCCGCAACCGTTTCTCGCCAGCCTGCGCCCCAAGAGCGGGGCCACGCTTCGCCAGCGATACCGGGACACAGACCAGCGAAGACGCAGCGTAGTACACGCGACCCACAGGGTTGAGATTGTCCTCCAGGCGATCTCCGGCGAATGGCTCGACAATCATGCAATTCCCATCCGGCTTGAGCGCCTGGCGGGCGTGACGTGCGGCGCCTGCAGGATCGGCCATGTCATGCAGGCAGTCGAAGAAGGCGATGAAGTCCAGGTCGCGTTCGGCGTAGGAGGTTGCGTCGGCCGTCTCGAATCTGACATTGCTCACCCCTGCCTCGGCGGCACGTCGGCGTGCCGTTTCGATCGAGGCGTCGTGATAGTCAATGCCGACGAACTGCGAATCCGGGAATGCCTTTGCCATGAGGATCGTGCTCGCACCGTGGCCGCAGCCGACGTCCGCGGCCCGCCCGCCGCGGGTCAGCTTCGCCGCCACACCCTCCAAGGCCGGCAGCCAGGAGGACAACAGGTTGGCGTTGTATCCGGCACGGAAGAAGCGCTCGGTGCCATGAAACAGGCACGGGTGATGCTCGCCCCATTCCATGCCCTTGCCGCTGCGAAAGTTCTCCCGGGCCCGCTCTTTGACGTGGTACAGGTCCTGTACGATGCTGTAGGCGCCCGGGAGGTCGACCGGACTATTCGGGTCCGCGAGGCACAGTGCCTGCTCGTCATTCAAAGAATACTTACCGCCCGCGGTGTCGTACTCGACATAGCCGCCGGATGCCTGGTTCGCGAGCCATTCGCGGATGTAGCGCTCGTTAGTCCCGGTCCGGGTCGCCAGCTCCAGGGAGGTGAGCGGGCCTTTCGCCAACTCACGATACAGCCCAAGCTCGTCACCGAGTGAGATCAGCACTGCGCTCAGGGCCGCGCCGAGATCTCCGATCGCCTTGCCCAGGAACGCGTTGAGTTTTGCTTCATTGATCGCCATGGCTCGACCTCCAAAAAAGTGCGAGCCAGGAGTTCTACCCCCACGAGGGGGATATTACAAATTGTAAGTGTCAGCCCGACATGCGGCTTACTGCGGCGTCGGGCCCTCGCTGACGCGCACGAGGTCGTCAGGCCGTAGCCACTTCTTGAAGGCCGCCTGCACATCCGCGGGCCCGAGTCCGATGTAACGGCGCGCGGCATTGGTCGGCTCATCGAGCGGCAGGTTCAGATCGACCCTTCCTAACAATCCATGCGCGATGTCATCGACGCTCGATTCGTTCAACGGGATCTGCCGTAACAACAGCGCCTTGACCCGCACGAGCTCTTCCTGGCTCGGGGGCGCGGCCTGCATCGACTTGATCTCGCCGACGACCATGTTGGCGGCCTTGGCCACGTTCTGCGGGTCGCTCGCATATTCGATGAGATAGGCGCCGCGGGTGCGGCCGGCCTGCAGTGTCGAGCCCACCGAATACACCAGGCCGGAGTTCTTGCGCAGGTCGATGCTCAAGCGGGTGGAGTAGAAACTGCCCCCCAACACCGCATTGCCCAACTGCAGCGGGTAATAGTCGGGATCCGAGCGGGTGATGGCGAGGTTCTGGGCCAGGATCACGACATCCTGCACCCGGCTGGCGTCCGGCACGGCGATGACGCCGGCCCGGTTGGGCGGTGCCACCGGCAAATCAACTTCCGGCTTGGGCCCCGTCACGTTCCAGGCGTTGAAGTATTTCTCGACCGTCGCCCGCGCCTGCGTGGGTGTGACCTTGCCTATGATGACAATGGTGGTGAGATCGGGCCGGAAAACGCTGCGATAGTAGGCTCGCACCGTCTCCGGGGTCAGGCCGGTCACACTCTCCGGCGTTGCCATGCGCAGGCTCGGATCGCTCTGCGGATACAAAGCGCCGCGCAGGGAGTGTTGTGTCAGGAAGCCGGGGCTCTTGTTACGAGCCGCCACGCCATGGGCCACCTGTGTCTTGATGATATCGAGTGCCTGTTCCGGCAGGGCAGGGTGCAACTCATTGTCGGCCAGCAGCTCGACGCCGCGGTCGAAGTGCTCGGCCAGGGAGGCGACGGCGAAGTCCGTACCAGCGGCTTCCCGGGCGCCGATGGCATCGAGCTGCTGTTGAAAGGCCACCCGATCGAGTTTTTCGCTGCCGTAAGTGAGCAGCTCGTCGAGCACCTGGGTGATGCCTTCCTTGCCCTGGGGCTCCTGGGTCTCCGGCCGGTTACGGATGTGACCCAACACCGTGACGGTGTCGCTGACATCCTCGGTCTGCACGATCAGCTTCAGCCCGTTCGGGAGGGTGCTCACGACGGGGTGGAGCGTCGACGGAGGTACGACCAAGCGGCGCAGCGCCGCGTCCGCCCACTCTGGCAACTTGGTGGGCTTGGCTTCGCCGAGCGAAATGGACTCTTGCCCGCCGAATCCACCGCCCCGGGAGGCTACCGGCGCACCGGAGCCACGCGGCAGCATCACCCCCGCAATTGAATGATCGAGATCGAGGTACTGGCGGGCGACGCGGTTTACGTCCGCAACGGTAACTTTCTCGATGCGCTCGAGGTCCTCATCCGGAGATTGCAAACCATACAGAGTCAGCGCTTCCGACCAGACGGAGGCTAACTCCGCGATGGAGTTACGTTGGAACTGGGCGGCGCTACGCTCCTGGACCTTGGCGGCCTCGACGAGCTCGGGCGGTACACCGTCGTGCGCCACTTTCGTGAGAATCGCGCGCACCGCGGTCTCGACGGCCTTAGGGTCATCGCCCGCGGGGAAAGCAACCGTCGCATACGCGAGGCCCGCCTCCGGCAAGGGATCGAGGGCGAAACCCGCGTCGATGGCCTTGCCCGCCGGCACGAGGCCAAAGAGCTCGAAGCGTTTACTGCTCAACACGTCGGCGAGCACTTCGAGCGCCGGAAAATCGGCGCTCGTCGGTCCGGGCGTGCGCGTCGCGATCATCAGCGTGCCGCTCGGATGATCGGTGTCGATATTGAATGAAGTTGCCTTCACGGGCTGCAGTTTCACCGGCCGCCGCGCGGGAAGTTGTTTCGACTTGATGTCGCCGAAGAGTTGTTTGACTTCCGTCAGGGTTGCCTGCGGATCGACGTCGCCGGCAATGATCAGGATCGCGTTGTTCGGCGCGTACCAGGCATCGTGAAAGCTTTTGAGAGCCTGCGCCGTGGTCTTCTCGAAGGAGGGCCGGGTTCCGAGTGCATCGTGCTCATAGGGAGTGCCCGCGAACATTGCCGCGCGAACTTTTTCATACAGGATATAGGAGGGCTCGGACACGTCCTGCGCGACCTCCTGCTCGATGGCGCCGCGCTCGTGATCCCACTCCTCCTTGGAGTCGAGTACGGCCCGCATCCGGATGGCTTCTATATGGAGTGCCACGTCGAGGTCTTCGGCCGGCACGGTGTACAGGTACTGCGTGAGTCCTTCGCGAGTGTTCGCGTTGAAGTTGCCGCCGATCACGCTGCCGATGTCGGCTAGCTGATCCGCGGTGAGGCCGGGGCTGCCACGGAACATCATGTGTTCCTGTGCGTGTGCCGTTCCCGGAAAGCCGGGGGGTGTCTCGTCGGAGCCGACCAGGTAGTTGACCGACGTCGCGACCACCGGGGCCAGCGGATTGCGAACAATGACCACTCGCAGGCCATTGTCGAGGGTGGCTCGCAATACGCCGGAGGTCGAAGTGGCCGGAGGCGCGGCCGGCTGAGCCGGGATCGGTTTCGTCTGCGCGACTGCAGCAAATGAGAGGAGCGCAGCGCTGAGCAGCGCGCCGGCACGAAAGGCCCGGCGGGCCGTGATGTTCAGGGGCATGGTGTTCCGGTCCGCCTGGTGGGCGGTGTGGATGATGGCCAATTAACGGACTTTAATGATTCGCCCACCTTCGGTAAATCGATACCCCCGTATCGTGACCCTCACGTGCTCCCAAGCTCAGGCCCCCCTGTCGTCTTTTTTTTCTGTGAAACCCCTGAATCCAAAACATCTGCGGCTGTCCTCGCGTAGGCCCTTGGCGGGTAGCATGCTGCGTTCCGCCGTCCTCGGACTGACCGGATGCGGTCTCGTCGCATGCAATCTGGGTCCGCATTACAAACGCCCCGACATCCCGCCGCCCCAGGCGTGGCGCGACGCGCCTGGTTCTGAGCAGTCGGCCTGGCCGTCTTCCGATTGGTGGCGGGGATTCAACTCCCCGACTCTGAACGACCTCATGGACCAGGCGCGGCTCGCCAATGACGACCTCGGGGCTGCCATCGCCCGCATCCAGCAGGCCGATGCGCAGGCGCGGATCGCGGGTGCGCCGTTACTACCTTCGGTCGGCCTCGACGCCGACGGGACTCGCCAAAGGGTGCAGCAGACGACGCTGAACCCGGCGGGCACGGGGGTACCCAGGACCTTCAACACCTTTACGACTGAGTTGACCGCGAGCTACGAGATCGATTTCTGGGGCAAAAATCGGGCGCTGCGGGATGCGGCGCGTATGGCCGCCCTGGCGAGCCGCTACGACCGCGCGACGGTCGAATTGACGGTCATGCAAAGCGTGGCGAGCACGTACTTCCAGGCGCTCGAGCTGCGTGACCGTCTCAAGGTAGCCAACGATAACGTGGCGAGCGCTCGCGATACCTTGAAGGGACTGCAGCTCGAGGCTCAGGTCGGGACGCTGACGGCGCTCGATGTGGCGCAGCAACAGACTACCGTCGCGACCTTGGACGCTGCCATACCTCCACTGAATCAACAGCTTGGAGAGACCCTGGACGCGCTGGCGATCCTGCTCGGCAAACAGCCCGAGGCCGTCGATGTCAGCACGGGCACCCTCGGTGATCTCGCGGAGCCCGAGGTCGTGCCCGGCATGCCCTCCGAACTGTTGGCACGGCGGCCGGATGTGGCGCAAGCCGAAGCGCAGCTAATCGCCGCAAACGCCAATATCGCGGCGGCGCGCGCGGCTTTCTTTCCGACCATCAGCCTGACGGCAGCCGGCGGTTATGTGAGCCCGGCCCTGAATACGCTGTTCAACCCGGTGAGCCGGGTATTCAACGCCACCGCCGGCCTGACGCAGCCCATTTTCCAGGGTGGTGCCCTGGTGGGTCAGTACCAACTCAACAAGGGCCGCTACGCGGAGCTGTTGTCGGACTATCATAAGGCGGTGATCTCGGCGTTCGGCAACGTCGAGGACGCGCTGGTGAGTGTGCAGCAGACCGCAGAGCAGCTGCGTCGTGAGCAGGAGGCTGTCGCCACAGCCCGGCATGCCTACGAATTGACGCAAGCGCAGTTTCACGCGGGGACGATCAACATCCTGGTCGTTCTGAGCACCGAGACCGCGTTGTTTACGGCCCAGGACACCCTCGTACAGGTGAAGTATTCCCATCTCAACGCGCTGGTTGCACTTTTCAGTGCGCTCGGCGGTGGCTGGCAGCGAACATGAACAGAATCCGGATGAGTGGACCGCGGGTCGTGATGCTGGGAGCGGCAGTCGCCCTCACGGCGGTTTTTTTCGTGTGGCATGGTTACTCGGGCGGCGCGCGTGCCGCCGACAAGGATAAGCAGGGCGACGGGCATCCGGAGATCGCGGTGGAGACCGCACTGGCGGGCCGCAGCGAAGTGCCGGTCTATCTCGAGGGTCTGGGCACGGTGCAAGCCTTCTATACGGTGACCGTGACGGCCCGCGTCGACGGTGAGCTGCAGAAAGTCGGGTTTGTCGAGGGCCAGACGCTCAAGAAAGGGGACCTCATCGGCCAGATCGACCCGCGGCCCTTCCGGGCGGCCCTCGATCAGTCGATTGCGACGCACGACAAGGATGTGGCCCAGCTCGCGAGCGCCCAGGCCGACCTGGATCGTTTTGAGTTGCTCGCTCCCCAGAATCTGGCCAGCAAACAAACGCTGGACGCGCAACACGCCCTGGTGGGGCAGCTGCAAGCCCAGATCAAGGGCGACCAGGCCAACATCGACAACGCCCGGACGCAGCTCAGCTACACCACCATCGTCTCGCCGATCCAGGGAAAGACCGGCATACGGCGCGTGGATCCGGGCAACAACGTGCACGCGACGGATACCGGTGGCATCGTTGTCGTGACACAGGTACAGCCCATTGCCTGCATTTTCACTCTGCCGGAAGAAGCGCTGCCGACTCTCAACCGTGCGCTGGAAGCGGGAACCGTCAGCGTCACCGCGATGTCCCGCGACGGTAAGAGTGAGTTGGATCGCGGCACCGTCGCCCTGGTCGACAATCAGATCGATCAGAGCACCGGCACGATCCGGGTGAAGGCGACTTTCCCCAACCCGCACGATGCGTTGTGGCCCGGCGAGTTCATCAACGCGCGAGTTCTCGTGCGGACCGAGCATAACGTGCTGACGGTGCCGTCGAACGCAATCCAGCGCGGTCCGAACGGTATGTTCACGTATGTTGTGAAAGCCGACTCCACCGTGGAGGCGCGTCCGCTCAAGGTGGGCGATGAGTCCGGCACGTTGACGGTCATTACGGATGGACTCAAGGACGGCGAGCAGGTGGTTCTCAGCAACCAGTATCGCCTGCAGCCCGGCGCCCGGGTGCGTAGCGTCGCTGCCGTTCCGCCGTCGAGCGCCCGTTCGGCGGCGTCCGCGACAAAGGTGAGCTCGTGAACATTTCCGCCCGTTTCATCGAGCGCCCGATAGCGACGTCGCTGTTGATGGCGGGCATTTTCCTGGTCGGCGTGATTGTCTTTCCGCTGCTGCCGGTGGCGCCGTTGCCGCAGGTGGACTTCCCCACCATCCAGGTGAGCGCCTCGCTGCCGGGTGCGAGTCCCGAGACGATGGCCTCCTCCGTGGCGCAGCCGCTCGAGTTTCAGTTCGGGCAGATTCCGGGCGTTACCCAGTTGACTTCGTCGAGCGTGTTGAACAACACGCAGATCGTGGTGCAGTTCGATCTCGATCGCAACATCGACGCCGCCGCGGGCGATATTCAAGCGGCCATCGACGCCGCCGCCGGCCAGTTGCCCAAGAACCTGCCGACGCCGCCCTCGTATAAGAAGGTCAATCCGGCGGATTCGCCGATCCTGGTGATGTCCGTGCAGTCGGATGTTCTGCCGACGACCGTAGTCGATGATGCGGCGGAAACAATCATCGCGCAGCAGATCTCGCGCGTACCCGGGGTTGGCATCGTGACCGTCGGCGGGCAGCAGAAGCCCGCGGTGCGCGTGCAGGTGGATCCCGCGAAACTCGCCGCCCTTGGCATTCAACTCGAGGACGTGGCGGCGGTGATCACCGCGGCCACCGTCGATGCCCCGAAGGGGTCCGTCAACGGTCCCGAGCACAGCTTCGCGATTTACGACAATGACCAGCTTCTGAAGGCCGCGCCCTGGAACGACATCATCGTCGCCTACAAGAACGGCGCCCCGGTACGTATCCGGGACATCGGTGTGGCGGTTGATGGGGCGGAGAACGCCTTGATCGCTGCGTGGCAGAATGGCCATCCCGGCGTGCTGTTGCTCATCAACAAACAGCCGGGTGCGAACGTCATCGAGACGGCCAATCGCATCAAGGCGCTGCTACCGCACATGCAGACGCAGATCCCTGCGTCGATCCAGATCAAGCAGATCGTCGATCGCACCACGACGATTTCGGCGTCGGTGCACGATGTCGAGTTCACTCTGCTGCTCACGATTGCCCTGGTCGTGATGGTGATTTTTCTCTTTCTGCGCAATCTGTGGGCGACGCTGATTCCCGGTGTCACCGTGCCGCTGGCGTTGTTTGGAACGGCGGCGCTCATGTATGTCCTCGGCTACAGCCTGGACAACCTCTCGTTGATGGGGCTCACCATCGCTGTCGGCTTCGTGGTCGATGACGCGATCGTCATGCTCGAGAATATCTATCGGTATATCGAGGCGGGTATGCCGCCGCGCGAGGCGGCGCTCAAAGGCTCGGGCGAGATCGGGTTCACCATTATCTCCATCAGCCTCTCGCTGGTGGCGGTGTTCATCCCCCTCTTGCTGATGGGCGGCATCATCGGCCGCCTGTTTCGCGAGTTCGCCGTCACTGTCACGATGACAATCGCCGTGTCGGCTTTCGTCTCCCTGACACTCTCGCCCATGATGTGCGCCTTGTTTCTCCGGGATGAGAAACATGCCAGGCACGGCAAGGTGTACATGGCTGTCGAGCGGGGCTTCGACAAGCTGCTCGCGGGCTATACGCACGGTCTCGATTTCGTGCTCCGCCATCAGCTACCGACGGTCCTGGTATTCATGGCGACGGTATTGTGCGCCGGGCTCCTCTACGCCTTCGTGCCGAAGGGCTTCTTTCCGCAACAGGATATTGGCGTCATCTCCGGTCTGTCCGACGGTCCGCAGGACATCTCCTTCGACAAGATGGTGACCCTGCAACACAAGCTGCTCGATGTGGTGGGACAGGATCCGGATGTCTCGGGATATGGTACGGGACTGGGAGGCCAACGGCCCGTCAACAACGGATTCGTGGTGATCGGCCTGAAACCGCGTGACGAGCGAACCTCGAACGCGGACCAGATCATTACGCGCCTGCGCTCCAAGCTGTCGCAGGTTCCCGGCGGGACGTTGTTCCTGCAGGCCGCACAGGACATCACCGTGGGTGGCCGTACGACACGCACGCAGTATCAATACACACTGCAGGACCCTGACCTCGACGAGCTCAACGAGTGGGCTCCAAAAATGCTTGCCGAGATGCAGAAGATTCCGCAACTGCGGGACGTTGCATCCGACCAGCAAAACAATGGCACCACCCTGTCGTTGGTCATTGACCGCGATCAGGCGGCCCGCTTCGGCATCCAACCGTCACTCATCGACTCGACGCTGTACGACGCTTTCGGGCAGCGCGAGGTGACCCAGTTCTTTACGCAGCTCAACAGCTATCACGTGGTGCTGGAGATAACGCCGGGTCTGCAGGCGGACCCCAACACCCTGAACAAAATCTACATCAAATCGCCCGCCACGGGTCAGCAGGTACCCCTGTCGACCTTCGTGCACTACGACACTCATCATGTCGGTTATCTCTCGGTGGCTCACCAGGGTCAGTTCCCCGCTGTGACCCTGTCGTTCAACCTCGCTCCGGGTGCTGCGTTGGGCGATGCGGTCGATGGCATCGAGCGGATCGCAACGGGGTTGCGCCTGCCGGGCTCTATCCAAGGTACGTTCCAGGGTACGGCGCAGGCCTTCCAGGACTCGCTCAAGAGCGAGCCGTTGCTGATTCTGGCGGCGCTGCTGGTGGTGTACATCATTCTCGGCATGCTGTACGAGAGTTATATCCATCCGCTGACGATTCTCTCGACACTGCCGTCCGCCGGTGTCGGCGCGCTGCTCATGCTGTGGGCGTTCCACTTCGACCTGTCGGTGATCGCGCTGGTGGGCATCATTCTGCTCATCGGCATCGTGAAGAAGAACGGCATCATGATGGTCGACTTCGCGATCCAGGCCGAGCGCGAGCAACACCTCTCGCCCGAGCAATCGATCCGGCAGGCCTGCCTGCTGCGCTTCCGTCCGATCATGATGACAACGATGGCGGCGCTGCTGGCCGCGATTCCTCTCATGTTGGGTAGGGGTACCGGTTCCGAGCTGCGGCAGCCCCTGGGATACACCATGGTCGGCGGCCTCGTCCTCAGCCAGATGCTGACGCTGTTCACGACCCCGGTGGTTTACCTCTATCTCGATCGCTTCAGTAACCGCATGCGGGCGCGTCGCCGACGCCACGCGGAGCAGAAAGAGACGGACGCCCATACCGAGTCTCCGGCATCGACCTTGCCGGACTCGGGAGCGCGCGTGACCCCATGAAACTCCTCCTGGTCGAAGACAATGAGCGGGTGACACGCTTCGTCGTCAAGGGACTCCAGGAAGCCGGACACACCGTCGACAACGCCGACAACGGCCGTGAGGGCATGTTTCTCGCCGCCAGCGAGCCGTACGACGTGATCATCATGGACCGGATGCTGCCCGGGCAGATCGATGGGTTGAGCATCATCGAGTCGCTGCGTAAGTCCGGCAACCGGACGCCCATTCTGATCCTGAGCGCACTGTCCGATGTTGACGAGCGCATCAAGGGGCTGAAGAGCGGCGGCGACGACTACCTGACGAAGCCGTTCGCGTTCGGCGAGTTGCTGGCGCGACTCGATGCGTTGTCACGTCGCTCGCAAGGTACTGGCACGCAGACGGTCCTCGAGGTCGCCGACCTGCGGGTCGACCTCCTGTCCCGCAAGGCGGTGCGGGGCGAGCGTAGCATTGCCCTGCAGCCGCGCGAGTTCAAGCTGCTCGAATACCTCATGCGGCACGCGGGCCAGGTCGTGACGCGCACCATGCTTCTGGAGAACGTCTGGGATTATCATTTTGACCCTCAGACGAACGTGGTGGATGTCCATATCAGCAAGCTGCGACAGAAAATCGATGCCGATTTCGAGCGCCCGCTGTTGCGGACCGTACGCAACGCCGGGTACATGCTGAGCTCAGATGAGTAAGGTCATCCGCTCAACGGCCTTCACGCTGACATTTGGCTACATAGCCTTCGGGATCGTCGCGCTCATTCTGTTCGCCGCCCCGCTCTGGTACGCCTGGCAGGTGACGATGGAGGATGGGCGCTCCGAAATCATCCACGCCGACGCTCAGAGACTCACCGACGTATTTCACCGCGAGGGCGCGACGGGTCTGAAATCCTTTATCGACGCCCGTGTGGGCATGCAGCTTCCGGGCGAGCGCATCCTGATGTTGGCCGATGCGTCGCTGCGACGGGTGGCCGGTAATTTGACTCAGTGGCCCTCGACGGTGCCAACGCAGCCAGGCATGTACACCGTTACGCTGGATCTGAGCGGCAAGGCGACACAGTCGGTGGTCGTGCGGACCGCGCTTCCGGGGGGTTACAACCTGCTCGTGGGCCGTGATGTAGCGCGGTTTGCGCCTCTGGCGCGACATTTCTGGACGGGCCTCGCCGGAGCGGTGGCGGTGTTGTCGATCGCCGGCGTGTTGGGCGGTGTGTTGATACGCCGCGCCATCCTGGCGCGTATTCTCAGCATCCGGCAGACCGTCCTTGCGATCGTACAGGGTGACTTGAGTCACCGCCTGCCCAGCCGGATCAGTGGCGATGAGCTCGATACCCTCTCGCAGACCATCAACGGCATGCTCGATCAGATCGAGCAACTCATCAATGGGATTCGCGATGTCTCGAACTCGATTGCTCACGACTTGCGCACGCCGTTGGCGGAGCTGCGCTCGCGGCTCGAAGAGCTCTCTCTGACACGACCCACTGACGAGGAGACGTTCGCCGAGATCGATGGCGCGGTGGCCGACGTCGATCGCGTTATAAGGATATTCAACGCGCTGTTACGCCTGGCGGAGATCGATACGGGCATGCGCCGCTCCGGATTCGTGCAGGTCAATGCCAACGAGTTGGCCGCCGAGGTGGTGGAATTTTATTCGCCGGCGGCGGAGGTCAAAGACGTCTCCCTGGCGTTTACTTCGAATGGGCCGGTGCTGGTTTCCGGCGATCCCACGCTGCTCGCGCAGGCTGTCGGCAACCTCATCGACAACGCACTCAAGTACGCCGGCGAGCAAGGGGTTGTGAAAGTCGAAGTCAAGCATCGAGCCGACGGGTCCGTGGAGATCTGCGTTGCGGACGACGGCCCGGGAATTCCCGATGCCGAGAAACCGAAAGCCGCACAGCGTTTCTATCGTGGTGACGCGAGTCGCGGTACGCCTGGCGTGGGCCTCGGTCTGAGTCTCGTGCAGGCCGTCGCCAAGTTGCACGGGGGAACACTCGAGCTCAACGATAATTTTCCAGGGCTGCGCGCCCGGATGATCATCGAGCCGGGCGTGCTGTTGTCGGGGCGTCCGCGGGTGGTGACGGCGGAGCCCAGGAGCGAAGTGGCTGCCCCAGTGAAGTCCGAGCCGAGCGCCATCGCGCTCTGATACGATGGGGCATGCGGACGATCCGCACGCCATTCCAACAATCCCTCTTGGGATACCTGATTGCCATCGTTGCTACCGCCGCGGTAGCAACCATTCGTCTGGCAATTTCAGATACCGTCGGCAATTTCGCACCCACCGGCACGTTTACCGTCGCGATCGTGATCGCTGCGTGGTACAGCGGCCTCGGGCCAGGTTTGCTGGCGACTGCCCTCAGCGCGCTCACGGCGGACTACCTTCTCACACCGGCTCATCACACATTCCGGATCGCAACGTCGAGCGGTGCCGTGAGCTTGGGCGTTATGGTCTTCACAGGTGTGTTGCTCAGTCTGTTGTGTGAATCCCTGCACCGCACCCGGCGGCGCCTCGAGGCCGAACGGGCCAACCTTCGCGACAGTGTCGAATTGCAGCGACAGATGCGCGACGCCCTGACCGAGTCGGATCGTCGCAAGGACGAGTTTCTTGCCACGCTCGCTCACGAATTGCGCAACCCTCTCGCCCCGGTGCGCAATGCTATTCACATCCTGCGGGCCAAGCTTCCGGCGACTCCGGAGCTGCATTGGGCTCGCGATGTCATCGACCGGCAGGTTACGCAGATGACTCGTCTCATCGACGATCTCATGGATGTATCGCGGATCACCCGCGGCACCTTCGAGTTGCGCCGGGAGTATGTTGCGCTCGACGAGGTGATACGGGTCGCCGTGGAGACGAGCCGCCCGATCATAGATGCGTCCGGACATCAACTCGCGGTGTACCTTCCTGCGGAGCCGATAGATCTCCATGCGGACCTCATCAGGCTCGCGCAGGTGTTTTCGAACCTGTTGAACAATGCGGCGAAGTACACGGGACATGGTGGTCGGATCGCGGTGACGGCGGAGCGGGCCGGCGGGATGGTCTGCGTGGCTGTACAGGACACGGGCATTGGTATCCCCGCCGAAATGTTGACGCAGGTATTCGAGCCTTTCACACAGCTCGATCGCTCCCTGGAGCGGACGCGAGGTGGGTTGGGAATAGGACTGGCTTTGGCGAAGCGCCTCGTGGAGATGCACGGCGGCACCATCGAGGCCCACAGCCCGGGGCTGGAGCACGGGAGTCGGTTTGTGGTGCGACTGCCTGTTGCCGCACACTCGAGCGTTGCCCGCCCCGTTGCGCTCGAGGGGCGCGGTCCCGCACCTGCCGTAGGGAGCCATCGTATCCTCGTGGCGGATGACAACTACGATTCGGCGACGAGCCTCAGTATCCTGTTGAACGATGCCGGCTACGACGTCCGAACCGCCGGCGACGGTGCTCAGGCGCTCGAGACAGCGGCACAGTTTCGTCCCGACGTGGCGCTGCTCGACATTGGAATGCCCAAACTCAACGGTTACGAAGTCGCCCGTCAGCTCCGCAACCAGCCCTGGGGCCGGCACGTGCTGCTGATTGCCGTGACGGGTTGGGGCGGTGTCGAGCATAGACAGCAAACCGCCCAGGCCGGTTTCGATCATCACCTCACCAAGCCGGTCGACCCCGCTGCGCTGACCCGTCTGCTGGTTTCCCTTCTGACCGAAACAGGTTCACGGGCCAGCGGCTCCGTGGCAACCTAGCCGGACGGTCTCCACACCTCCAGGCGTTCGTCCCGCCCGATGCAAATACAGGCACGAGAAATCGCGCGCATACCGTTGTCGCTCCTCACGCGGCTGCGCCTGATCCTGTTTGGACATGAGGATCTCGCGGGGATCATTTTCTGGGCGGCGCTTGTTGGCGTCTGCGGCGCTCTCGCCAGCGTGGCGTTTCGAGAGAGTATCCGGCTGCTCGAGATGGTGTTTACCGGTCAGGCCTCGGGACTCGTCAATGGGGCGTCAAAACTCGTCTGGTGGCATCGAGCGTTCGTTCCGGTGATTGGAGGCGTGCTGGCCGGCTGGGTGTTGTACATCCTCGGCAGCCGGTTCATTTCGCTGAAAGTTGCCGACTACATGGAGGCGGTACTCGTTGGCGACGGACGCATCAGCCTGCGCGGCACACTGCTTAGGAGCGCGTCTTCGCTGTTGACCATCGGCTCGGGCGGCTCGATTGGTCGCGAGGGCTCCATGGTGCAACTGTCCGCCATGATTGCCTCCCGGCTCGGCCAGCTGGTCCGTGCTCCGGTCCCGCGACTGCGACTTCTCGTGGCGTGTGGAGGGGCTGCGGGTATTGCCGCGGCCTATAACGCGCCGATCTCCGGTGCGCTGTTTGTTTCCGAGATCGTACTCGGCTCGCTCGCCATGGACACTTTCGGGCCGCTGGTCGTGGCCTCCGTCATCTCGGATGCGACCATCCATCGCTTTCTCGGCTACGGGCCGGTATTCAACGTGCCGCATGTGCAGTTCGCCTCGAACTGGGAGCTGGGGTTCTACATCATACTCGGCGTGTTGTTGGGGCACCTGGCGCCGCCGTTTCTCGGCCTGATCGATTTTACGAAGGGCCGTTTCGTGCGGCTCGGGTTACCACTCTACTGGCAGCTTGCGCTTGGCGGAGTCTGTGTCGGTGTCATTTCCATCTACTTTCCGCAGGTGTGGGGTAACGGTTACAGCGTCATAGGTAACATCCTGCAGGGGAATCTGCTCGGCGTGACGCTGTTGTTGGTCCTCATCGCGAAAATCTTCGCCACCTCCGCCACTGTGGGTTCTGGAGCGGTCGGCGGCGTTCTCACTCCCACGCTGTTTATCGGTTGCGCGGTCGGTGCGTTGGTTGGCGGTGTGCTCCACGAGCTTCTGCCCACTATCGTGTCGGTGCCCGCCGCCTATGCTCTCATCGGCATGGGCAGCTTTCTCTCGGCAACCACCCTGGCGCCGCTCACTTCGATTCTGTTGATTTTCGAGATGACCGGCGACTACGAGATCGTATTGCCGCTCATGTTGGCCTGTGTCAGCTCGCACTACACGGCCAAAGTGTATCGGCACGGGAAGTCGGTGTATCACGCATCATTGCAGGGTGCCTTTACCGCGGAGGGGTCCGACGATTGGCGCCTGCGCACGGTGGAGACGTTGGTGAAGCCGGCGGCGGCGGTGGTGCCCGACACGATGACTCTCGGCGAAGTGTTCGACCGGTTGCCGAAGCGCCCCCTGGAGCGCGTGTTCGTCGTGAAAGGCGACGAACTCGTGGCGTGGCTGAATCCGCGTGAGGTACTCGAGAAAATGCATCACTCGGAGCTCGATGGCGGTCTGCCTGTGTCCGCCGTCGCGAAACCGGTTGAATTCGCATTGGCCCCGGACATGCCACTCACGACGGCGCTCGAGGCCTTTCTACGGGAGCAGGCTACCGTGCTGCCCGTAACACCGGGGCAGTGGCGCAATACGCTGCTGGGCGAGGTTGCCCGCAACGATTTGATGCTGGCTATTCAGGACCGGCTGACGTACCCGAAATAAAGGGACAGCCCGGCGGCGCGGCAGCCAGCTTGTTGGCGACGATGCCTGCGCAGTATTTCTCCAGGTAGTGCGCGATGGTCTCGACGCGAATCTTGACGGAGCCTGCAGGCTTGGTCGAGTCGAGATCCTGGAAAGAGAAAAAGAGTGTTCCCGATCGTTCGACGATCTGCTGCACCGGTGAATAGGTGGGTTGATCCATGCCGCATTCATAGCTCGACAGGCGCACCACGCAGGCAATCCAGGGCATCCGCGCCGCGAATTTGGCAGCCCATAGGATCTCGTTCGTATTCGCGCTGTACGAAGAGGGCCAGACATCGGCGATGTCGAGCGGCGATTTGATGTGTCCGGCCTCGATGTCCGGGCGGAACAACCAATCCAGAAGATCAGGGTCACTCGGGAGGTATTGGGTCCAGAGCACCGGATATCCGTAAGCCTGCAAATCGACTTCGATCTCATGCCCGATGCCGGGATCCATGTGGTACGGGCGTGCCAGCACGAGGATGCAGGGCTTGTCAGTGGCCGCGCATCGCGCGAGCGTTGCACGTGCCATTGCGCGGAGATTGGCACCGAAGGATTCGAGCGCGCTGTAGCCGGCCTGCACAGCGTGCCGCGTCTCTTCGAGTGTGAGGCCGGGGAGCGTATCGCCCAGGCCGGCGTAGAGCTGCTTTGGCACGAGCGGTGGGTCGCCCAGCGAGACTAAGGGGGACACATAGCGTACGCCGTGCTCCGCAAAGACGTCCTTTTCCTTGAGGAAGCCGGCTTTGATGTTCTCAGGCGCCCCCGCGACGCGCGGGCAGGCGAGCGATGCAACCACGTTCCCGCTTAGGTACGACGGCAGGGAATAGATCATCGGCGAGAACAACACGTCGATCTTGTGGTGTCTGTCGCGCGCAAGGAGCTCGCCATAGTGACCGTTGATGCACTTCACCGGGTAGCAGCAGTCGACAGTGCCGCGTCCCTTACCGAATTGGCGAGCCTGATCCTCCGAGCTGTCGGAGGAGAACTCTAACTGTCGCGCATCGACACCGAGCGCGCCGAAGAATCCGATCCAGAACTGGTGGGTCGACCAAAGATTCAGTACGCGGGGGACGCCGATGCGCAGCCCGGCGCGCAGCTTCGACGCCGTTTCAGGAGACGACCCTGGCGCGGCGGAAGGCGGTTTCGCGAACCACTTCAGCAGTGTTTGGGTGCGCATCCTTAACGGTCTCCAGGTTCTTTTTCACGACCCGCATTTCGTTGACATCTTCGAGCAGTCCTTTCGGACAGGAATTGCCGCTGATCACACGCTCCCAGCCGGTCGTGAGAGGCACCTTGCTCCACGGGCGGCCCTTGCCGTCCGGCAGGCGCACATCGATGAACGTGCGCTTGCAGCTGACTGGACACCAGGTGCACGTCGTATGCTCATTGGTGGTGCTCGTGTACTCGAGCGCCTCGATCACGTCGTATCCGCGAAAGCGCGTCGAAGCACCGGCCTTCACCGCATCGCTGGCGCACAGCGCTGCACCGATCGCACCTGCCTCGCCGGAGTAGGGATGCACCACGATCTCGGCGTCAGGAACCTTCGCGCTGATGAAATCGACCTGAGCTTTCACTACCGCCAGGTTGCGGTGCGTACCGCCTTGCAAGATGAACTTGCGTCCTGCCGCGGCAAGGTTCTGCAACTGCCCGGCATAGACCCAGACATTTAGCGGCAGCACCGCCGCGAGCCCCGCCATGATCTCGTCAGCCGACCAGCCTTTGCGCTGCTGGTTGACGATATCCGACTGTAGAAAGACCCCGCAGCCCATGGCAAGCGCCGGCACTGCCTTCGCTTCGAATGCGTGCTCGGCGTAGCGCTCGAGCGGCACCGAGTAGCGCTCGGCGACACCCTGTAGAAACGCGCCGTTGCCCGACGAGCACTGAGAGTTCAGGCGAAAGTCCGCCACTGTGCCCTGGCGCAGGATCATGATCTTCACGTCACAACCGCCGACGTCGCAAATCACATCTGCGTCCGGGAAGTAGTGCAACGCTGCGGTGGCGTGTGCCACCGTCTCGACGATCCCGAGGTCAGCTCCGATCACATCCTTCAGCAGGTCTTTTCCGTAGCCGGTCAACGCGAGAGCGGCGATCTTCTCGAAGCCGGCCGCCCGCAGCTGGCGGAACAACGCTTTTGCGTCCTCGATCGGGTTGCCGTTGGACTGCGCATAGCAGCTGAAGAGCAGCTCGCGCTCGGATGAGAGCACCACGGCTTTCGCGGTGGTGCTGCCGAAGTCACAGCCCACCAGCACTGCGGCAGACGACGTCTTGTTCTCCGGTTTGCCTTGGGTCGAATAGCGAGCAAGAAAGCTGTCCAATTCGCCCTTATCCTTCACCAGGCCCTTTGCGCCGTCCTTCGCCTTCGCTTCCCACTGGCCCTTCTCGATCCACCAGGCGAGCTTGTTCCGACCGGTGTAGAGACCGACGTCCCGTTCGCCTAAGGCAAGCTCGATACAACCGAGGCATGCGTAGTACACCGCCTCCTTCGGCACCTGGATTGCGCTGGCCGGATCGGCATCGATCTTTCGTTCCTGCCACAGCTTGCCGAGGTGATAGCGCCAGGCTTGCTGCAGGCCGCGGAAGAACAAGTTCGGACCGCCGAGCAGCAGCACGCCAGGCGTCGGAGTGTTGCCCTTGGTCAGCGTGCCGAGGTTCTGGTAGACCACGGCCTCGAACAGGCTGGCGACAATCTCTTCCACCGGTACGCCGGACTTGATCAGGGTGTTCGCGTCAGCTTCCGCGAAAATGCCGCACTTCGAGCTGATTTTGTGCAGGTTGTAGCCGTCGTAGCTCGCCTGCGCCAATTTCTCCGTCGACACCTGCAACTTGCGCGCGGTTTTCTCGATGAAGGTGCCGGTCCCGCCGCTGCAAGCCGACTGCATGTACACCTGTTTTGACTTGCCGTCGCCGCTCGGCGTGAAGAACAGCGTCTTCATGTCTTCACCGCCGATCTCGGAGACGAAGTTCACGTCGGGATGAAGCTTTTCAACCGCAGCCGACACCGCAACAACCTCCTGCACCATTTTTGCGCCGATGAGCGGCGCAAGCAGTCCCGCCCCCGAGCCGGTGAGGAAGACGCGATCGCGCTCGGGTGTCAGGCCACATTCCGTCTCGATGCGCGCCAGGAATTCGAGTACCGTTTCCGCCTGCTTGGTGTTGTGGCGCGTGTAGTCCTGCCAGCACACCGCGCCGTTTTTTACTACCGACGCCTTGACGGTGGTGGAGCCGACGTCAAGCCCGACGATCAGCATTGGGCAAGGTGCAGTAAGTAGTTGGCCGCCGTACCCGCCACGCCATAGTGCGGCACGTGGTAGGTGGCGCGCCGCATCTCGGCTGTCTCGCGCTCCTTCAACTGATCCGCCGTACGTCCGGTGCGCGCCAACACCTCTTCATATTCCTTCTGTGCGCGCTTCTTCGCCTCTGTCAGGATCATCTGGCAGCGTGACAGCGCGTGCACTTCCGCGTCGCCCTTGATCTCGAGTGGCGCGTAGAGCAGATCCGGGTGCTTTCCGATCACTGCCCCCATCGCGCCGATGCTCATGGTGTTCGGCATGCATGAGTAAGGCGAGAGCTCGCAGATCATGTGTGCCTTCTTCTTGTGGTATGCCCAGAGCGCCTTGCCCACGAGCATGTCACCTTCGCCACCATTCAGGCGGCTGTGGTAGTAAGGTTTCGCGAGGTCGCGCAACTCAGACTGCTCTGGCAGCTCGTGCGGAACATTGCCGAGCGCACGCCGCATGCGACTATAAGTCCAGCGCAGTAGTCCCTGCGCCGCGTGGATCGTCCTCGACTTCAGGTAGGCGCCACGGGTGATGCCGATGTGGTCCTCGAATTCCTGGGCGGCCATACGCATCAGGTAGTCAAACCAGATGACGATCACCGACGGATAGACCTCGGCGCCCTCGGCTTCCAGCCAGCGGTGAATGTTGTAGTTCGGATCCCCTTCCACGGTTTGCAGGTAAAACTCACCCGTGATCTTCACCTTTGGCTTGATGCGCAGACGATCAACCTCGACCTCATCGAAGCGCCGCCGCACGTCTTTCATCGCATTGACGAAGTACGGTGTAGCGATGTGCCAGGCGAGAGCGCCCCACTTTCGGCCGCGCCGCGGGCGCTTGAGCAGCGCCTGATACAGGATTTCGACAGCGTCCTTCGCGGCGCGCACGGTTTCGCCAGGCTTCGTCTCATAGGGCCGGATCTGGTACTCCAGGTCCTGAACTACGTCAGTGAGCACCACGGCCCAGGCGGCACCGAGAGTGAACGGTAGATTGAGATCGAGGCCGCCGCCGGGCGCCGCGCCCTGGTCGAGGCCTTCCTGCCCGAGCAGAAACATGCGGAATGCGTTCAGTCCTGAGTTGCGCAGCGCGAGCTCATAGCTCTGGTGGTACTGGCCGAAACGGCAGGCGCCGCAGGACCCTGCGGTCAGGAAGATGTATTTCTTCGAGACTTCCTCTGCGCCAACGCGCTGCGCCTCGCCACGCAAGTAGTTGACGAGGTTGCCGGTGGTGAAGCTGGTTGGACAGCACTGACCGATATCGGCGACCTCGCGGCCGGTGAGCAGGTCCTCGCGCGTCGCCGTCGGCAGGATCTGGCTGCGATAGCCGAGGTTCGCCATAGCGCCTTGCATGACACGCTCCGCGCGCCAGTGCAGGTTGCCAAATAGGATCGTGACTTCGTCGCGTTCTGCGCGGGTAAAGGGCTGCGGCTTGTACGCGCGATAGGGCTCTGTGGCGGTACGCGCTGGAGGTGCGACGCTACGCGCTTTCGCCGGGTCGGCATCTCTGGCGAGAACGACGGGGATGTCGGCGAGCGCGCTCTTGCGGGTTGCGGGCAGCGGTCCGAGTGGCATGGCGAATCCTCCCTTGAGTCGATTCTGCCCCAGTGATCACCAAACCGATAGGCTTTTTATAGTCGCCTCAGGGGGCGCGTGACGGGTAGAATTCATCGCGGGAAGGCATGGGAGGAGTTGCTTTGAGGATATACAACGCGATCGGATATGTGACCCTTCTTCTGTACGCGGCGGCGTGCATGTATTTCGCCCCGCCATATCTCGGTCCCTGGGCGGGCTTATTGATAGGCGCAGCCTATATTGTCGGATGCTGGCTCATCATTGGGGTCTACTTGTCTTGTGGCATTCACATGGGGATTGCCCATGGCGCCCTTGACTACAAACCTTGGTTTATAAAGAGCCTCACGGTTGTAAACAACACCATCGGGATCTACGTCAATCCCGTCACCTGGGTCAACCGGCATCGGCTTCACCATAGGTTCGCCGATCATCCCGGCGATCCCAATAAGCTTGCTTCCGATGGTTTCTGGCGGACGTTGTTTCTTTGCCTGGTTCCCTACAAAACCGAGCTCAATGTTGCCAACGACGAAATCCTCAAATCCTGGCCGTTTCGCATGGTAGCGGATCCCGTCTTCGCCGTGACCGCCCAGGCCCTCAGCTTCTTGCTTCTGTGGTGGCTGCTGGGCGATCTGCGCTTTGCGGCCCTGCTCTGGATTGCGACGCGGATTTTCGCGCTGTGGGTCAACATGGTTCAGAACTATTGGACGCATGACCGGCGATTTGGCTACCGCCGTTACCTCGACGATCGCGACAACGCAATGAACATCAGTGATTGGCTGCCGGTGACTGCCACGTTCAGCGCTTGCTTGCAAAACAACCATCATCATTCCCCCGGCCTGCTGCGCCTGAGCCACGACGAATCCGAATACGACCTGGGGTTCACGGCCGTCAAGATCATGAAGGCCCTGGGCCTGGTCAGGGCGACGAGCAGGGGCACGGAACTGCCCAAGGACATTCCGCTGCGATCCCTGAATTTCTAGCCCGCGGCTACGCCGCCCGCTTTCCTGTCAGAGGATAGAAAGTCTGCCGCCAGAAGCCGGCCGGCATTTTTTCGTTGTGCAGGCCGTAGGTATCCGGCCATTTGTCTTTGGGGAGGTAGTGGGTTCCGAAGATCCTATCGATCCACGGAAAGTGGATGGCGAAATTCTTGTCTATGGCCTCCGTCTGCGACGTGTGATGCCAGTGGTGGTACCTGGGTTGAATCAGGTAAGGCTCCAGCCACTTGATCGTCGGGCCGAAGTTGCAATGGGTCCAGGTGGCGTGGAAGTTTACGAAAAACAGGTAGGCGATGAGCATGTTGTGGGGAAACACGAGCATCATGGGGATGAGAATGAACCCACGCACGGCGATGTCATCCACGATGTGAGAGCGTGAGCCGGCGATCCAGTCGAGCGACTCGGAAGAATGGTGGATCGCGTGGAAGCGCCACATAAATGGCACCGTGTGGAAGCACCGATGGATGGCGTATTCGGCAAGATCGGCAACCACGATGGCCAGAAAGAATTGCACCAGCCAGGGTAGGTGGCCGACCGCGGTGACGGCTGACGGAATGTTGAGGATGGAGCTGAGCTGAGTGGCTGGCAGCAGGATGAGGAAAGTCGTGATCTGAATCGGCAGATGCGTGGACAGAAAATAGACGATGTCCGTCAGCCACTCGCTGCGAAAGACGTTTTGTTTCGGATAGGCTGGCCAAAGCACCTCGATGGGCGAAAAGATCAGCGTCATGAGCAGCATATCGAGCAGGAACCAATCCAGCCCGATGGCGGGTCCATTATGCAGATCTTCGTTGATCGGCACGCTGGCTCCGCCCAGCAGGGTCGCTCCAAGAGCGAACAACATCCCCGTCAACGCAAGGATCTTCTTCCTCCGCAGCATCGCAGACAGGACACCGAAGAAGATCGCCCCCCCAATCACAGCCTGGATCAACAAGCGAATGAGGGGCATCGGGTAGTAAGGCCGTAGCTCCGGGGACGACAACAGCTGCGGAAAATGCAGGCATATCACCGCTCCGAATGCGAGCACTCCAAAAAAGGCCGACAGGACGCCGCTCCACCACCCGGTTCCGAACCCAGTGGGGCCTTTGTCACCGAACATCTCGTTGAGTCGTTGCTCGAGCATTGGCATCCCAACTGCTGTTAGCTAAACCAGAAATTACTGCAATCCGGGCCGCAACATCCAGTTCTTTGCCATTAATGGGATCCACGTACAACTTGCCAATCCACTCACGCTAAGGCCGGCCAGGAGCCGGGCAGGGCCCCTGCCGCCGTCGACGGCTGCCACTATTTGCCACGAATCATCACCAGCCTGACGGGTTTGCGCCACGCCCAAGCCCTGCCCTCGCGATGAAATTGCCTCCAGGACGGAACGAGCGGTTCCGCTTTTCAAACAGGCAAGCGAGAGGATGCAACTCATGAACACTTTCACGAAAAAGCTTCGGGCCGGCGCGTTGGGATTGACCCTGATTTCCACCTGTGTGGTGGCTCTGCCGGTATATGCGCAGGACAGCGGGACGGTCACGGTGAAGGCTGCCAAGACGAAAGCCTCGAAACCGGAAAACATCGGTGTGTTTACCGGCCTGGCGGTGGGTGCGGCGGCGGGTGGTCCGGTCGGCGCCATCCTGGGTGCGGCCGCGGGCGGCTGGATTGGCGACCGCTACCACAAGAAGGAGGTGGCTGCGAAAACGCTCAAGGGCGATCTGAGTGAGAGCGAGACGCAGCGTGCGCTGCTGACCCAGAGCGTGACCGAGCTGAATGCCTCACTGGCGGACGCACGGGCGAAGAGCGATCAGTTGGATCTGACATTGAAGAATGCCAATGAGCTGGGGACGGATGTGAGCTTCAGGACCAACGAGGATTCGATCAGCATCCAGGCGATGTCGCCTCTGATGAAACTCGGTGCCCTCGCCGCGTCCATGCCGGATGTGAAGGTGCGTGTGGCGGGCTTCGCCGATCCCCGTGGGTCGGAGAAGGTGAACGACGAGTTGTCACGGCGTCGTGCCGAAGCGGTGGCTGAAGTGCTGGCGCAGGCGGGAGTGGCGAAGGACCACATGATCGTCGAAGGGCACGGCAAGACGGAGTCCACCTCGATGGAGGGCGACGTCGACGGGTACGCGTTCGACCGCAAGGTCACGGTGCGGCTCGAGCGTGCGGGAAGCCAGGAAGTGGCGCGCAATGACTAGCTGGTTAGAGCCTCTGGGGCGAGGGCGGGTGCGGCGGGCAGGGAGGCCCGCCGCTGGGCCTGACGCCCCCCGCCGCTTCCAGGCTATATTCGCTGCCATGAACGCTTCCATTGTCCGTTTGGACGCTCCCCTCGAGCCGGATGTGTCGGTGCCTGGTGTCGACCGCCTCTTGTCCGGTGCTCCCGAGCACCGTGTCTGGAATTACTTCACCGACTCGACGCAGACGTTTTTTGCCGGCCGGTGGTCCGGGACTCGCGGCAAATGGCGGGTGCGCTATACCGAGAATGAGTTATGTGTGATGACGGCGGGCCGCGTCGTTATTACCAGCGATGTCGGTGAGTCCAGCGCGTTCGGCCCGGGCGACGCATTCGTGGTGCCGGCCGGCTTTTCGGGCACCTGGGAAGTGTTGGAGGACTGCTCGAAGGTCTACGCGATTTTCGAGCCGCGTACTTGACGCCTCAAGGTTTCACATAACCTTACATGCTGGTGATATGCGTCGCAGATCCACGACGCAGCGCTTCACGGCGCGGGCGCAACATGGAAGCCTGAAGGGGTAGATGAAATCCCCTTTAAGTGGCTTGCGCAGAGGTTTGTCATGGAGACTGTCACCGTTGCGGCGAATCGGGGGTTTACGCTGTCGGAGATGGAGATTCTCGTTGGTAGCGCCGTAGTCCTTGTCGCGTTGGCATGGACGGTGCTTTCGAGCGTGAAGCATTTCCGGAGTCGTACACTGCCTCGTGCTGTGAAGAACTAAGAACCAAGAGATATGAGCGGAGGCCCTCCGGGGGGCCTCCGCTGTTTCGTCCTGCCGCTGCGGCGCGGCGAGTTATAGGCCTTTCAACACTTCAGTCAGGGTCGCGAAGATCTGGTCGATCTGCGGCCGCTCGATGATGAGTGGCGGCGACAGCGCCAGGATGTCGGCGGTCTGGCGAATCAACAGTCCGCGGTCGAAGCATTTCGTGTAGACCTCGAATGCTCTTGCACCCACCTTGCCCGGAATCGATTCCAACTCCAGGCCGAGAATCAGGCCGTAGTTGCGAATGTCGATCACGTGCGGCAGGCCCTTCAACGAGTGCGCGGCGTCTTCCCAATAGCGCGCCAGCGTTTTCGCCCGTGTCAGCAGTCCGTCACGCTCGTAGATGGCCAGGGTTGCCAGCCCCGCGGCGCACGCTGTCGGGTGCGCGGAGTAGGTGTAGCCGTGGAAGAGTTCGATCGCGCCCTCGGGTCCTTGCATGAAGGCCTCGAAAATCGCCTTCTTCACGAGCACAGCGCCCATCGGAACGCAGCCGTTCGTGAGGCCCTTGGCCGCCGTGAGGAGGTCGGGTGTGACGCCAAACTCCTGCGCGGCGAACGGTGAGCCCGTTCGGCCGAAACCGGTGATGACCTCGTCGAAAATGAGGAGAATGCCGTGACGGTCGCAAATTTCCCGGATGCGCTTCAGATAGCCCTTCGGTGGAATCAACACACCGGTCGAGCCAGCGATCGGCTCGATGATGACCGCGGCAATGGTCGACGGGTCGTGCAGCGTGACCAGGCGCTCCAACTCTTCCGCGAGGCTCGCACCGTGCTCAGGCTCACCGCGGGAAAACGCATTCTTCGCAAGATCGTGCGTATGGGAGAGGTGATCGATCCCCGGCAGTAACGATGCCGACCACATTTTGCGATTTGGCGAGATGCCGCCGACCGAGATGCCGCCAAAGCCCACACCGTGGTAACCGCGCTCACGACCGATGAGCTTCGTGCGCGTGGCTTCGCCTTTGACGCGGTGGTACGCCAGCGCGATTTTCAGCGCGGTGTCGACGGACTCGGAGCCCGAGTTCGTGAAGAAAACGTGATCCATGCCGGGGGGCGCGATTTTCACCACTGCATTGGCGAGCGCGAACGCCGGCGGGTGCCCCATCTGGAATGGCGGCGCGTAATCCATAGTCTCGAGCTGCGACGCGACAGCCTGGGTAATTTCCTTGCGCCCGTGTCCGGCGTTCACACACCACAGCCCGGCGACTCCATCGAGGAGTTGCCGGCCTTCGGGAGTCCAGTAGTGCATGCCACTGGCTTTCGCCAGGATGCGAGGCTTGGACTTGAACTGGCGGTTGGCCGTGAAGGGCATCCAGAAGGCTTCGAGGTCGCCGCGGGCGAGCGACTCGGGAGGGGTGGTGGGCATGGTGCGGAGCTCGGTTGGGGTGGCTGAGGGGCGAATGATAAATAAAGTGGACAAAGAGGGCCATCCTGACCAAAAATTCCGCCCATCTCGTCTAATATCTTAAACGCCCATGAGCATCGACGTCGGGGCGCGCCTGCGCAGCGTCCGAACGAGTTTTGGCCTCTCCCAGCGGGAGTTGGCGCGCCGGGCCGGTGTCACCAACGGGCTCATTTCGCTCATTGAGCAGAATCGGGTCAGCCCGTCCGTCAGCTCCCTGAAAAGGGTCCTCGACGGTGTGCCCATGTCACTCGCCGAATTCTTCACCTTGGATCTGAGCGCCGCGCCGCAGGCTTTTTTTAGCGCTGACGAGCTCGTTGAACTCGGAAACCAAGACGTTTCTCTACGGCTCGTGGCGGCGAAGCGTCCGGGACGACAGCTCACGGTCTTGCAGGAGCGCTACGCTGCCGGCGCCGCGACCGGCGAAGAGATGCTCGCGCACCGCGGAGAAGAGGCTGGCGTTGTCGTTCGCGGCAGGATCGAGCTGACGGTCGGTGGTAGCGCGCGCGTGCTCGGGCCCGGCGAGGCTTATTATTTCTCCAGTCAGCTCCCACACCGCTTCCGCAATATCGGGCGCGAGGTGTGTGAGATCATCAGTGCCAGCACTCCACCGACTTTTTGAAGCGAATGCCTGTATGAACGCAAAACTCAATACGACTTCTTTTTGGCACGAGCGCTCGCGCTCCTTGCGTTTCCGCACTCAGGCCTTCATCGACGGACGTTATGTCGATGCCGCCTCGGGACAGACCTTCGATTGCATCAACCCCTCCAACGCAGAGGTGCTTGCCCGCGTCGCCGCTTGTGACGTGGAGGATGTTAATCGCGCGGTCGCGGCGGCCCGTGCGGTCTTTCGGAAAGGCAGTTGGGCGAATCTCGCGCCCGCGAAGCGTAAGAAGGTTCTGCAGCGTTTCGCTGACCTCATTCAGGAGAACGGTGACGAGCTGGCGCTGCTCGAGACGCTCGATATGGGGAAACCTATCAGCGACAGCCTGAGCGTCGACATACCGGGTAGCGCGAATTGCATTCGTTGGTATGCCGAGGCGATCGACAAGGTTTACGACGAGGTCGCGCCCACCGGTCGCGACACGCTCGCTTTGATTACCCGCGAGCCCATGGGTGTGGTCGGCGCGATCGTGCCTTGGAATTTCCCGCTTCTCATGGCGGCGTGGAAAATCGGTCCGGTGCTGGCTGCAGGTAACTCCCTGGTGCTCAAGCCCTCGGAGAAGTCGCCTCTGACGGCGATCCGGATCGCTGAGATCGCTATCGAGGCGGGTCTGCCGGCGGGCGTGTTGAATGTCGTGCCGGGCTTCGGACAGACGGCCGGCAAGGCGCTCGCTCTGCATATGGACGTCGATTGCATTACGTTCACCGGCTCGACCGCGACCGGCGGCCTGGTGATGCAGTATGCCGGGCAGTCGAATCTGAAGCGCGTGTCGGTGGAGTGTGGTGGTAAGTCGCCCAACATCGTCATGGCGGATTATCCGGACGTCGAGCGGGCTGCGGCGGCCGCGGCTTCCGCTATCTTTTTCAACCAGGGCGAGGTGTGCTCGGCGGGCTCGCGGCTGTTGGTGCACGAAAGCATCAAAGATGCCGTGCTCGAGAAGGTGCAGGCGGTCAGCCGGACCATGCAGCCCGGTGATCCGCTCGATCCGGCCACGAAGCTCGGCGCCATTGTGGACGAGATCCAGATGAAGCGGGTGTTGGGCTTTGTCGAGGCCGGGCGTCGCGACGGGGCGAAGCTGCGCTTCGGCGGCGAGCGTGTTCGGACGGACTCCGGCGGGTATTTCATCGAGCCGACCGTGTTCGAAGGTGTGCGGCCGAACATGACGATTGCACGTGAGGAGATCTTTGGGCCGGTGCTATCGGCTATCACGTTCAAGACTGTCGACGAGGCGATCGAGATCGCCAATGACGTGATTTACGGCCTAGTCTCGGCGGTTTGGACGCGGGATATCACTGTCGCCCATCGTGTTGCGAAGGCCCTGCGCGCCGGTACGGTTTTCGTGAACTGCTATGACGCGGACGACATCACCGTGCCATTCGGCGGCTTCAAGCAGTCGGGCATCGGGCGCGACAAGTCGCTGCATGCGTTGGAAAAGTACACCGAGTTGAAGACGACCTGGATAGACCTGTCCTGAGTACCACGCCTCTGCAATTTTTGGTCAGCTCCCCGCGGGGGCTGTCGGACCTGCTGGCCCGTGAGTTGGTCGCGCTGGGCGCGACTGACGCGCGTGAGCGATCGACGGGAGTCATGTTCTCGGCGGGGCTGGAGGTCGCGTATCGGGCGTGCCTGTGGTCGCGCGTGGCGAATCGGGTATTTCTCGAGTTGGCACGGTTTGATGCGGTCGACGCGGATGGGTTTTATACCGCTGTTCGCGAGATTGATTGGACCGAACATCTCGGGCCGGGGGCCACGCTTGCGTGCGATTTCAGCGGGCAACATCCCGCGATCACGCATACGCATTTCGGCGCGCTAAAGCTGAAGGACGCGATCGTCGACTCGGTGCGGGATTCACGCGCGTGGCGGCCGAGTGTGGAGCTCGAGCGGCCTAGTGTGCGAGTTCATGCGCATGCTCATGGGAATAGCTTTGTGGTGTCGTTGGATTTGGCTGGCGAGAGTTTGCACCGCCGGGGTTACCGGGGGGCCGCCGGAGAGGCGCCGCTGAAGGAGAACGTCGCGGCGGGGGTTTTGTTGCGGTCGGGGTGGCAGGATCTTGCGGTGGGACCGGGCGCGAGCGTGGGTGCTGGCACCGGCGCGGGCGTTGGCGCCGAGAGGGGCCCGGGCGCTGGGCCGGGGCCGGGGTCTGCCGCGGCGGAATTCCTTGATCCGATGTGTGGGTCGGGGACCTTTGTGATTGAGGCGGCGCTGATTGCTGCCGATCGGGCGCCGGGGCTTGATCGGGAATACTTTGGGTTCCTGGGGTGGGCAGGACACGACGTCGACGCTTGGGAGCGGTTGCTTGTTGAGGCGCGCGCGCGGGCGCGTGCTGGTATGGATGCCGCGGTTGCCCGTGGGCTCGAAGGGGCCATCCGGGGGCGGGATCGGGATTCGGGTGCCGTGCGGAACGCTCGGGGGAATGCTGAGCGGGCGGGAGTGCAGCGGCTGGTTAGGTTTGATGTCGGGGTGTTGGCGGATGCTGCTCCGATGGGGCGGGTGCGGGCGGAAGGCGT
>JAQGOE010000166.1 GCA_028293725.1 Gammaproteobacteria bacterium | reverse complement strand
ACTTCCCCTTCAGCTTCGGAGAGCCCTGTGCGCCGCCAGGCGGAGAAAAGTCGAGAAACCACGCGCCGCTCCAATCGGGCAATGCATTGAGAGCGGTGTATCTACCCTTGGGAAATGCGCTTTGGGCCAGGACGGAGGACGGGTGTACATAGCACAGAGCGAGGACTAGAACTGCGGCAATCGTCGAGCGAACCGGACGTGGGCTTGCATTCATGACTACCTCAGACGAAACCGATCCAACGCCCCGTCGCCACTATGATGACCCATAAGGTGAGGGAGACCGCGCCGGCTGGACGGGCACCCCACGGCGGCACTCATTTGAATTTCGCACTCACAGATAGGCGATCAGGCGTCCTGCTGCAACAATGCCCCCCGTCTCAATCGTGATCCGACGGGGGAGCGGATGCAGCGGACTCGCCCCCGGTGCCCGGATCACCTGCACCACCCAGGGCCCTGCCGTCGGCCAGTGTGATGCCCAGATACCAGCCGCCAGGCCTGCCATCTCGCAACGGATTGATCGTGACGGTCACCTTGTCGCCCGGCTTGATGGTGGAGCGCTTCCACCCCGCGCGTACCAGGTTGTTGGGACCGTTCATCTCGATGGACCAGATCTCACTCTTGCCATCCGCACCGGGCACCTCGACTTTGAAGGAGGAATGCGGGTTGGTCCACTGGAACTCGGTGACCGTGCCGGTGATCATGGTCTGTTGCGTACGGTCAAACATGGCGCCGGAGTGGTGCACCCAGGCGGGCGCAGACAACACGAGCATGACAGCGGCAAGAGCAGCGACGTAAAGAGATCTCATCGGAGGCACTCCTAGCGAGCTCAGTGCGCCTCGGGAACGTTGATCGGGCCACCTCGTGCACGTGTCGGATCGCCGAGAACCGAGCCATCGGGCAGCGTGATGGAGATGAATAGTCCACCCTTGGAGCCATCCTTGAGGGGATTGAGTATCAGGGTGACCTGGTCGCCGGACTTGATGCTGGACGACTTCCAGCCCTGGCGCTTGAGATTGTTGGGACTGTTCAGTTCCACCTGCCACGTGTCCTTGAGTCCGTCAGCGGTGGGCACATCGATATGGATCCAGGCATGAGGGTTGGTCCACTGGAACTCGCGCACCGTACCCTTGAGGGTGACTTGTTTGCTTTGGTCGAACATTGCAAAGGAGTGATGCGCGTAGGTGGGGAGCACCCGCGTCAGGGCGATCACCGTCACGGCGATCGCCAGATATAGCCCCCGGGTTTCGATTTGTATGCCCCTCATAGATCGCGCTCGAGACGCAGGCTATCTCGCCTCAGGCAGAGGAAGGCTGCGTGCCGGGCAGCTCAAGCCACCTTTTGCCAGTCTGCGTTGCACGCCGGCGCCGATAAATTGCATGTCACGGGAATAGTCGTCCCGGCTTCCGGGATAATCCCGATGGGCGCGGTGCAGCTAGTGGTACGATTTCCGCTACCGCGGTAGGCGCGCTTCACTCTCGCGGAATCGCCGGGCGGCCTTAGAGGGGAATGGTCACTTGGATCGTTGGTACGCAATGAAGGTGTTCGTAGGAGTTGTCGAAGCCGGAAGCTTCGTGAGCGCGGCGGATAAGCTCAAACTCTCGACCACCGGGACGTCTCGGCTCGTCGCCGAGCTGGAGTCCCATCTCGGCACCAGGCTGCTCCAACGCACCACCCGCCGTCTGCATCTCACCGAGGCGGGACAGCGGTTCTTCGAGCGCTCCCGCGAGCTTCTGGCGGGACTGGAGCAGGCGGAAGCAGAGGCGGGCCTGGAAACGCATAAGCCGAGCGGGCTGTTGCGCGTGACTACGCCCGCATCGTTCGGCACTCTTCACCTTGCGCGCCTGCTACCGGTCTATCAGGAGCGTTACCCGGAAGTTAGCCTGGAAGTACTCGCCATCGATCGCATGGTCGATCTGGTCAATGATGGCTTTGATCTTGCCATCCGACTCTCCACGCAGCACCCTCCGAACTATGTGGCAAGAAAGCTGGCATCGATCCGCCTCGCTGTCTGCGCTTCCAATGCCTACCTGCAGCGGCACGGGACGCCCCGCACTCCCAAGGAACTGTCACAACACAACTGCCTGGCTCATACGACGGGCGCTTATGCGGAGATGTGGACCTTTGTCGGGCCGGAAGGCCGCGAGTCCGTCTCTATCAAGGGGAAGTTTCGCGCCAATAACGGGGAGTTGCTCCGCGCCGCCGCTCTGGCCGGCGAGGGAATCATCCTCGAGCCTACGTTTATTGTCGGAGAGGATCTCGCCAAGGGAGACCTCGTTCCACTGTTACCGGGTTGGGAAATACCGCAGGCCAGCGCCATGGCGGTGTATCCCTCGCGGCGCTATGTTTCAGCCAAGGTGCGAACCTTCGTCGAATTCCTCCAGAAGGCTTTCGCCGGGGAGCCACCCTGGGATAACTGGATGACCTGAAGGCAGGTGCATCACTGGTTCTGGGGATTCCACAGTGCCATGAGAATCGGCAGCACCATCGGCTGCATCTCCTCCGGGACACGCCTCATCAGCGCCGCCTCATCGGTAGCGACGATCCGATGTACCTTCTCCATGACGGATCGTCCACTGCGCGTCACCCACAAACCCTGTGAGCGGCCGTCCACCGGTTTGCGCTGGATCAAGCCCCTCGCCGCCAGCCGCGCCACGACCGGGACCATGTTGGCCCGCTGGATGTCCAGGAGCCGGCCAGCCTCGCTCTGCGTGACTCCGGGCGAGGCGTCCACGAGCAACAACAGCGTCGCTTCATACGGCCGCAGCTCCAGAGGTGCGAGGCGTTGGCCGAGTTTTGCCTGGCTGGCGAGCGAAGCACGACGCAGCACATACCCAGTCAAGCTGAGCAGCGGGTCGTCGGTTGACAACGTGGCAGCTTTCTTGTTGACCATGGTAGCTCTAATTGCTATGTTTTATAACAGTCTGTCGACCGCTGAAGGAGCGAGCGTCGCCAGTAAACGACTCTGGGGGCATGCATAACCTCCGAGGAGCGCTGACCAATGACCACCCAGGGTCAGGCCATTCCCACATCGACCGATCACCCCGAAGAGCCTTCCTGGCCGGCAAGATCTTCGGCATGGTATGCCGTGCTGGTGCTCGCCGTAGTGCTGATGATTGGCCAGGTGGAATCAACGATCATCACCTTTCTCATTGCGCCCATCAAGCGGGACTTCAAGATCAGTGATCTGCAGGTCAGCGCCCTTGTTGGTGTTGCTCCGGCGATTTTTTACGCGGTCGTGGGCCTGCCTCTGGCGCGCCTCGTTGATACGCTGAGGCGCAACGTTGTCCTGAGTGTCGCGCTTGGGGTTGGCGGGATAATGACGTCCGCGGCTGGATTAGCCCAGTCCTTCTGGCAATTCGGCCTGTGCCGTGTGTTGGTAGGCGGAGGAGGAGCCGTCAGCAGTCCCGGCACCTATTCGATCATGGCCGATTACTTCCCGCGTGAGCGACTGGCCCGCGCGATCGCTGTGTTGTCGCTCGGGCTGATTCTGGGCCGAAGTGTTGCCCCCGTGATGGGAGGCGTGCTCGTTGCGCTCACTGCCGGCTGGTCGACCCTGCATGTCTTTAGTTTGGACATCCGCAATTGGCAGATCACGTTCATTTTGTCAGGCTGCCTTGGCCTGATTGGCGCGGCATTGATGCTCACTGTACGGGAACCCGCGCGCCGGAACCGCCTCATGTCACCGGCAGGAACCGCTCCCTCGTTTGTTCAGGTGCTCGGGTATATCTGGACGCGCAGGGATGTCTATGGGCCTCAGTTTCTCGCGCTGGCCTTCTACGCGGTCGAGAGCTACGGGCTCGAGTCCTGGCGTGTGGAGTTCCTGAGGAGGACGTACGGGTGGTCGGCGCAATTCTCGGGCCCCGTTCTTGGCGGATGCACGCTGGCAGCGCAAATGTTGGGATTGTTTGTCGGCACCCGGTTGGCCGAATCACTCTCAAAGTACTCCGATGACGCGAACCTGAGAACTGTGGGGATATTTTATCTCATAGCGCCATCTTTCGCCGTATTGGGACCGCTGATGCCGAATCCATGGCTTGCGATTCTTTGTTCCAGTATCACCGGCCTGTGCAACATGGCGTGCGTCCCGGCTCAGAATGCCGCGCTACAGAACATCACCCCGAATGAAATGCGTGGACAAGTGACTGCGATGTACTACTTCGTACTTTCAGCCATTGGACTGGGGCTCGGTCCTAGCCTGATGGCGTTTATTACAGACTACGTCATCGGCAACGAGGACCAACTTCGGTACGCTATGGCGTCCACCGCAGCCATCATGCTGCCGCTTGCAGCGGTCTCCATATGGTGTGCCGTAAAGCCCTACGGCCGTGCGATGGCCCAGGTCAGAATGAGAATCTGAGGTGCGCCGATTTCTGACCGCGAGGCCTCAGCTCGGATTGAGGCTCAAGATCCACCGTACCAGCGCACGCGCTTCTTCGAGCGTCACGCGTTCGTTGGGAATCATCGGAACGTTGCCCCAGTTGCCCGCGCCTCCGTGGATGATCTTCTGCGCCAGCGGCTCGATGGCGGCGGCGCCCTCGGCACGGTGGCGAGCCGCGACGGCCACAAAAGGCGGTCCGATGCGTGTGGCATCCACTGCGTGGCACTCGTCGCAATGTTTCTGCAGCGCCAGCTTTGAGAGCTTGGCATTGGAACCCGCGGCGTGTACTCCAGCGTTCATCAGTGCAGCCATCGTGGCGAAAGCAATCACAATGAGACGAGACTTTGCGTTTCGATCACCCATGGCTATCTCGATGAGTCGGCGAACGAAGCCACAACAGGAGTCGCAGCGCGTGCTGGAGTCACCATGTCGCCCAAGTCGATGATGAGTGCCATGCGCGGTCCGCGGACGTGCTCAACGATATTGGCGTACGAGGTGACGAGGGCTCCCGTCTGCCGGTCGACGTTCACGCTGCGTAGGAAGGCGCGCTCACGCGGCAGTGGCAGGACGCTGAAGGACTTCGTTGTCGGATCGAACCGGTAGATTGCGTCCGCATTGGACGTAGTGATCCATACGACCTTGCGTTTCGGATCCCACGTGGTGGAGTAAGGCGCACTCGCACGGTCCGGCAAGTCATAAATGCCAATCATCTTTTGCACTCGGGTGTCGTAGGCGGCAAGTTGACCCGCCCCGTACAGCGCCAGGTACAACACGCCGTCATCGGACATCGAGATGCGCCGCGGACCGGAAGTCGGACTCGGCAGCGAAACCTGGGTCTCGAACTTCAAGGTCTCGCTGTTGAAGCTGCCGAAACTTCCAATGCCGACTTGGCAGTACCACACGTGCGTGCGGTCGGGGCTCATCGCGAGCCCGTAGACCTGCTCCCCTCCCTTACGGCCGGGTACGGCCGGAATCGGGTAGGTGCCGCTCGCACCGGTATGTGGGTCGAACCAGCCGACCGCGTTGTTGGCGATGTCCGAGAACCAGACGCGTCCGTGACGGTCAGTCGTCAGGTCATGGTTTGTATCGAAGGACAGGTCGTGCAACCCAACCGGGTGTCCGTCTGTGGGGGCGAGCGACCAGAGCTTCCAGCTCTCGGTCCTCGGATCCAAACGCGCGACATGGCCTGGAAAGAACGCTCCGACCCACAGCCCATCACTCCCGCGCACCAGCGTGTGTGGACCCAGAAGGTCGGGTCCGGGAATCGTCAGCGCGCGGATCGCACCGCTCGTCGTGTCGATCCGAAAGACACGATTGGAACTCACGTCGGCCGCAAACAGTGTGTTCGCATCATCAAGGGTTATCGCCTCGCGGATCGCATTGGGCTCGGGGACTTGGTATTCGCGGATCACGGTGCGCGTGTTAACCAGTAGGGGTGCGCCGTACGTGTAGCCGCGCACCTCCTGCAATGGGCCGTGCAGCGCGCCGGCGAGCAGTTTCGCCGTGGGCCCCGGCTCACCACCCGAGTAGACGCTCTCACCAGCCGACGCCGGACCACCCGCCCGCGAGAACTCCTTGGCGGAGATGTAGTTCATCTGCTGTACCACGGCCTCCCAGCTCTTCTCCCGGGCCGCGGGCGTCTGCGTCTGCGGTGTGTCGTCCAACAGTTTGGCGTATGCGCGGACCTCCGGGGCGGGAAGTTGGTGGCAACCGACACACGTGTCGATCAGCGCCTCGCGATCCGCGGCACGGGCGATCCCACGCAGGTAGGCCGATGCGGGCGCGATACCGGCCTGGTTTGCCTCAGTCCGCATCAGCAGTGTGGTGTCGTCAGGTGTTACGCCGGGCGAAGGGCTCTCGACTTCTTTGTAGCCGAGCAGCCGCGCGGAGAGAATCCCGGCCGGTGCAGTCGGCGGAAATGCAAAGGCACCGTGTTCGTCGGAAAACACGGTCAGCGCGGTGGGCCCGTGCGCCTGGGGTAACTTCGTCAAAGTCACCATTGCGTAGGGTAGTCCCACATTGTTGAGATCGACGACGCGGCCCCGCGTTGCTGCGCCGGCGCCGACCGCCCACGCGCACAGGGCCCAGGCCGTCGCTTGCAAGGCGCGTGCGCGAGGTCGATTCATCCAGTCCCCCCCTTTCCAGCAGCTGCAACGTATAGCCCGCCCGTATTGTGTTGTAAAGCGCGAGTCTGTCCCTCGAGCAGAATGGACCGCTGGGTGGCTGCTCGACGACTCCGGCGATCCGCTCAGCGATTCCGCATCCGCTGCGCCGGTGCAGGCAGTTCTCGCAAGCCTTTGAACATCGAAAACACCCAGGGACGGACGGCCAACAGGGCCGCCACGCTGCGTTTGTCTCTCGGCGGCATGGTGCGATCGAGCTCCGCCAGATCGCGGAACTCCCCGGCCATGCGCTCCAGCTTGCGGAGCAGAACCTTACAGGAGGCGTCCGAGAGTTCTGCAGAGAGGAAGTGCAGGGCCTCGCCCGAGCGAGAAAAGGCCGCCTGCAAGAATTCCTGGCGAATTTGGTTTTCGTACAGACGCCTCAGCGGGCCGTCGGGTCGCCATGCAATCACCGATGCCGCGCGAGTTCGAGCTCGAAGCTTCGAGCGCAACTCGATCAAGCGCAGCGCATCGAGCCGGACCATCAAGCGGCGCACCGCCCGCTCATCGACACCGAGCTGGGCGCTTACATCTCGTCCCGTCCGCCCGTTCGCAAGCAGATAGAAACACGTCAGGAGCTTCGGGTCTGCAGCCAGGGCGTTTTCCTGTTCCACGGTCAAAAGCTCTGGAGTATCAGCAGACTGCTCGCCCGCCAATCGAACCACTTCGCTCATGCTGACCTCGAGCGCCTTACAGATCTCGTCCAGGCGTGCGAGAGTCAACGTCGAGCGCGAAAAGATGCGCTTCACGGAGGCTTCGCTCAAACGGATCTGCCGCGCGAGATCGCGATAGGTGACTTGCCGGGATTTCATGATGGCCTTGAGGCTGCTCATGATGCGCGCTGGCGTGGGATTTCCGGTCGTCGTCACCGTCATAGTCATTTCCTGCACCCGGAGTATCGAATTACGATACCTCATGCAGCGGTATTGATCCATGGCGTCGCGTGCGGCCCTTATTGCAACGACTGGGCGGGTTTCTGCGATACCTTCTTCGTCGAGGCGCGTTATATGGAGGTGGAGACGCCGGTACCGACGGGGTTCGTCCCCATTCGTGTTGGCCTGCTGCTGTGATGCTCCGGGAAAGCTACGGCAGCGCGATTTGCCGTGCTGCGGACTCTTTCGCCAGCCGCCACCTGGAGGCATAGGGAAGCGCGAATAGATACAGGCCGGTAAGGAGCAGCAAGATCAGCGGCAGGAGGGCCAGAAGACCTATCCAGACCGCCTGCTCCTTCCGGACCAATGCGACTATGTTGATGATGACGGCCACCGTGAAGGCGATTGACACCCAGCGGTGGAACTGACGAATCCAGTGGTTTGCGCTCATTGTGTCCTCCCGATCAGCGGCGCGCCTGAATCATCTTCCAGCCGTTTCCCGATGGGTCGCGGAAGCCGGCGTCCACAGTGCCGAAGCGGTCGACGGGTTCCTGTGTGAACTCGACACCTTTGCCTCGCATCAGATCGTAGGCGGCGCGACAGTCGCTCACGACCAGCACTAGCGGTGGCATCGCCCCTTTGGCCACGATCGCCCGCACGGACTGCGCGGTGGCCTCATCGATCGTCGGCGGCCCTGGCACGAACAGTCCAAGCTGGAACGACGGTTGTTCCGGGTGCTGAACCGTAAGCCAGCGATAGTCACCGTTGCGCACATCCGTATGGACGCGGAACCCGACCTTGCCGACATAAAACGCGAGCGCTTCGTCCTGATCTCGCACGTACAAACCAACCACATCGATGCCTTGACTCATTTGATCTCCTTTTGCGCGGGCGTTGCCCGCTCATCGTCGACCCGGGGTGTTCCTGCGGACCACCCGTTCGCCGCACGCGGCTCACCCTTTTGCGCGGGCGTTGCCCGCTCACCCTCAGTTTTCGGGAGCGCCTTTTTACCGCGCGTCACCCGGCGCCGCTTCTCCGAAACTGCGATTGTGAGATTGGGGCGGTGCGCAGCGCTGAGAACACAGTGCGGCACGCTGCCGAGGTTCCCAGCCGCGGCCCGCGCGCGCTCCCGCATCGCGCCGGGACTCTCGCCGGTAATGTCACGGAATATTCGACCGAAGGTGCCCAGGCTCGCCCAGCCTGTCTGGAAGGCGATCTCGGTGATCGCCAAATCGGTGTCACGAAGCAGCGCGGTCGCACGCTCGATACGGCGCGTGAGCAGGTACCGGTGCGGTGGAACACCGAAGGCTTCCTTGAACGATCGAGCGAAGTGGGCTGCGGAGACGTTACTCACTCGCGCCAGCCGCCGCACGGACCAGGCCTCGTGCGAGGCCGCGTCCATCCGATCCTTCGCGCGCAGCAAACGCCGCAAAAGTTCGGGATCCTGGCTTGCGGGAGCTTCACTCATGCCGCCGGATCCGTTGCCGCTCGCTCGCGATACGCCGGGCTTGGTTGTCACTCAGTCTCCCCTGAAAAGGGCACTATTTACGATAATGCCCCTGTCAGCACAGCGTACGACGATGTGGCCTCCGGTGGAACCCGAAATCCGATGGCCAGCCGTTCGCGTGTGTCAAACAGGCTGCCGGCCTCGCGCCACGCCTGGACCAACACCAGCTTTTCGACGGCAACGCCCTACGGCTCGAGATCACTCTGTAGCCTTGTAGCTGCTGCAGTCCACGTGTCGGTTGCCGACCGATTGCGCCGCTGGTGGTGTTGAAGTCAGAATGGCGCCGGCCCGGCCATACCAAAACAAGTGAGGAGGCGCAGTGGGTAGACCCGATCGTCCGCGCAACTGGCTGACGGCGCTCGGCTTGGCAGTGCTGTTGTATGGCAACGCCTACGCCCATCATTCCCTTACCGCTGAATTCGACACCCGCAAGACACTAGTGCTGACTGGCGTGGTCTCCCGAGTCGAGTGGGTAAACCCTCACATATACGTGGACCTCGATGTCACCGACGCTGCGGGCCAGGTTGCAACCTGGCACCTGGAGTGCGTACCGGTGGCGATGGCGCGGAAGGCCGGCGTGAGTATGAAGACGTTGATGGGCAATGGTGACCGGGTAACGGTCGATGCGTTCCCCGCGCGGGACGGCACCGCGCATCTCGGATTCCTCGCGAAGATCACTTACCCGGACGGGCATCACTTCCAATTCGCGGAGATGCCGGCCGCGGAAGCGAAATAGGACGAGGAACAGTTATGAAATTATCGTCCGCGACCCTGGCAGTGGCAGCTGCGACGTTGGTCTGTCTCGGACCGCACGGTGGGAGGGCTCAGTCCGCAGGTACTGCCCCGCCGGCACCGCCAGTCGCACGGCTGGTGCCACGTCTTCCGGACGGCCACCCGGATCTGAACGGCACGTGGGACAACGGGTCAGGAATCGACTTCATACAACCGCAGACGTCCGCCGACGGATCGGTCTGCATAGCAGGCTGCCAGGGGGCGCAGGCGGCCGCCGCGCCGCCACCTCCGTCGTCCGCCGCCAGGCAGGCGGCGACCGCCGCAAACATGCCCCATTACAGGCCCGAGTTCCTCACTAAGGTGAAGGACCTGGACAAGCGCCAGGTCGAGACCGACCCGGTGTTGCGCTGCAAGAGCCCCGGACTGCCCCGTATTGGCCCGCCGGACAAGATCGTCCAGCAGAGCAACCAGATCGTCTTCCTCTATGACGATGTCTCGGGCGCCTTCTGGCGCATCATCCCCTTGGACGGTCGTCAGCATCGTTCCGATGTCGATCCGAGTTATCTGGGCGACTCCATCGGTCACTGGGAAGGTGACACGCTGATCGTCGACGCGAATCAATTCAACGACGACAGTTGGCTGACGGACAACGGCGCATTCCACACGACTGACCTGCGGGTCACCGAGAGACTGCGCCGCGTGGGCGACATCATTGAGTACCAAGCGGTTGTTGAAGACCCCAAAGTGTTGGCCGAGCCTTGGAAACCCAAGATGCGCATCCTCAAGCTGACCCATAACGAGCTCGCCGAGCCTGCGCTCTGCGTGGACCAGGACCTGAAGCACCTCGTGGACGACTCGCATCACGCCAATCCGCGCTGACTGAAGCGCGGCTGCGCAGTTGGGCGGCGTTTGCCACTGTCCCTAACGAGACGAGCTCAGTACCAACTGGAGTCACCCGCGGGCACCGGAGGGGCGCAGGCGTTGCTCGAGGTACTGCACTGCCAGTGCCTGGAGGTCACGCATTCCTGCCGCACGGCCGGGTAATCCCTCCTCGTCACTGAGCGCGCTGGCCGCCTTCATCATCTGTAGCACTACGACCGCCATGTCGCGTGCCGTCTCCGCAGGCAGCGAGGGCGCGCGCGAGCGCAGGATCGCGGCGATGTGCTTGCGTAGCATGTGTCGGAACGTGGTCCGCCGGGTTCGCTCGTCCATCCGGGCCTCAGCCAACGGCAGCGCCGCAGCGCGCTCGTGCGGGTGACTCCGCAGCAGGCCGAACAGCCGCTCGACCAGTGTTTGGTTGTCAATCTCGGAGGCGCGCGCCTCCAGTTCCTGCAGATCAGCGGCTAGCAGCGCGACGAAGTTCTGCACCAGCATGTCAGCCAGCGCCTCCTTGGCCGGAAAGAACTGGTACAGCGAGCCGATCGGCGCGTGCGCGCGGGCGGCAATCTCGGTCATTGTCGCGGCCTCGTATCCCTTTTCGGCGAAAACAGCCGCGGCCGCCTCCAGTAGCTCGGCTACGCGTTGTTTGCCACGCGCGCGCTTGGGTGCGCGCGCAACCGTGGTTTCAGTGCCGCTTGACATTTATGAGCCTATCCTCATAATTCATGTACATGAGGGTAGCCTCATATTAAACGCATCCTTCTTTGCCGTCCCGTGGAGTTTCCTGTGCAGCTTAATGCGAAAAACACCGCTTTGGTTCTGATCGACCTGCAAAAAGGCGTACTGGCCATGCCGGTAGTGCCTCACGCCGCCGCCGCCGTTTATGAACGCTCAATGCTGCTGGCACAGCGCTTCCGCGACGCGGGGGCACTGGTGGTGCGAGTGCGTGTGTCATTCTCCAGCGACCTGGCGGACGCGCTGCGGCCGCCGGTGGATCAGCCGACCAACTATTCCGCTCTACCGCCCGGCTGGGACCAGTTCCCGGATTCGCCGCCACCGTCGGATCTCCTCATCACAAAGCGTCAGTGGGGTGCTTTCTACGGCACGGAGTTGGACCTGCAACTGCGTCGACGCGCCATTCGCTGCATCGTGCTGGGCGGCATCGCTACCAACATTGGCGTTGAATCCACCGCACGAAGCGCGGCGGAACACGGTTACGAGCTCGTCATACCCGAGGACTTGTGCAGCGGCGCCAGCGTCGAGATGCACGCGTTCAGCTTCAAACACATCCTACCGCGCTTAGCCCGTATCACGAGCTCCGAGGCGATCTCACTCGAATGAGTGCGACCGCGGCAGGCCAATCCGCGCAACTTCTTGTCACGCAGGTACAACTCCCCGCAGAAAACTCCAAGACTTCCCGCCCCCTTACCCCCGGTGACCGCAAATCGGCGAGATAAATCAACTGTTTTTGCATCGCGCCACTTCTCCGCACGTCGGCCGGCAGATAACGTTCTACCCAAGGGGCCGCCCTGGGAGCAAAATAGAACATGCCAAAGATTCTCTTGTTTCGCACCGCCCAGGATTTGAGCGCGAGGCTCATGTCGGAACTTTCTCGCGCTGGATACGACGTCGAGGCGCCGGAAAGCGCGGATGTTCGTACGGTTCTTCAGCACCAGCCTGATTTGATCCTGCTGCAGACGGATGTACGAACACTCGACTGCTGTGGTCTTCTCACTCAGCTCAAAGGCAATGAGGCCACGGCGCCAGCGAAGATAATCCTGCTCGCCGAGGGTGGGGCTTTGGAGCGCAGCCGTGCCCTCGATCTGGGTGCGGACGACGTCCTGAGTATTCCTTTTGAGCCGGCGGAGCTCTTCGCCCGAATCCGTGCGCAGCTGCGCGAGAAGGCGCCGGATGATCGTTTGCGCCTGGAGGCGCTCGAGGCCAAGAAGAGAGAGCTGGAAGCCGAAGCGGCCTTGGCCACGATCGTCGCGCAAAAAGAGACTGGAAAAAAACGCTGGATCGTACTCGGGCTGGTCACTGTCCTGGCACTGATCGGCCTGGGTATCGCTGTTCGCAACGCCCAGGTCAGTAGCAAGTCGAACGCGAGGCTGACTTTGCAGTTGGAGAGTCTCCGCTCGGAGATACTCACTCGAGGTGAGTTGCTGGAGCGTGCACAAAAAAGCCGCGAGGCGCTCGAGCAGGAATTGACTGCTTCGGTGGGCAAGCAACTGGAGGAATTGCGGGAGCAGAGCGCGGACCTGCGGAACAAGATGTCCACCTCGACCGGGCCCTCCCTGTCCGACCTCGACAGCCGTTTGAAACAGACCGACTCCCGGATCGGCAAACTCGAGAACGAGTCGCGCATCGCGCAGGAGATCGTCCGGGACTATTCGAACAGCGTTTGTCTGATCTACGCGATTGTGGGTTTTCGCGACAAGAAGAGTGGTGCCCGGCTCAATTTTGCCAACACCGACGCGAATGGCAGTCCGGCGACCGATGAAAAGGGAAATGTCATTGTCACCACTGAAAGCACCGGCCATGCCGTGCAGATACACGTATTTGGCAGTGGCTTTTTGATCGATACCTCCGGCCACATCCTCACCAATCACCACGTGCTGGAACCGTGGTGGCACAACGCTCAGGCGATCCCTCCACCAAACGATAGTTTCGAGCCCGCCGTCTTGTCGCTATGGGCTTATTTTCCGGGGAGCGAAACCCCGTTGCCGATGCGTGTACAGCGTTTGAGTGAGGACGCTGACCTTGGGCTGGCCACAGTCGACCTGCCTGCGAGTCATCCGCGGCCTGTCACAATTGATCAGCAAACCGCGATTTCGGGCACCGCGGTCGTCTTGATCGGGTACCCCACGGCAATCGAAGGAATTCTCGCTCGCATCGACGAGCCCACGCTCAAACGGATCGCGCAGGCGGCCGGGAACAACACGCAGGATCTCGTGGGAGAACTCGCTCGAAGAAAGCTGATCCGACCGCTGGTGACCCAGGGCCACCTCGGCGTTGTCGGCCCCGATCAACTGGTCTACGACGCACAAACAACTCATGGCGGGTCCGGCGGCCCGGTATTCGATGCCAGCGGAAAAGTGATCGGCGTGAACTTCGCGATCCTGTCGAGCTTCTCCGGCTCAAATTTCGCGGTCCCGATTGCTCGTGCCGCAAAGATGCTCGAAACGTCAAAATCCGCTAAAGCGGTGCGTTGACGCCGATCTCGGACAACCAACAGCCCTGGTTTCCCACGCAGCCTGCAAGTCTTCAGGCCGAAGGAGATTTCAGCGCCCCTGCAAGCACGTCGCGGAGAGGCTTGGGCGGCCGGCCGCCCAGGCGCTCGACGTCGCCGGTCACAATGTCGAACGCACCCGCCGCGAAGCTCGCCTGGATGCCGACGACGGTGTTGACTGCCCCCGCCGGCAGACCCGCCCGCGTCAGTCCGGCGCGCAGTTGCTCTTCCGTGATGACACGGAACGCGAGCGGCCGGCCAGTGATTTCGGCGATGAGGCCCGCGCGTGCCGCACCCGAGAGGCGCTCGGGGCCGGTTGCGTTGTAGATCGCGCCTGCATGGCCGTCGCCGATCAGGATTCCGGCTGCGGCGGCCGCCACGTCATCTCGCGCAACGAACGCAGCCCGGTTCTCGGCCAGCCCGGTCAGCACGCCCTGGTTCAGCGACGCCTGCGCCAACTGCACGAAAGCTTCGGCATAGAAGTTCATACGCAGGATGGTCCAGGCCGGCGCCGTGGCAATAAGATGCTGCTCGCCCCGCCAGTAGGAGGCGCCGCGCGCCGGCTCCTCCTCCTGCCGCGTGCCCACGGCCGACATGAAGACGACATGTTTGACGCCCGCCTTCACGGCCGCGTCGATGGCAGCGACGTTCTGCGCCCCGCGCTTTCCGGGTTCCGGATCGACGGTCGTGATGATGAGCAGACGATCGAGACCCGCATAGGCTTGCGCAAGGCTTTCGGGCCGGTTGTAGTCCCCAAAGCGTCCCTGAGCCGGTCCCGAGACGGTTTCGGGCGTGCGTGTGATAGCCACTACCTCGTGCCCGTCGGCCCGTTGCAGCAGTTCCGAAACGACGCCTCTGCCCAAATGGCCGCTGGCGCCACTCACACCGATTTTCATGTCAACCTCCAATACTTCTCTAACGAACGTGCGCCAGCGCAATCCCCTCTAAGTGGCTCAGTGTCCGGGGAGCCGGAAGACGGTGACCGTGGTATTCCCACCGCCGATTTCAGGAGCGACCAAGTTGTATACCCCCACGACGCCCGAGACGACCGCCACGTTTTGCCTACCCCGAGCGCTGTAGGTGACTACACCACCACCGGCCGGGCCATCCAGGTCGCGCCGCAGTAACACCTTGCCGGACCTGGCGTCCAACACCAACAGGTCGCCGGTCATTTCACCGGTGAAAATCAGATCGCCCGCGGTCGTCGTGACACCCGCTATCAGCGGTTTCGCGGCGTCGTAGCGCCATTTCTCATGACCTGTGGAAGCATCGAACGCAGTGAGTCGTCCCCGGGCGGCTGACCACGGGTCGAACTTCGTCTGGCCGCCGAAGTAAAAGCCGCGGGTGTGTTCCTTCTGCGGATCCGGTGCCGTCGTATCCTTGTTGAACTCCGCGCACCAGTCGGTGGCCGGGACAATCAGCATGTTCTGCTTGGCGTAGTATGCGGAGCCGTTCCACTCCTGCCCCCCGAGAGTTCCCGGGCAAACGCGCACCGGCGTCCTGGTTATGGGGGCTTCGACGTTCAGCCGGTTAGTGAACGGAACACTGTAGATGATGTCCTTCGAATCACGGTCCAAGAGCCGCAGCAGTCCGTCCTTGCCGGTGCTGGCGATCACATTGCGTGTCGAACCATTGGTCGTTGTTTTGAACACCGGCGCAACGTGCGAGACATCATAGTCGTGTACGTCGTGGGGTACGAATTGGCGGTACCAAGCGAGATGACCCGTCGTGGCATCCAAGGCAATCAGCGAATTCGTATATAGATTGTCGCCGGGACGGTCGTCATCGTAGAGATCGGGCGCCGCGTTTCCGCCGGGGACGTAGAGCAGATTCTTCTGCACGTCAAAGGACATCGGAGTCCAGAGATTGCCGCCGCCGTGTTTGCGTGCGGCTGGATCTGGCCCCCAGGTGTCGGCGCCCGCCTCGCCATTTTCGGGCACGATGTTGAAACGCCATACTTGCTCGCCGTCCCTGACTCGGAACGCACCGACCCAACCCTGCGCGGCCGTCTCAGCGCCTGCCGGCCCGATGTAGATCAGATCGCCGTAAACCAGAGGAGGCATGCTGATGAAATAACCTTCCTTCGGATCGGCGATCTGCTTAGCCCAGAGCGTATGCCCGTCCTTGGCGTCGAGGGCCAGCAGAAAGCCATCATTGGTGCCGCGAATGATCTTTCCGTCGGCGAGCGCCGCGCCGCGCTGCGTGTTCAACGGCTCGTGCTCGCGTGGCGTCCACGTGCTTGACCAGATCACGTGGCAATCAGCGCCATCGATGGCGACGGTGTAGTGGGCAGTCGTCAGGTATATCTTGCCCGCCGACACGATCGGAGCGGTTTGCGATGGTTCTTTGTCGGGGAATGAGTACGCGCACGCCTTGACGAGCTGCGATACATTTTCCGTAGTGATCTGCTTTAGAGGGGAGTAGCGGGTTCCCGCGAAGTCGTGGTCGACGTACAACCAGTCGCCATCGCTCGAGTCGCTGGCGATGCCTCGGGGGGACGCAAGAACCTGCGACGTGCCAAAGACGAGGACAAATGCGACAACGATCGCAGTGGCATTCTTCGTCATGTCTTATGGCCCTTTGCTACCGCCGTTGGCGTTGCGGTTGTCTATGCTGAGAGCCCCCGCGCCAAACGCGACGATCTGGAGCAGTCCGCCGGCCATCATCACGTTCTTGACGAAGTGGATCATTTGGTTCTGGTCGGCGAAGTTGCTGTGGAAAGAGAGCGCCGTTGCGAGCGAAAACAGGGCCAGCACGCTGGCGACGATCCGAGTCCGGAACCCGGCGACAAGCAAAAGACCACCACCCAACTCGACAACAACGGAGAGAGCCAGAGCCAAACGCGGCAGCGGCAAACCCGCGGCGCGAATCATGTTGGTGGTCGGGTCGATGGCCGCTAGTTTGCCGAGGCCACTCATAGCGAAGGGCAGTCCGATCAACAGGCGGCCAGCGAAGGGAATGTAACGGATCACGGTCATGGAGCTGCTCCTGCTGATGATCTCGGGCGGTTTGGATCGCCGTTATTGCAATCCGCGATTCGTCCATGATCGCAAATGCTATCCGCTCCCCGAGGAGCGTTGCTTGTGCTCTCTTGATGCGAGTTGTGCGCATGATGCGTGGGCGAGGCATCGCCTTCCGGGCGTTCCCGGGTCCGGGTGAAATCCGGGTGCGAATGGGACTAGAATCCCCTGTTAAGAGTTGCCGCTTGGAACGGAAGTACGCAAACAGTGGTTGTATGCGCTAGTTATGAATGACTCGCTCGAGGCACGGTTGCGAGCCACTCTCAATGTGATTCCGGCGCACACGGGTAGCTGGGCATTCGACGCTACCGGTTTCGAGTACTGGAGTCCCGAATTGTTCGAGATTCACGGTCTCGAGCCGGACGGCAAGGCGCCCACCACGCCGGAATATATAGCGCTCGTGCATCCCGACGACCGGGAATTCGTGGCGCAAGAAATCCGGAAGATGCTGGCGGACCACGGCCGATCCGACTTCACAAAACGAATCGTGCGTCCGGACGGGGCGATTCGCTATGTTCGTTGCATCGGTACGCCGGCGACCAATGGGCACGGCTTCGTCGGCACCGGCATAGATGTCACAGAGCAAGAGGAATTAACGCAGGAACTGCGCAAGAGCGTTGAGGACGCTAAAAGGGCGAAAGATAGGCTTGCGGAACAGGAGAAGGAGCTTCGGCAGGCACTGGACTATCTTGCGGAAGCAGGGAGGCTGAGCCACACCGGTACTTGGGCGGTGAAGAATCTGGATGGCGAATTAGCGGTTGTCTATTGGTCGGAGGAAAGTTACCGCATATATGGGCTCGATCCGCGCCAGCCCCTGCCGACACGCGTTTGGGTGTGGCAGCAGGCTCATCCGGACGATCGATACAGGCTGTTCAAAGAAACCAAGGAGGCGCAGCGCCAAAGAAAAGACTTCCTAGTCCAGTTCAGACTCTTGTTGGCCGATGGAACAGTCAAGTATGTGGAGTCAATCGGTCATCACGTGTTCTCCGCTCGCGGCGAGCTTCTCGAGATTCTGGGCACTCATATCGATGTGACGGAACGCAAGCGCGTCGAAGAAGCCCTGCGGCGTAACGAGCATTTTCTGGCAGAAGCCCAAAGACTCAGCCACACAGGCAGCTTCGGGTGGAAACCGGACGACGGAGAGATTGTCTGGTCAGAGGAAACCTATCGCATCATCGAGTACGACAGCGCACTGAAGCCAACAGTAGATTCGGTGGTGCAGCGCGTACATCCTGATGATAGGGTCCGCACACAACAGGTCATCGATCTCGCAGTCCAGACTGGGACTGACTTCGAACATGAGTATCGCTTGCTGATGGCTGACGGGCGGGTCAAGCACGTCCACGCGATAGCTCACGCTGTACCGAATGCATCTGGCAGTCGCGAGTTTATCGGGGCGGTGACCGACATCACCGAGCGCAAGACGGCCGAGGAAAGGATCCGGGAACAGGAAGCAGAGCTCCGGCAGGTACTGGACCTGGCGCCACAACTGGTGGCCGTATTAGGACCCAACCTGGAACGCTTGTATGCGAACAGCGGAGCGCTCGCTTACTTCGGCACCACTCTCGATGGATGGCGGCGGAATAACGTGACATCCGAGGTGCACCCCGACGAACTGGAGGGAGTTAAGGCTGCGGCTGAGCGCGGGTTGTTAACGCGCTCCGCTTATGAAATGGAAAAGCGCATCCGCGGAAGTGATGGAACTTACCGCTGGTTTCTGGCGCGTTACAAGCCGGTGTGCGACAACCAAGGACAGGCGACCCGTTGGTATGTTGCGTGCACCGATATCGAAGATCGCAAGAGAACCGAGGAGAGGCTGCAAGAGGAAAACGTTGCTCTACGAGAGGAGATCGATAAGACCTCGATGTTCGAGGAGATTGTTGGCGCCTCACCCGCGCTGACTGCCGTGCTCTCACTCGTGTCGAAGGTTGCAGTTAGCGATTCGACGGTTTTAATTACCGGCGAGACGGGTACGGGTAAGGAGCTTGTCGCTCGCGCCATCCACCGGCGGTCTGGCCGTTCCTCACAGGCATTCGTAGCCGTGAACTGCGCCGCTATTCCGCGCGATCTGATTGCCTCAGAACTGTTCGGGCATGAGAAAGGTGCCTTCACGGGAGCCTTGCAACGGCGGCTTGGCCGCTTCGAACTGGCCAATGGCGGGACGATATTTCTCGACGAGGTGGCCGAGCTGTCGCCCGATACGCAGGCAGCGTTGCTGAGGGTGCTGCAGGAGCGGGAACTCGAACGCGTGGGAGGAAGAGAGACAATCCACGTCGACGTTCGTGTCATCGCTGCCACGAATCGTGATTTGATCGATGCCGTGGCCAGTGGGACTTTCCGCGAGGACCTCCTTTATAGGCTGAATGTCTTTCCGCTCGAGATGCCCTCCTTGAGGGACCGGAAACAAGACATTCCGGTGTTGGTGGAATACTTCATTCATCGCTACGCCCGCAAGGCGCACAAGACCTTCCGGCGTGTCAGCAAGAAGACTCTCGATCGCCTGCAGTCTTATCCATGGCCCGGAAACGTGCGCGAGTTGCAAAATGTGATTGAGCGCTCGGTGATCGTGTGCGACACCGACGAATTCAACGTGGACGAGAGTTGGCTGTCCACCGGACGCAAGGTCGAGGGCGCGGGCGCGCTGTCCAGCAAACTTTCCGCTTACGAGAAGGCGATCATCGAGGAGGCGCTGCGCGCGAGCGGCGGACAGGTGTTCGGGCCAACGGGAGCGGCCGCCCGGCTGCGGATTCCTCGATCAACACTCGAGTCGCGCATCCGCGCGCTGCGGATCAATAAGAGCCGCTTTCGACCGCGCTCTCCTCATTCGGGTGGCAGATAGCGCAAGCAGCGGTGTTTGACCGCCGCGGGGCTTCGCCTGGTGGCGCATCTGTCCAGCATTTCGCCATTGGCGAAATCTCGCCACGGCTACCTCCCTTCTGAGTCTTTAAAATCAGCAGCTTGCAGTTGGACCAGGAATTGCAGTACCGGTCCATAGCGAGAATCTATGCTGAAGATACAACGCACGGCAAATGGCTACGTCGTCTTCGCAGTCAGCGGTCGACTCGAGGTCGATAGCCTGCGCGAATTGTCCGCTTTGCTCGAACTGGAATCCTCAGCGCGGGCGGTCACCCTGGAACTAAAGGATCTCGTTCTCGTGGATCGTGATGCCGTCGGCTTTCTGCGGGTGTGCGCAGAGAAGGGCATCGAGCTTCGCAACTGCCCGCAATACATTCAAACCTGGATGGCGAGCGATGGAGAGGGGACCTGAGAGATGTTGGAGCACGAAACGTTGACACAGGAGTTGTCGGTCGTAGCGACGCTGCTAGTCGAAGCTGCATGCAAAGCTCGTGACGGTGATCGCGAAGCGACCAGCGCGCACATTGCGCACGCAGTCGCGCTCCTTCGCGGAAAGACGAGCCTCGGTCCGAGTGGCCTCCATGTGCTATCCACTTTAGAGACACGCGTCGCACGCGGAGGTCTCCCGGCGTGGCAGGCGCGCAGAATCTTCGCACACGTGGAAGCCAATCTATGCAGAAGGATTCCCATTCGAGAGCTCGCGCGGCTTCTGAGCCTCAGCGCAAGCCACTTCTGCCGCGCGTTCAAATGCACGTTTGGTGTTTCGCCGCGCGACTATGTGCTACGGCGGCGCATCGAGGTAGCCCAGGGACTGATGCTGGCGACGTCCGAGCCCCTCAGCTCGATTGCGGTCAGGTGCGGCATGTGCGATCAGCCGCACTTCACGCGCGCTTTCCATCGCATAGTCGGCGAGACGCCATACGCGTGGCGCCGCACGCGGCGCGGCTCGCTGGGAATCGACTGAGAGCTACAGCTAACCGACGGCCCGCTCCCGATGAACCCAGAAGGGCTCGCGCAAAGCCCTCTTGAGAATCTTCCCAGAGCCGCTCTTGGGCAACTCGCCCGGCGAAAACTCGATGCGGCGTGGAATCTTGTAGCCCGCCAGAAACCGGCGGCAATGCGCGATCAACTCATCCGCGCCGACAGTGGCGCCGGGCTTCAACACTACGCAAGCCATCACGAGCTCTCCCCACTGTGGGTCCGGTATCCCAAAGACCGCCGTCTCACGAACGGCCGGATGCTGGTAAAGGACGGCTTCGACCTCTCCGGAGTACACATTCTCGCCGCCCGTGACGATCATTTCTTTCAAGCGATCCAGAATGTAAACAAAGCCGTCGGCATCCTGATAACCGATATCGCCGGTACGAAACATCCCCTCCCGAAATGCGAGCTGGGTCTGATCGAGGCTGTTCCAGTAGCCGTGCATCACATTCGCACCACGGACGACCAACTCCCCCGGCTGTCCGATGGGAACATCCTTGCCCGACTCATCGACGACACGCACATCGACCCCGGGACAGGGTCGTCCACAAGACAGCAGCCTGCTCGCAGTGTGCTCGTGGTCTTGCAGACCCGTGAGGAATCCCGTTTCGCTCAAGCCATAAACCTGTACCAGCTTCACATGAGGCAAAGCCTGCCTCGCCCGGTGGATGAGTTCGGGTGCGATAGGGGATCCGCCGTACCCCAACTCCATCAGGCTGCTGAGATCGTACTCGGCAAGGCGCTCGAATTGAGTTAGGAGATTGATCATCGTTGGCACCAGGACGGTGCGCGTGACCCGCTCCTGTTGGACGGTCTCGCAGAAAGCCTGCGGGTTGAACTTCACAATTGTGACCTGACAAGTGCCGAAGGCCGGCGCGGCAAACATGAATGGAAAGTCGGCGATGTGAAATAGCGGTGCCGCGTGCAGATACACACCGCCCTCTCTGTAGGGCAACCAGTAATTGACGTGGTCCACATTCGCAAGCACTGCGGCGTGCGTGAGCGCAACGCCTTTCGGACGGCCGGTCGTGCCGCTCGTATAGATCAGCGCTAGGATCGCCTCCGGATCGTAAATGGCGGTGGGACAGTCACCGCCGCGAACTTCCAGCGGTTCCACGTCAAGCACCCGATCCCACGGAAGTTGCAGCGTCGGGGCTGCCAATGACGAGTGCCGAATCAGACCGCGCGGTGTTGCATCGGCGAGCACTCGATCGATTTCTGTTGCCGAGAACCGGGTGTTGAGCGGAACAGCGGTTACGCCGAGCCAGGCGCACGCATATATCAACTCCAGGTAGTCCGTTTCATTCGGGAGGAGCAGGGCCAGGCGGTCCCCAACCCCAAAACCGTGCTGACTCAGCGCGGCGGCAATGCCTTCGACCCGAGCATACAGTTCCTGGAACGTCGGTCGCGTAGCACCTGACACCAGTGCCGTACCGCCGGCATAGTATCGAGCAGCGCGGCCAAGCGAGTGAGTGTGAATCATGGCGGGTATCGTGTCGCCACCACGCTCAACCGTGCTCGGCCCGCAAACGAAGCAGCCCGACGATCACCTCGTTCTCTGCCTCCGCCAGCTGTGCGACCGAACGCCCGGCTGCCTCTTCACGCACTCCGTCGGCCAATCGCTGTTTGAACTCGGGGGTCAGGCCCGGAGTCCCGAGTACCTTCCACAAAGGCTCCATCGCCGGCAACAGGTGGTCGATGAAATGTTGGATGCCCCCGGCGCCACCTCCGAGGTGGAACTGCAGGCTCGGGCCCATGACGCCCCAGCGAAGGCCGGGCCCCCAGCTCACCGCATCATCCGCATCGGCCACACTGAGCACCCCCTGCTCGATCAGATACAACACTTCCCGGTACAGAGCCGACTGGAGGCGGTTCGCAACGTGCCCTGGGACCTCCTTGCGCAGGAGAATTGCCCGCTTACCAATGGACTTATAGAACGCCATCGCTTTATCGATGGCTTCCGGCGATGTCTTAGCGCCACCCACGACTTCAACGAGCGGAATGACGTGCGGGGGATTGAACGGATGCCCGATGACACAGCGTTCTGGATGCTGACACTTTGACTGAACGACACTCATGGTCAGTGACGAGGAGCTCGATGCGATGAGTGAATCCGGTGGCGTCGCCGCGTCCATGTCAGCGTAGAGCTTGATTTTGAAATCCACCCGTTCCGGGCCGTTTTCCTGCACGAAGTCGGCGTTTGCCAAGGCCTTCTTCATATCGGTCGTAAACTCCAGACGGTCGCGCGAAGCACCGGGAGACAGTCCGATGCTCGTCAGCACCGCCCACGCTTCGTCGACATACTTGCGCAAGCTGGCTTCCGCGGTCGGCGCCGGATCGGTAGCGATAACGTCAAAGCCACGCGCGAGGTACTGTGCGGCCCAGCTGGCCCCGATGACTCCAGTGCCGACAATGGCAATGCGACGAATAGGTTTGTCAAAGCTCATCGTTATCTCTCCGTCGAGGTGATTTCCGCGTAGGCCACGCCGGTAAGGTTTCCCTGTGCGTAGGCCAGTACTCGCTTCTGCGACCCATTGAGTTTGGCGCAGTAGACCGTACCGGCCAGGTCAGTCACGAACATGCGATCGCCGGCGACATCCAACGCAATGCCGATTCCCTCCATCAGATTGCTGAGCACGATCTCCTGGGTGAGCTTGCCGTCGATGGACGTGCGGTTCACGGTGTTGCCGCGCGGCGGATCGCCGCGATCGGTCCAATACAGATGGCGGTTCTGAAGATCGAGCTCCAGATCGATTGGTTCCGGCAGTCCGTCGAACAAGACCGCAATGTCGCGCCGATTTGCGGCGCTCTGGCCCGCGGGAAGCTCGAGATTCGCGCGGAAGATGCGGCCCCGCTCGCCGTTGTCCGGGCCCTTTTGCGTCCAGTAGATATGCCCGCGATCCGCGTCGACCGCAATACCCACACACCAGTTTGAAGGATCGCTGCGGTCGGCATCGCCGCGGCCGGATTGCACGAGCGTCTCGATGTGCGACCCGTCGAGATTCGAGCGCATGACCCGCATGCCTTCACGATCCGACCAGTAGAGCTTGCGATTCTTGCTATCGAGATGGATCTGCTTGGGCGTGTGAGTGGCGCCCTCGGGAATGATTGTCGTGCGGTTACGACCATCGAGATCGGCGCGTTCGATCTTCCCATCGTTGCGATCGGGAACACCCATGTCCGTCCAGTAGAAATGCCCCTTTTTGAGATCCAACGCGATGCCGTCAGGTAGGGGGCACCCTGTAACCAAGGTCTTGGAATCCGAGCCGTCCGGATTCATCGAGAAGACCCGACCGCCGCTCGCATCGAGTACGAACAAACGACCCGCGAGTTGATTCATTGTTGTTACTCCTTAACCTTTCCAAGGGCACCGCTCGAAAGCAATGCACCGATATCGCTCGCACTGAAGCCGAGTTCCTTCAGAACAGACTCGTTGTGCTCTCCGAGCGAAGGGGCTCGCTTGGCCGACACCTTTTTGACGCCATGTACCTGTATTGGACTGCTGATGGTGGAAGTCAGCTTGCCGGGGGCGCCTTCCAGTGGCACGACAATCTCATTGAGCGGCAGCTGCGGATCATTGATGACTTCTTGCGGACCGCGCACGACGCCGAACGTCACGTTGACGCCTTGGAAGACCTGCTGCCAATACGGCATCGGTTGTGCTGCGAAGATTTCATCCAGGATCGCCGTCAACTGCGGCATGTTTGTCGCCAGCTTGGTTGGATCCGAGAACCGCGGATCTGTCAAAAGGTCTCTGCGACCCAGGGCTTCCGCCACCGCCGCCACCTTGTCCGGTGTGACGATGAGAACGAACCAGGCGTTATCGGCAGCGCGGTACACGTTCAGTGCCGCATTGGCGGGATTCTTGCGATCGTGCAGCCCGAAGAACTTCGCGTCACACAATGCGGCCTGGATCGAAACGCTCGCGGCCCAGACTCCCTCTGCCAGCAGCGATGTGGTCACGTACGCACCTTCACCCGTGCGCTCCCGACGATAGAGCGCTGTGACGATTGCGGAATACAGGCCCACCGCGGTCGCGTTGTCACCGCTACCGGCCACGGGCCACGTTGGTGGCGCGCCAGCATCGCGCGTCATGGATAGCAGTCCGCTGCGCGCCCAGTAGGAAGTGATGTCGAAGCCCGGCAATTCGGCGTCTGGCCCTTTTTCGCCGAAACCCGTCAGATCCGCATAGATCAGGCGAGAGTTGTGTTGCACCACGTCGTCATATTCGAGCTTCAATCGTTTGCGTGCGGGATGCGGCGTGTTGACAATGAGCACATCGGCCCACTTAACCAGCCGCTCGAGGACGGGCTGAGCGCTCGAGGACTTCAGATCGAGTGTGATGCCGCGCTTATTGCGGTTGGCCAGGTGCCAGGGATAGGGATCCTTCGCTTGTGGCTGCGGCGGGATCTGGTGCCCATGTCGCCAGAGATCTCCCGCCGGAGGCTCCACCTTGATGACATCGGCACCAAAATCGGAAAGGATGACCGCGGCGCCCGGACCCGCTATGAAGCTCGCCAGGTCCACCACCTTGAGGCCGGAAAATATATTGTCGCTTGCCATGGCTGTTGCCTTTGACTGTTGGTCCGTGGTTTGCTCATCGCCCCTGAAACTGGGCGGCACGCTTTTCCAGGAAGGCGGCAGTCCCCTCGCGTTTGTCTTCGGTGCCCGCGCAGATCGCGAACACGGAAGCCTCCAGCAACAATCCCGCCGACAAACTCGTCTCCATTCCCTTGTTCACCGCTTCCAACGCAAAGCGGACGGCGAGCGGCGCGTTGGCGAGGATTTGCTTCAGGATCGCTTCACAGCGTGCAATCAGCTCTCCGGCCGGTACCACTTCGTTGACCAGCCCGATTCGGTGAGCCTCCGGAGCATTGATCATCTCTCCGGAAAGAATGATCTGTAGCGCTCGTCCCTTGCCGACCAACCGCGGCAATCGCTGCGTGCCACCGGCGCCGGGTGGAATACCCAGTTTGACCTCCGGTTGGCCGAACCTGGCGTGTTCCGCGGCGATCCGGATTGTGCAAGCCATCGCTGTCTCACAGCCGCCACCCAGCGCAAAGCCGTTGACGGCGGCGATGACCGGCTTGCCGAGGTTCTCAATCAGGTCGAGCACTGCCTGCCCACTGCGGCTGGACTTTTCGGCATCGACTGGTGTCGCATGCGCTAACTCACCGATGTCCTCCCCCGCGATGAAAGCCTTGTCGCCAGCCCCTGTCAGGATCACTCCGAGGACCACGGCGTCGTCGCGCGCCTGTTCGAAAGCCGTTCGCAAATCTTTCCAGGCGCCCTGGCTCAGCGCGTTGAGAACCTTGGGGCGGTTCAAAGTCACGTAGGCGATGGCACCTTTCTTCTCATACAAGACATTGGTGAGCGTCTCAGTTGTCATTCGCACTTCCCCTCGAGTCAGACAAAGGCGCTGAGGCCGGTGATCGCCTTGCCGACGATCAGGTTCTGCATCTGATAAGTGCCCTCGTACGAATAGAAGGCCTCCGCATCCGCGAAAAATCGCGCAACCTGATAGTCGAGGGAAATGCCGTTGCCGCCGAGCAGCTCACGTCCCCATGAGACGGTTTCGCGCATCCTGGCGGTGGTAAATGCCTTGGATAGCGCCGCGTGTGCGTCGGTCAGCTTACCTTCGGCATGTAACTGCGCCGTGCGGGCGACCATGCACTGGCAGGCCGTGACATTGGCGAGCATCTTGGCAAGCAGGTCCTGTACGAGCTGGAAAGAGGCGATCGGCTTTCCGAACTGCAGACGCTGCTGGGTGTATTTGAGCGTGTTTTCGTAGGCGCCCATCTGGCACCCGGTTGCTTCCCATCCCACCAGGAACCGCGTCATGCGCAACACTTTCGCCGTATCGCGGAAAGAGCTGTCCTGCTCGAGCCGATTCTCTTCCGGAATGCGGCAGTTGTTCAGGGTGATCAAGCCGTTCTGTACGACCTTCAGTGCGATCTTGTTCTGAATCTTCTCCACGCTGAAGCCTGGAGTGGTCTTGTTCTCGACAATGAAACCCTTGACCTGGTTATCGGCCACATCACGGGCCCAGATGATCGAGACGTCGCACCAAGGGGCGTTCCCGATCCACTTCTTCTGGCCGTTGACGATCCAGGTATCGCCGTCACGCTTGGCGGTGGTCGTGAGTCCACCGCCTGTGCCGGAGCCGACCAGCGGCTCGGTCAAGCCGAAACAGCCGATCTTTTCCATGCGCGCCATCGGCGGCAACCACTTGTTCTTCTGTGCTTCCGAGCCACCCATGTGGATCGATCCCATCGCGAGCCCACTGTGCACGCCGACGAAAGTCGCGATCGAGGCGTCGAAGCGCGCCATCTCCATTGCGATCAAGCCGACGAGCAAGCCACTGCCACCGCGGCAGCCGTAACCCTCGAGCCCCGCTCCCATGATGTTGAGTTTCTTGAACTCGGGTAGCAACTCGAACGGAAACGCATCCTCCGCCCAGTACTTGTTGATGACCGGAGCGATCTTGCTCTGCATGAACTCGCGCACCTGCTTCAGTGTCGCGAGCTCTTCCGCCGGCAACGTCTCGGCGAGCTCGTAGAAGTCGACATTCGGCTCCGGCAGTGGCTTAGGCTGCTTTACGTCTTCTCTCATTTTGGATACTCGGCGGGTTTGGTTGAAAGTCTTTTGAGGTTAGGCCCTCAACGCGGTCTCCAGTACCCCCCGAGCGGGGGAGGGTGCCTGCTCGAGTGCTGTCGGCCGCTTACCTGGACTGATTCGCTTCGTGAATCACATAGGCGCGAATGGCGGTCGCCGTCGACTGGTCGAGGACCTTGCCGAACGAGGCCATGCCGGCGTCCTGCAGCGCCCCGTTGAGGACGATCTGGTACCAGAAATCGTTCGCCAGGAAGCTCGAATGCCGCAGATCGGGGGTGATGCCGCCGGAAACCGCGAACTGGCCATGACAGGCACCGCAGTAACGGCCGAAGAGATCTGCTCCTGCCGCCACGGTATTGGCATCGGCAGTGTCAGGTGGAGGACTGGTCGTGGCAAGCGCGGGGGGTTGTGCTGCCGGCAATTGTGCGTGACCGTCCAGCTTGAATACCAACACGCGGCTGACGTTGTGGGTATTCCCAGACGCGGCTGCCGCCTTTCCCTGCATGAGCGGATAGCCGCCGCCCCAACCCGAGAGCACGGCGATGAATTGCTCGCCGCGAACCTCATAGCTGACCGGCGCGGCTATGATTGCGGACTGCACGTACGTCGACCAGAGTTTCTGCCCGCTGTCAGCGCGATAGATGCGGAAATCCCCCGCGGCGGTACCTTGCGCGACCAGGTTGCCGGCCGTAGTCAACACTCCGCCATTCCACGGCCCCAGGTAATTTGCGCGCCACACCTCTTTCTGGCCCACCGGATCCCAGGCGAGCAGGTAGCCTTTGACCGCATCGTCGAACTCGGCTCCCGTGGCCAGGTTCCAGCCGATCGGATGCGGCTTGAAGTTTGGATCGGCTGCGTACTGGGTCGACAGGACCTGTGTTGGAATGTAGACGAGGCCGGTCTGGGGGTTGAATGCCATGGCGTGCCAGGTATGTGCACCCAGCGGCCCCGGGATCTGCTTGGAGGGCTTGCCTGTCTCGTCATAGCGAATTCCGGGATTCTCGATGGGGCGCCCGGTCTTCAGATCGACGCCGCGAGCCCAGGTGATAGGCGCGAAATTGTGTGCGGAGAGCAGCTTGCCATTGGTACGGTCGAGCACGTAAAAGAAGCCGTTTTTGTTGGCCTGCATGAGGACTCTGCGCGACACGCCGTCGATCGTGAGGTCAGCAAGGGTCAACTGCTGTACTGCGTCGTAGTCCCACTCTTCTCCGGGAGTGGCCTGGTAGTGCCAGACGTACTCGCCCGTGTCCGCATTCACCGCCACGATGGAGGACAGGAAAAGATTGTCGCCCTTGCCCGCACTTCGGACGGTGTGATTCCATTCCAGGCCATTGCCGACGCCGAAATAGATCAGGTTGAGGGCTGGGTCATAGGACAAGCTGTCCCACACCGTTCCGCCGCCACCTAACTTCCACCACTCCCCTGACCAGGTCTTGGCAGCCCTGGCCATGGCCTGGTTCTCGAAGGGCTTCGATGGGTCACCCGGGACCGTGTAGAACCGCCAGGCAA
>JAQGOE010000158.1 GCA_028293725.1 Gammaproteobacteria bacterium | reverse complement strand
GCGTGCTCGAAGTCGTCGTTGACGACCACGTAATCAAATTCTCGCCAATGGGTCATGTCGCCGACAGCGTCTCGCAGCCGTCTCTCGATGACCTCATTGGAGTCCGTAGCCCGGTTGCGCAGGCGCTCTTCGAGCGCGCGCCGCGATGGGGGCAGGATAAAAATCGTCTTGCATTCGGGGAGGGCTTTGCGCACTTGCTGGGCCCCCTGCCAATCGATCTCGAGCACGACGTCGTGCCCTTTGCCGAGCTGTGCCTCGACTGGCTTCCGACCCGTGCCGTAATAGTTGTCGAAGACCTGCGCATGCTCGAGAAACTCGCTCCTGCTCACGAGGCTCTGGAACTCGGGCACGGATACGAAGTAGTACTCCCGACCATGTTCCTCGGTCGGCCGCTTGTTGCGCGTCGTATGCGAAACAGAGACATGCAGCTCGGGCATCCGCTCGAGCAGCGCTTTCACGAGCGACGTTTTGCCGGCACCCGATGGTGCGGCGATGACAAATAGCTTGCCGCGTCGTGGCGATGACGCCGGCGGGACGGGTATCTGATTCATTCCAGTGAGGCGACGACGGATTCAGCGAAACAGGACGCGCAAGTTACTACCAAGCGCGCCGCGGAAAAAGTGCGCCGGGTCCCACCGCGGGAAATCGGCGCCTATGCTGCGGTCACCGTCAGGCGCACGCCCAGTGAGTCGAGAAGATTACTCGGGCGCCAAGCCCTTTTCACGCAGCTCTGCAACCAACGCCAGCAGCGCCTGCGCCCGGTGGCTGATCTTGTTCTTTTCTTCGGGAGGCAGTTGCGCGGCAGTACTGTGCAGGCCGGCGGCCAGGAAGATCGGGTCGTAGCCGAAGCCGCCGGTGCCGCGCGGTTCGAGCGCAAGCGCGCCCTCCCACTTGCCGTGTGCGATGACCGGGTCGGGGTCGTTGGCTTCGCGAACAAACACGATGACGCAGTGGTAGCGTGCCTGGCGAAACTCGGGGTGCACGCCGTGCATCTCGGCCAACAGTTTCTGCAGGTTTTCCTGATCAGTCGCGTTTTCGCCGGCGAAGCGTGCGGAGTAGACGCCGGGGCGACCGCCGAGGCCGTCGACTTCGATGCCGGAATCGTCGGAGATGGCCGGCAGCTTTGCCACTCGCGCGGCGTGGCGCGCCTTTATCAGGGCATTCTCGATGAACGTCGTGCCCGTCTCCGCCACCGAGGTGATGCCGAGCGAGTTCTGCGTGACGAGATCGAAGCCGAGCGGCAGCAACAGCGCGCTCATCTCACGCAGTTTTCCAACATTGCCGCTGGCAAGAACGACGCGCTTCACCTGCAAGAGCCCTCAGGTCAGTCCGACGCCGTCGAGCGCCTGCAGCTGCAAAGCAAACAGTTGCCCGATGCCGTTGGCGGCGAGATTCAGCATGGCGTCGAGCTCGTGACGGCGAAAGGCGTGACCCTCGGCCGTGCCTTGGACCTCGACAAACGCCCCGCCATTGTTCATGACGACGTTCATGTCAGTTTCCGCGTTCGAGTCCTCGGCGTAGTCGAGGTCTAACACCGGAATCCCGCCAACAATTCCGACGGAGATGGCGGCGATCTGCCCGTGCAATGGACTCGCCGCAATCGCGCGGCGCTTCACCAGGGACTCACATGCCCGAGCGAGCGCGACGTAACCTCCAGTGATCGACGCGGTACGGGTACCGCCATCCGCTTGCAGCACGTCGCAATCTACGGTGATGGTCCGTTCGCCCAGAGCCTTGAGATCGGTTACTGCACGCAGCGATCGGCCGATGAGCCGCTGGATTTCCTGTGTGCGGCCGGTCTGCTTACCGCGAGCGGCCTCGCGCGCCGAGCGCGTATGGGTGGAGCGAGGCAGCATTCCGTATTCGGCGGTAACCCATCCCTGGCCCTTGCCTCGCAGGAATGGCGGAATCGTCTCTTCCACGCTGGCCGTGCACAGCACCTGCGTATCGCCGAATTCGATCAGCACCGAGCCCTCCGCGTGCTTCGCGAAGCGACGCTCAAAACTTACGCGCCGCAGCTCATCGGGCGCGCGGCCACTCGGTCTCGCCATTTTTTCTGTTCCCCTGAAGATATCTGACGGAGGATCGCGTGAATCGACCCGCGCCGCAAATGAATCGCGCAACGCCCAGGCTGGCGCCTGGCTGAGTGGCTAGCTAACCCACCTCAGCGCGGCGACGGATGTGTTGTCGCTCGCGGCGCCGGTTCTCGTGACAGCGCGTTGTGCGAGCTCGAGGAGCTTTTCCTTGAGCGCCACGCCCGGTCCTCCGACCTCGCTCGCGATCTCCGTGTCCTTGACGCCCGCCCAGAATCCATCCGTGCATACGAGCAGCACGTCGTTCGGCTCGAGTGGCCGGCGGCGTGTGAGCGTCATGTCGGGGACGATGGGATCGCCGCCAAGACAACACTCCACGAAGTTGCGCATGGGATGTGTCTGCGCCTGCTCGGCGGTGATGAGCCCCTCGCGCAGCAGGAGTTCCACATGACTATGATCGCGGCTCCGTAACACCAGCGCGCCGTGCCGCAGGTGATAGAGCCTGCTGTCGCCAACATGCGCCCACCATGCGGCCCCCTGCTGGACGAGGCAGACCGCGCAGGTGGCACGCGGACGTTGCTCGATGGGTAACTGCGCACCGAGTTTCACGACCTCGTCGTGAGCACGTCCCAGTGTCAGATGTAGAAAGCCCATCGGATCGAAGAGGGGATGGGGCGCTAGGCCGAAAGCTTCCAGAATGACCTGCTGCGTGACCTCGGCAGCCTTGGCGCCATTGGCATGGCCGCCCATGCCGTCGACAACGACCAGCAACGCCGCGTGTTCGCTGACCGCAACAGCGACGCGGTCCTGGTTCTCCTCGCGCCCCCCCAGGAGGCTGATGTCGGCGTAGTCGACCCGCAAGAAGAATTCCATG
>JAQGOE010000155.1 GCA_028293725.1 Gammaproteobacteria bacterium | reverse complement strand
GGTATCGGCCGCAAGCTCACGGAGCAGCTCGCAGCCGATGGATACTTCATCTACGCGACGGCTCGCAAAGATGCCGATCTGCAGGCTCTCGCGACAATCAAGAACGTGCAAGGCGTGCGGCTCGACGTGACGCATCCCGATGACATCGCCGCTGCCGTGGAGACGGTTACGAAGGGCGGCCGCGGTCTGTACGCACTCGTCAACAATGCCGGCATCGGTTCCGCTTCGCCATTGATGGAAACACCACCCGAAGAGTTTGCCAGCATGATGGCCGTGAACGTGACGGGGCCCTATCTCATGACCAAGGCGTTCGCGCCGCTCATCGTTGCCGCGAAAGGCCGCATCATCAACATTGGCTCTATCAGCGGCCTGCTCAGCAGTGCGAACCTCGGCCCGTACCAGATGAGCAAGGCTGCCGTCGAGACTTTCACGGACGTGCTTGCCAGGGAACTGGCGTCCTCCGGCGTGCATGTGAGTATCGTCGAGCCCGGCAGTTACAACTCTGACATCCTCAAGAATGCAGTCAGGAGAGCTGGCATGAACGCCGATGTCGCAGACCGCTCGAAATTGAAGGAGCCCGACGAAGTAGTGGCCGCAACGAAGGCTGCACTTTTCGAGCCGCGTCCCAAGCGGCGCTACATGGTCGTTCCCGACGGTGAAAGTGCAGAGATTACGATCAGGGCGCAGCTTGAGAAGCTCGTTCAGGTGAACGAAGGCCAGCCCTACACCTACAATCGCGCAGCGCTCATCAAGATGCTCGACGAGGCACTCGCCGGGGCGAGGCCAATGCAGCCACCCACCGAGGGACGCGCGCCGCCAACCCGGCATTGAGGCGCGCAGATAGTCAGCTCAACCGTTGAGTGTCCGCTGTCGGCAAACTGGGGCGGCCGCAATTTCCGGTGGCTGCTTCTGGGCCCGAAGCGGACACCGGCGTCGCCGTTAAGAGGCGCGCCGCTTTGGGCGCGTTCTGCTTGAACGGCTTGTTGGGCGCGAGAGCGACGACTTACGCTGCTTTCGATTCTTCGCGCGTGGGTCGGTTAACCGCTGGAAGTAAACGGTGAGCGAATACCACGGGCCGTTGTCTGTCACTTCAGTGTGAAGAATGAGGTCCTGCACGCCAACAGGGCCAATCGCTTCCACGCTCTCGGCGACACGGCGCAAAAGAGAGGGAATGTCGTCCTGTCCCGGCCCAGCGGGATTCGCCTGCGAAAAGTGCTCCGCGGTTGCTTTCATTTTAATCGTAGCGTCTTGTTTCATCGGCTTTCTGCATCAGTCTATTTAACGGTTGCCCGCAAAGCCACGGTGGTGCCGTGTCGGCCATCATTTTAGATGGGCCGCTTCTGGCCGGACTGAGACGATCGCGAGTTGGCGCGGCGAAAGTTCCGAGTCGAGCCCATTGCGGTCTGTCGTCATGGTCCGCGTTCGGATGACCCCGGACCGGGACGCCCCATCCGGCGTCTCATTCGAGCAAGTTGTTCCGCGTCGAACGGTTTGGCCAGAAAAAACGCTATACCCATGGCAATCACAGAGAGTCCGGCCACAACGTCCGGGAATCGGTTCTCCTTAAAGGCGTATGCGCTCACCAAGAAAACGATGCCGACCAAGATGGCCAGCGACCCGAAAAGTCGTGCGAGCACGTTGAAGGCAGCCAAAAAAGCGCGCTCGAATTTCATGCGACTACTCTCGGCCCGAAGCGGCTGTAGACAAGGAGTTTTCCATGCTCACCCTGTTCTCCACAGCGGCAACTGCTTGGCGGCCGCGATCACCGCGAGGCGCAAAATTGTGTTTGAAGTCTGCCAAGCGGCAACCATTACCCGATCTGACGTCTCTGCCGCGGGAGAGTGAATAACTGAAGGTTGCGCGTCAGCGATCGCTGTGCGGACGGAGGTCACCTCGTCGACAAGGTGGAAAACCGACCCATATCGATGAACATTGCCATCCCAGTTTGGCTCCTCGATCATCAGCTGTCTCTTGAATGGGAGCCAGAGATTCGCTCCCAACAGAAGGTGGGGAAAGCAGCCGCCGAAGCCGCGTCGATCTGCCTCGGCAAAGGCTGCGTCGAGTTCCTGTGGAGGCGGTTTCTCGACGTCGATCAATTTGCTGAGCTCGGACTTGCCGCGTTGATCGAATACTGCGGCAACGTAATGGAACATCACGTCACCGCCGGTTCCGACATCCTCGGAGACTTCGAACGTACTGGCCTCATCCCATGTTAACTCCTCTTCTAACTCATCGCGGTATTTAGTTGCCAGGCGCGCGCGCCACGCAAGAATATCTTCCGTGGTGGGCGAACGGAGGCGCACCGTCCCTTCGCCCACGTTGGCGCCCACGATCTCTGCAACATAATCGATTGTCGAGTCGCTGCCTTTCACCGGCGGCCGCGTCGTCACCGCGGACAAATCAAGGTGGGATATCCGGTGAAGTGCTGATACAGAGTACCCAACGCCCATATGAATGACGCTCCTGGCGATCCGGCCGGTGAGCGCCATTTGTCTGGCAGGAGCCGGCCGCTATTCCACTACATTCGTAACGGATAGAACTGATCTATATATGGTGGGCCGAATGACCGGCTTGTGGCAATGATTTTAGGGGACATACGTCGGGTAATGGCCGCACTGGGACGTTCGCACCGGTTCCCCGTCGACCGTGCTCAATTGCCGGATCTACTACGAGCGCTAGCGCATTGCACCGAGAATCTGCTCGGCTGTGCAACGCCTTGGCCCGACAGAAGCACGCGAAGCGCCTAGCTCCAAGCCGAATCGAGACTGAAACTGCCAACACCGTTCTGACACGTCGCTGCCCGCTGTGATGCGAATCACAGGGTCACGCCACCGTGATTGATAAGTTAAGGGTATTCTCTCTTGACTGTGGGACGACATTCTTATGTATAGCGCTGCACATGCACTGCGCAAGTGGAGCCTCGGACTATCGGTGCTTACGGTGTTGGCAAGCGGCTGCGCCAGCATGAGCCAGCAGGAATGTACCGCGACGGACTGGCAGACCGTCGGATATGAGGATGGTGTCAACGGCTACTCGGGGGGTGGTATTGCCCGATACCGTACGGCCTGCTCGAAGTACGGCGTTGCGCCCGATCTCGCGCGATATCAGGCAGGTCGTGAGCAGGGCCTGCGGGAGTTCTGCCGGCCTGCGAACGGATATCGGCTTGGGGCAGCCGGAGGCAGCTATGGCGGCGTGTGCCCCAATGACCTCGAGGCCCCGTTCCTGTCCGCCTTCAACGTCGGACATGAGCTCTACACCCTGCAAGCGCGAGTGTGGAATACCGACGCGCAGATGGATGCGAGGCGGCGTGAGCTCTCGGGAATCGAGCACGGCATAGTCGGGAG
>JAQGOE010000132.1 GCA_028293725.1 Gammaproteobacteria bacterium | reverse complement strand
AACGCTCCCGGACATGATGGCACTCCGGCGTTGCACTGGATCGTGCGTCTGCAGGATGTTGATACCGCCCGGCAATTATTGCGCTCGGGGGCCGACGCGAACGGTGCGAACCGCTACGGAGTGAGACCACTTCACATCGCAATCGCCGACGGCGATCTCGCGATGGTGCGTTTGCTGCTCGAAGCCCATGCCGATCCAGCCTCAGCCGATGCTACCGGCGAGACCTGCCTGATGATGGCGGCAGACAAGGGCCACCTCGACATCGTCAAGACGCTGCTCGACAAGAAGGCACCGGTGGATGCTCGCGATCCGCAATACCAACAGACCGCACTGATCTTCGCCGCGCGGGGCGGTCATACGGATGTCGCCCAGGTGCTCATCGCGCACGGCGCGGATGTGAATGCGCAGACGCGCGCCGGGAGGGCGCCGGAGTTCCGCACTCCGGCTTCCAACACGGGCTCGAAAGGTGCCGGCATCGTGCGCGGCGGCTGGCCGGAGCGCGGCTCGCGCGAGCCGATCTCCGGAGCGAAGACTTCGCTCCTCTACGCGGCGCGCGAAGGCCATCTCGACACGGCGCAACTCCTGCTCAGCTCGGGCGCGAATATCGAGCAGGCGGACGCGGATGGCGTTACGCCGCTCATCATGGCCATCCTGAACAACCAGGTTCCGGTGGGGCGTCTGCTGATCGAGAAGGGCGCAAATGTCAAAGCGTCGGACTGGTATGGCGAGACCCCGCTCTGGGCGACCGTCGACCTGCGCGACATCGACATTTCGGCGCCGCGCCGGACGGACAACGGCGTGGATCGGACCGCGGCCTTCGAGCTCATCAAGCGGCTCGCCGATGCCGGCGCGGATGTGAACGCGCGCACCAAGGAGTATCCGCCGGAGCGGCGCTGGATCACCCCGCTCGGCTCGCTCGCGTGGGTGGACTTCACCGGACAGACACCATTCCTGCGCGCGGCGTATTCGGGTGATGTCGAAGTGATGCACCTGTTGCTCGATCATCACGCCGATCCGAACATCGCTACCTTCGGGGGCACCACGCCGCTGATGGCCGCGGCGGGCGTAAATTGGACTTACGCGCAGACTTATGATGAAGGCCCGGCCAAGCTGCTCGAAGCGGTGCAGCTGACGCAATCGCTCGGCAACGACGTGAACGCCGTCAACACCATGGGCGTCTGTGCCATCCATGGAGCCGCGAACCGCGGCTCCAACGACATCATCCGCTTTCTGGCGGAGAAGGGCGCATCTCTCGACGTCACCGACAAACAGGGACGCACGGCCCTGACCTGGGCGCAGGGAGTGTTCCTGGCAACGCATCCGCCGGTGTCTAAGCCGACGACCATCGCGCTGCTGAAGGAGTTGCAGGGCGGCGCGAAAGCCGCTTCTAACGCCAGTACCGGCGGGGCCGCGGCGGTAGCGTCGAGGTAATCACTTAGAAGTAAACACTAAGAAGTCATCGCTCAAAAATAATCGCTTACAAGGGGGGGACGACTGATGAGTAAGTTTCGTCGTGGGAGAGACATTCATCGCGTGGCAGTCGCGGTGTACGGGGCGCTCTTCGCGTCCGCGGGTATAGCCGCGGAAACAGCAGAGCCGGACGCTCTGCAAGAGGTCGTCGTCACGGCAACCCGCCGCAACGATGTCGCCAACAAGGTACCTATCACCATCTCGGCGGTGACGCAGGAGACCCTCGACCAGGAGGGCATCAAGACCGCCGCGGACCTGACTCGTATCGTCCCCTCATTGAATGCGGTCGCCAATCCCGGCGGTGGGCAGGAGACTTTCTCCATCCGCGGTATCGTTGGATCCACCGGCGCGGCCACGACGAGCGTCTATCTTGACGATGTGAACCTGACGAAGCGTGCCAACGGCGGCGTCGCACAGAATAACGGCGTCTTGACTCCGATTCTGTATGACCTCGCGCGCGTCGAAGTGCTGAAAGGGCCCCAGGGCACGCTGTTCGGCGGCTCTTCCGAGGGCGGTACCATCCGCTTCATCACTCCCACGCCGAGTCTCACCGATTATTCGGGCACGGCCCGGGCCGAGTTCTCTACGATGGGCAGCCGCGGCGCGCCGAGTTATGAAACGGGTGGCGCCGTGGGCGGCCCCATCATTCCCGACAAGCTCGCTTTCCGGGTCAGCGCCATCAAGCAGGAGTACGGCGGCTGGATCGACGAGTACAGCGCCTACACGGGCGACCTGATCAAGAAGAACGACAATACCAACATCGACTGGGCCAGTCGCGCCGCCCTCCTATGGCAGATCTCCGCCAATACGAGCGCGCAGGTTTCCACCTATCACGTCGAAAACAAGTATGAAGGCGGACCCGGCACCACGACCGCCATCTACGTGCGCAGTGCGCCCGCCCCGGCGGGGCAGACGTTCACCACACAAGGGCGGTGTATCACCAACAATACCCGCTCCGCGCCTTTGGCGCAGCCGAACGGAGCGCCGGCGGCGACCTTCATTCCGACGAACGTGGCGTGCACCAGCGCCGCCGCGGTACCCGGGACCGTGTATTTCCGGCCGGGCGTCACTTACGGGCCGTTCCCGCAGGGGCAGGACATCGCTCTCGCCACCGGCATCCAGAACATCGAGCCGGCGACCGCCCAGTCGGACATCGTGAGTGCCACGCTGAACTTCGACCTGGAATTGATGAACGTCAAGCTGATCAGCTCTTATCTCCGCGACAAGGGCCATAGCGACACCACCGGCGGCGAGGAGTTCAGCTCGACGACCACCGGCGCCGGGCAATTCACGACGATCGATCCTGCACATCGCGGCTTTCCGCTCTTCGCGCCCTTCTACAATGCGACCGGCGCGGGAAATACCGGCCTCTTCGACGGCACCAACAAGCGCAACGGCGTCGAGGAGGAGGTTCGCTTCGCCTCCGTGGGCGACAACCGCTTCAACTGGGTCGCGGGCGTCTATTTCTCCAACGCCACCACCGAGGTTGGCTACAAGTACCTCAGCAGCGCTGCCAACGACGACCTCGTAATGCAGGAGTTGTATGGGCCCACCCTCGCGGGGCCGGCCGGCAACACCAGCGCCAGCACTGCACGCTACGGTGTAGTCAACAACGCAGGATACCAGGCGCAGTTGGCCGCCAGCATTCAGGACCGGGAGATAGCGGCTTTCGCGGAATGGAATGTCTGGCTGATCCCCGACCGGCTGAAAGCCATCGTGGGCGCCCGCTTCTCGGGCGTCGAGCTGAACTACTACCAGACCAACTACGGACAGTTCAGCGGCCGCCTGCCGTCCTCAATCGGCTCGGTCACGCAGGGGCATAGCACGGACTCGCCGTTTACTCCCAAGTACGGCCTGCAGTACCAGCTCAACGACCAGAGCATGGTCTATGCGACCGCCTCGCGCGGCTTCCGTGCCGGCGGTGTCAATGCCCAGATCTCGCAGACTATCTGCGAAACCGCGCTCAACCAGATCGGCATCACGGCCTCCGACGTGCCGGCGGCCTACAAGCCGGACACGGTGTGGAGCTATGAGCTGGGCGGCAAATTCCGCTTGTTCGAAAAGCTGCAGTTGAACCTCGCGGCCTACCGCATCAACTGGAACGGCATCCAGGCCACCACGACGCTGTCGTGCGGGCAGGGCTTCGCTTCGAATGGTGGCCGGGCCGAGAGCAAGGGAGCCGAGGCGCAGTTGGTGTTCCAGCCGTTGCACCAGTTGAGCTTCTACCTCAACGCCGGCTACACGGATGCCTTCTACGTCGATCCAGTGAAGGGCCCCGTGCCCACGCTGCCGGGCGTGAGCCCGACACCGAGCTTCAACGCGGGCGACAAATTCAACATTCCGCCGTTCCAGGCGAGCACCGGCGGCGAGTTCGACCTCCCGTTCAGCAGCCGCTTCGACACCTTCCTGCGGATCGACTACACGTACCAGAACGCCTACAGCTCCGGCGCCACCTTCGGTAGCTCCGGTTATGGGTCGAACTATTTCACCGGGCACAGCCCTTCGCAGGACCAGGTGAACCTGCGTGTCGGGGTACGTTTGGATAGTCGCCTGGACGTGAACGTGTTCGTGTTCAACCTCCTCGACCGCGAGAAGCAGCTCAATGCGCCGCTGACGGGCATCAACGACGGCCGCGGCTCATGCTCAGCGAGCAGCATAAGTTGCTCGAGCTACCTGTCATACAACCCGTTCGTGACACAGCTCTACCAGGCGCCGCGCCGCTTCGGGGTTCAGTTCAACTACAAATTCTAACATGGCCCCCTCGTGTCCAACGACACGAGGGGGATTCTCGAATCATCTCTCATCTCGCCGAGACCAGTAGCGGGTCCAGGGCCGCTTTGAAAGTCTCGAAGGGGTTTGCCCCGACAACCGTCTTTTTAACGCTCATCAGCGTGCCTTGGGCGTCCAGTGTGCCAATGATGAAGGTCGGGGTACCGCTGACTCGCATTTCATTGGCCTCCGTGACGCCGCGCTGGATGATGTCGGCGAATCGATCGCTGGAAATGCACTCATCCAGCTTGGAGACATTCAACCCCAGCTTCCCGGCGCGCTCGTCGATGTCGGCAGTGCTCAGTGAGGCGGTGTCCCCGAGCAGACTGTCATGCATCTCCCAGAACTTGCCCTGCTCGGACGCGCAGTGGGCTGCGCGCGCGGCCGGCATGGCTCCTTGGTGAAAGGGGAGTGGCATGTCGCGATGGAAGTACTTCACCTTGCCGGTGTTGATATAGCCGTCGC
>JAQGOE010000125.1 GCA_028293725.1 Gammaproteobacteria bacterium | reverse complement strand
GTCGGCGCCAGTGCCCCGTCGTCCGTCACTACGTCGATTACCACAGGCCGCCGCATCTGCAGCGCCGCACGGATCGCGGAACGCAGCTCCGCAGGGGCCGTGACCCGCAGTCCAACACAACCGAACGCCTCAGCGATGGCGACAAAATCGGCCTTGCCGAACTTCCAGTTGCGACTCAGTGCGCCGCCCTCCGGCCACAACCCCTGCTCCTGGTTGAAGCCCGAGTTGTCATTGACCACGGTGATCACGTTGAGCCCATAGCGGGCCGCGGTCTCGAGCTCCGCGAGGTGATAGTAGAACCCGCCGTCGCCGGTGAAACAGATCACCGGGCGATCCGCAGCCGCGCATTGGGCGCCGAGCGCCGCCGGAAAACTCCAGCCCAAGGAGCCGTGACAGCGGATGAACGTCTGGCCCGGTTGAGTTGCCTCGACATACTGCGCCAGCCAGGCCGCCGAGTGCCCGGTATCACCGACCACGATCGCATCCGCCGGGAGCTCCCGAGTGAGGTCCGCCGCGAGTCGCTCTGGTCGGATAGGCACCGTGTCGGACGCCCCAAGCGCAGCGGAGTCTCGTACCCAATCGGACTTCAATGCAGTGATGCGCGCCAGCCATGCGTCACGAGTGCGCCGCTGCACAGGGACACTGAGCATCTGCTGCAGCACCGTTCGGGCATCACCGCAAATACCGATCGTATGAAGGTAGTTGCGTCCGATGTTTTCCGGATTGATGTCGATGTGCACTACCCGGGTCGCTGTGTGGGGCACACTCCAGTTGCGCGTAACCAGTCCGCCGGTGAGGCTGCCGACATAGAGCACGAGATCCGCCTCATACACCGCGCGGTTCGCGCACTCCCGTGAATATTCTCCCACGACGCCCACGGCGAGCGGATCCGACTCGACGATACTGCCCTTGCCGCTCAAAGAAGTCGCGACCGGAATCGACATAGATCGCGCGAGCTCACACAACAACGTTCCGGCACCCGAGACACGCACGCCTCCCCCCGCGACAATGATCGGTCTTGCGGCGCTCTGCAGCGCGGCGAGACCTTGCTCGATCTCCTGCGCTGAGGCCGCGCAGCGAATGGCAGGATAGCGATGGAATCGGGACTCCAGGTAGGCTTCAACCGGGCAACGCCCGTTGAGCGCGCCACCCGTGAATCCTCCGATCTCGAGATGGACGGGCCCGGGCGAGCCGCAAGTGGCGGCACGGAAGGCGGTAAACAGCAGATCCGGCAGCCGGGCGACCTCTTCGATCGCCGCGTTGAACTTGGTGACCGCCGCGTAGATCGGCATGTCGTCGATCTCCTGGTACGGGTTCCGGTAACGCGTGGCCGGCGAGGAGCCGCCCGTGAGCGCAAGGACCGGCACTCTCGCCATGAACGCATCGCGCAGCCCAGCGGCCAGATTGGTGGCCCCGATAGCCTGACAACCGCACAGACCGGGCCGCCCGGCGATTCGGGCATAACCATCTGCCATGTAGGCGGCCGCCTTTTCAGTATGCGCGACCACTGGCGTGATGCCGAGCCGCGTCATGGCCTTCACCGCTTCCGGGATGATGACCGGGACGTGGAAGAAATGGGTAGTCCCCGCCGCACACAAAGCCTGTGCCAGAAACTCATTGCCGGTAGTGGTTGGGTCAGTCATCTCGTGCCATTTAAGCGCGGGTACTGCGCAGTCGATTAATCATTTTTTGGGTATCCCACTCCAATCATTAGGCTACCCACCAACTCACCATTGGGTCATGCTCTGAGCATTACTCGCTTGCCGCCGATGCTTGGAGCATGACTCGCTTACCACCGTTGGATCCCGAGACACTCTCGCCCAGACAGCGCGAGGTCTACCAGGCCATCCTGGGTAGCGCGCGCCACTCGGTGGAGGGCCCGCTGCGCGCCTGGCTCGCCAGTCCCGAGCTCGCCGATCGGGCGCAAGCGCTCGGCTTGAAGTGCCGCTTCGGCTCCTCGCTCGCCCCATCTTTGTCGGAACTCGCCATTCTCATCGTCGCCGCCTATTGGAAGTCCGAGTTTGAATGGCACGCGCACGCGCCGTTGGCGCTGCAGGCGGGACTGTCTGCGGCGGTCGTCGACGCCGTGCGCGTCGGTTCCGCACCGCCGTTCGCGCATCCCGATGAGTCGATCGTACACGCCTTCGCAGTCGAGCTTCTGACGCACCATGCAGTCTCGCAGCCGACATTCAGCGCCGTGCGCGAGCGTTTCGGAGACGAAGGCGTCGTCGATCTGATCGGCATTCTGGGGTATTACACCCTGATTGCCATGACGATCGCCGCCTTCGAGATTGCCGCCCCCGCGGGCAGGCAGGCCGCTTTCGACCCGGCGGCCAACTGAACGTGAGAGTGGCCCTAGGAGCCCTGCGGGGGAGCTCCATCCGTGCGCACTGCGATCACCTCCTTCAGACACTCGCAGAACAAACCGACCTCCCGCCTCGGGGTCGAGCCGGCGCGCCGGCGCAGAATCAGGCCGATGGTGCGCCGCTTCGCGCTCGGCAGCTCGTGGAGCACCTTCAGGCGGCGCTGCTTCAGATCGGTCCAAAACAGATCGCGCGGCATCACGGCCAGCCAATCCTGCTCACTCGAGAGCAACGCACGGATCAAGGCCACGGAAGCGCTCTGCACCTTAGGCGTCGGGATCTGCATTCCCAGCGATTGGAAGACTTCGACGACATCCTGGTAGGGCTCAGCGTCCTCGGGTGGCAACACCCAAACCCCGGCGGCCAACTCCTCGGGGCGAACCCGGCGTCGCGCCGCGAGCGGATGACTCCGTCCAGACACGATGACCATCGTATCCTGATAGATGAGCTCCTCCACGAGGTCGCTCGGAACCGGCGTGTTGCCGATCCGACAGACGACGACATCGAGGTCACCATGACTCAACGCGGGTAACAGCGTTTCCTTCATCCCCTCGCGTACGCTGATGTGACATTGCGGTGTGCGCTTGCTGAAGAGGCTGATGACCTGAGGCAGCACAAAAGCGGCGAGCGTCGGATGTGCGCCAACGACCAGAGTCGTGGTGTTCTCTCCCTCCTCCAATCGGGCCAGCTCACGACGGGTCGCGTTCGCCTCCGCGCGGATACTCTTTGCCAACTGCACGAGAGTGCGTCCGGCCTCCGTCAACTCGATACCGCGTGCATGGCGCTCCAGGAGCTTCACCCGCATCGAAAGCTCGAGCTCCCGCATGGTGCGCGAGACCGCGGACTGCGCGACGTGGCGCATCTGCGCGGCGGAATTGATACTACCGCTCTCCGCAACGTCCAATAGCACCATGATATGGTTGTAATTGAGTCTCATTGCGCCGGCGAGGATAGCATCACAACATCACAATCGGATCGAAACGGACTTCGTCTCCAGATACATCTCGACACCTTCCCGGCCGTTCTCGCGGCCCCAGCCGGACTGCTTAACCCCGCCGAACGGCAACGCGGGATCCAGATCGGTGCCCCCGTTGATGCGAATCGATCCGGAGCGGATGGCTCGCGCCAATTTATGCGCCACACTGATATCGCGCGTCCACACATACGCGGAAAGTCCGTAATCGGTGTCATTCGCGACACTCGCGATGGCGAGGAGATCCTCCTCCTCGATGGGCATTGCGCACAGCACCGGTCCGAAGATCTCCTCCCGCACGACCCGCATCGAGGCATGGGTTCGCGAGAGAACCGTCGGCTCTACGAAATAGCCCTGCGTGCCGATACGCTTGCCTCCCGTGACCAACTCCGCGCCCTCTTCCAACCCGGAGCGAATATAGCCGCTGACGCGCTCGAGATGTTGCGCCGAGATCAGCGGACCGATCTGGGTGCCGGGCTCGAGACCCGAGCCGACTTTGAGCGAGCGGGCGCGCTCGATCACACCGGCGACGACACGGTCGAAGATTGCCTTGTGAGCGTAGAGCCGCGACCCGGCGACGCAGATCTGACCCGAATTCCAGAAAATCCCGCTGGCGGCGCTCTCGATGGCACGCTCGAGATCTGCATCGGGAAGCACGATGACGGGTGACTTACCCCCCAACTCCAGCGAGACACGCTTCAGATTTCCGGCCGCCGCACGCACGATCTGCCGGCCCACCGCCGTTGAGCCGGTGAAGGAGATCTTATCCACGTCGGGGTGCTCGCTCAGTGCCCGCCCGGCCGTATGGCCAAACCCCGTGACGATGTTCAACACCCCGGGAGGAAATCCCACTTCCAACGCCAACTCACCGACCCGGAGTGCGGTCAATGGCGTGAGCTCGGCGGGCTTCAGCACCAGGGTGCAACCCGCGGCGATGGCCGGCGCGATGCGAGCGGCGACCATCCCCAATGGCCCGTTCCAAGGCAAGATGGCACCCACCACCCCGATCGGCTCCTTCAACGTGTAGACGTGTTGATCCGCCGCGGCGACTTCCGGCGTCTCGCCGTTCACCTTTCCGACCCAACCGGCGTTATAGCGCAAAGTCTCGACCGCCACGATCCGGCAAAAGAAATCCGCCGCCATTCGCGGCATGCCATTGTCGAGAGTCTCGAGGAGACTCAACTCCTCCGCATGAGCTTCCAGCGCATCGGCGAGCTTCCACAGCAGAAGCCGCCGATCCGCCGGGCGCATGGTCCGCCAGCCGGGGCTGGCGAATGCGCGTCGGGCAGCGGCAACCGCCCGATCGATATCCTCGGCGGCGCCCGCTGCCGCCGTGCCGATCACGTCTCCCGTGGCCGGGTTACGGACCTCGAATGTCTCGCCCGAGGCAGCAGGGAGCCACCGCCCATCGATCAGGAGCTGCAGCGGCTTTCCCAGAAACTCGCGTACGCGGACGTGCGGCAGATTGCCGGAGTCATGAGGCAATGTCATACGTTGACCTCCATTCGCGAGAGACCCTGTGTCGGAATAGCATGCACGGCCGGAAGCCTCCGGCCACGAACCAAATCTGCGGCCTTCTCGGCGATCATG
>JAQGOE010000075.1 GCA_028293725.1 Gammaproteobacteria bacterium | reverse complement strand
AAATTAGAAGGCGTCCAAGACCATGCAATTGACCCATAAGACAGTCGCGATAACCGGGGGCGGGCGGGGCATCGGCCGTGCCCTCGCGGAGCGGTTCGGCCGGGACGGCGCCCAGGTCGCCCTACTCGACGTGAACGCCGCCGATCTGGAAACCACCCGGTCCGCTCTCGAAGCCGCGGGCGTGGTCGCGCGCAGCTATCACGTGAACGTCGCGGTCGAAGAGGAGGTCGTCGCCGCGATGGATCGTATCGTCGCCGATTTCGGCGGCCTCGATGTCATGGTGAACAACGCCGGCATTCTCCGCGACGCTCTGCTCGTCAAGGCCAAAGATGGCGCAATCGTCGGGAAGATGTCGCTCGCACAGTGGCAAGCGGTGATCGATGTGAATCTGACGGGCGTCTTCCTGTGCGGGCGTGAGGCCGCCGAGAGGATGATCCGCCGCGGCTCCGGCGGAGTCATCATCAACATCTCGAGCATTTCGAGACACGGCAACGCCGGCCAGACCAACTACAGCGCCGCGAAGGCGGGCGTAGCGGCGCTGACGGTCGTTTGGGCAAAGGAACTGGCGCGTTACGGTATTCGCACCGGAACAATCGCGCCGGGGGGAGTACGCACGGAGATTCTCGCATCGATGAGACCCGACATGTTGGAGAAACTGGTGACGCCCGTGCCGCTGCAACGGCTCGGGGAACCGGAGGAAATCGCAGCGGCCGCCGCTTTCATTGTGAGCAACGATTTTTTCACTGGCCGCTGCATCGATATCGACGGGGGCTTCAGGGTCTAGACGGGGGCGCCGAGCCCGGGACGCGCAGTCGGGGTCGCCTAGACCGGATCGTGCTTCTCATAGCCGACCGCGCCCGCGTCATTGCATGACACCTCGACGCGCTCGCTGCGTGTTGCCGTGTAAGCCATTTGCAGAAGTTCGTCGGCGGGGACCGAGGCGCCGCGGTCGAAGCGCAGCAGCTTACCGTCGGGCATCGTCATATAGACGGCGACGAGCAGGTTGCATTGGGTGACGACCACGGAAGTCAGCGGGTGACCCGCGACTGCGGGCGCCTCCTTCTCCACCGCAACTTCGGTCCGCTGAGCAACACGCATGACTTCCGCCGTGTCAGATACAACCGAGCGGCCAGCGAGGGAATCCCCAGCGGGGACAACACCGGAGGTCGGTTTCAACGCCGCGCTGGCGGCTTGCGCCGTTGCCCCCGCCGTGCGCAGTGTTGGTTGTGACGTTGCGCATCCCTGCGCTAGTGAAGCGGTGGCGAGAACCGCAAGGGACGACCGAGCGGCCAGCGACCGAGCGGTTAGCGAGGGAACCCCCAGCGGGGGCGAGGGAACCCCCAGCGGGGGCGACATCAGCCTGTTCATGAAGAATCCTCTATATATAGATGTGCAGGGTGCGACCTGCTATGTGAAGAGATTGCAAGGTCGATGCCAGCCCGGGACCGTCTTGCGAGCCGTTCCAGTCGCGTAACCCATTGATTTGTAAGTGGGCCGTGCGCTACAGGGGCACTGGCGTGCGGCAATATGGGCTGCCGTGCACCAAAGTGGGGCGATTGGGCGGCCCGCTGGGTGGGCCTCCGGGGCGGAATCGCGACTGCTCCGTGAGTCGAATGCATTTCCTTCTCAGTCGATGCGATCGAGGACCTGGCGAGATGTACGCGGCGCGCGCGTCCCGCGTGTTGTTCTCGGGATGGAACACTTCGCGCCGCGCACGGAACACGAAGCGGACACCTTCAGAAAAGCTCGCAAATTAACGTGGGAACGGGCTGAACCCGTCGGTTGTTATTCCTTCAATGCGACTGTCTCCCCTGCTTACTGCCATCACCGTTCTCTCCACGCTCGGGTTCCTGCCGACGGCGCAGGCGACGGGCAGGGCTTACGTCTCGAATGAAGACGGTGAGAGCGTGTCCGTTCTCGACACGCGTAAGGGCGAGGTCATCGCCACCGTCCCTGTGGGCAAGCGGCCGCGCGGCCTGAAGCTCAACCGTGATGGATCGCTGCTCTACGTCGCCGTCAGCGGGCTGCCGAAGTGCCCTCCATCCGTACCGGATGAGGAATGCGCGAAGCTGAAACGGGATCTGCAAGCCGATGGCATTGCCACGATAGACACGGCGACGTTAAAGCTGACCCGGGTGCTCAAGTCGGGCTCCGATCCGGAGCAGTTCGATCTGAGCCGCGACGGTAAACGGCTCTACATTTCCAACGAAGACTCGGCCCAGGTAACGGTTCTCGACACCACTAGCGGCGCTATTGTCGCGACGATTCCGATCGGACATGAGCCGGAAGGCGTGCGCGCCGCGCCCAACGGCAAGTGGGTGATCGTTACGAGCGAAACCGACAGCACAATATCCATTGTCGACACAACTTCACTCAAGGTGTTGAAAGCGGCGCCGGTAGGCATGCGGCCGCGTGATCTCGCCTTCACGCCGGACAGTAAAGCCATCTTCGTGTCCGGGGAGGGCGATGCGTCATTGTCGCGCGTGCCGATTCCCGCGGGGGAGCCGGTTACACGCGTTTTGCAACTGCGCAAGGAGGCGCGGCCTATGGGTGTTGTTTTCGATGCGGCGCGCAAGCGCATCTACATGAGCACCGGCCGGGGCGGCACCATCGCTGTCGCAGAGCAAGAAGGCGATGGCGAGAAGCTGCTGAAGGAGATCCCAGTGGGAGCGCGACCTTGGGGTATTGCCTTGAGCCGTGATGGGCGGCGCCTCTACACGGCCAATGGATCGTCGAACGACGTCACGGTGGTCGACACCTCGAGCTTGAGCGTGCTCAAGAAAATACCGGTGGGCAAAGGCCCGTGGGGGGTTGTCGTCGACCCGTGAAGGGTTGATGCGCTGCGCACGCCGCAGTTCCCGCGCTCAACGTCCGGCGGTGCTGGCCGCCTTCAAACCGCAGACGCGATACGCATCGGCCTCGATGCTTCGATACAGTCGCGCTCTTTCCTTCGCGTGGTCGGGGTCGCGGAAAATTCCGCCGCCTTCGCCGCCCAGCGTCGCATAGCGGGCGAAGGTTCCGGCCTCGACGAAGTCGTCATACGTCAAATGTTCCGCCATGCGATCGATGGCGCATGAGCATTTGTAGAGGTCGGACAGGTTGCCGCCGTTTTTGACGATGCACTCCTGCACGTATTCCACCCGGGCGCTGGTCGGGTAGTCGTTCCTGGGCGCGTCAGCCTTCGGGGCGTCGCCCAGCGCGGCCGCCGTGCACCAACAGAGCGCTGCGGCCGCGACTACCGTCGAGGTTCGAAAGCGGAATTGCGCGAATAGCGGGACCATAACGTTCCATCCGTGACACACCATGTACAGGTATGAACGATCCTACGCCGGCACGCCACATTCCTCCAATGTTTGCGGTTGCAGGTAGGTTACAGCGGGTGTATTGATAGCCCCCGCTAATTACAGCGTGCCAGACATGCGATCGCCGTCGTGTCCTGCCACGGAGGAATACGCTTCCGACGACAACTTGTTGCAAACATGGAACGCGCAGGAAGCGACTGTATTTCCGAGAATCAAGAAGCTGGAGGAGATATGAGCCACGAGTACAGAACAGTCTTAATGAGGGGAGCCGTACTTGCCGTTGCAGCGGTAATATCGTCCTCCGCACTAGCAGATACCGACCTCGATGCACGGATGGCGGATCCCGCGAACTGGGCCTCGCAGGCCGGCGATAATGCCAACCATCGTCATAGCGTGCTGAAGCAGATATCGACGAGCAATGTCGGCAAACTGCAGGTTGCCTGGACGATGTCCACGGGTGTGTTGCGCGGTCATGAGGGGTCGCCGCTCGTCATCGGTGACACGATGTACATGCACACGCCGTTTCCCAATAACGTCTATGCCGTGAGTCTGAAGGACCAGACATACCGTTGGAAGTACGAGCCAAAGCAGGACGCGGACGTCGTTCCCGTGATGTGTTGCGATACGGTAAATCGCGGCCTCGCGTACGGCGACGGCAAGATCTTCCTGCAACAGGCGGACACCACGCTGGTTGCGCTGGATGCGAAGACCGGCAAGGTGGTGTGGAGCGTCAAGAACGGTAACGCGAAAATCGGCGAAACCAACACCAACTCACCGCACGTCTTCGGGGATAAGGTGCTCACCGGCATTTCCGGCGGCGAGTTCGGTGTCCGTGGCCGCATGCAGGCCTACGACATCAAGACCGGCAAGCTCGTCTGGAAGGCCTACAGTGAGGGCCAGGACTCCGAGATGATCATGGATCCGAAGAAGACCATGGCCTGGACCAACGGCAAGATGGAGCCGGTGGGCAAGGACTCCTCGCTCAAGACCTGGCAGGGCGACCAGTACAAGCTGGGTGGCGGCACGACCTGGGGTTGGTACGCCTACGATCCGAAGTTGAACCTCGTGTATTACGGCAGCGGTAATCCGGGCACGTGGAATCCGGCGCAGCGGCCGGGTGACAACAAATGGTCCATGACGATCTGGGCCCGCGACCTGGACACTGGTGCTGCGAAGTGGGTGTACCAGATGACGCCCCACGACGAGTGGGATTTCGACGGCGTCAACGAGATGATCCTGTTGGACATCAAGAAGGACGGTAAGTCAGTTCCGGTGGTGGCGCACTTCGACCGCAATGGCTTCGGCTACACGTTGAACCGTGTGACCGGTGAGTTGATGGTCGCCGAAAAGTTCGATCCGCAGGTGAACTGGGCCTCCAAGGTCGACATGAAGACGGGACGTCCGATCGTCGACAAGAAGTATTCGCCCGGCACCACCGGTCCGGACGTCGATGTGAAGGGCATTTGCCCGGCGGCGCTGGGCTCGAAGGACGAGCAGCCTTCCAGCTACGATCCGGCGACCGGGTACATACTCGTACCGACGAACCACGTCTGCATGACCTACGAGCCGTTCCAGGTGGAATACACCGCAGGACAGCCGTACGTCGGTGCCACGCTGACGATGTTCCCAACACCTAACAGTCATGGTGGCATGGGTAACTTCATCGCGTGGGATCCGGCGGTGGGCAAGATCGTCTGGACGAAGCCGGAGCGCTTCTCGGTATGGTCGGGCGCGCTGTCCACCGATGGTAACGTGACGTTCTACGGCACGCTCGAGGGCTATATCAAGGCGGTCGACACCAAGACCGGCAACGATCTGTGGAAGTTCAAGATGCCCTCGGGAATCATCGGCAATGTCTTCAGCTACCAGTACGGCGGCAAGCAGTTTGTCGGCGTGTACTCGGGCATCGGCGGTTGGGCGGGCATCGGCATGGCGGCCGGGCTCACCGAGGGAACCGCGGGCCTGGGAGCGGTCGGTGGTTACAAGGACCTGGCGAAGTACACGACATTGGGGGGAACTCTGTTCGTGTTCTCGCTGCCTGATACCTAAGACGGGCATGGACCTTGCGGCGCTGTGTCCTGTCTCAAGGGCGCAGCGCCTCGAGGGCCGCCGAAGTGTTGAGCTGCGCCACGCCGCGCAAGCGGCGTGGCGCTCCTGTGTAAAAGTGAGGGGAAATGGGGATGAGGATTGCTCGTTCTGTTATGTTGGTTTCGGTTGTGACGATGTTGGCTGCCGGGGCGCTCGTGAATGCGGCCCGGGCGCAGGGAGACCCGCCGCCGGTGGTGCCGGGCGGAAAGTCGGTCACCACTGACTTGTACACTGTCAAGGATGGTAACCAGGTGGATCCCAAGACCCTGGCGGGCTGGAAGACCTGGCGCGCGATGGCTTGCGAGCGTTGTCATGGCGCCTCGCAGGAGGGGCTGGTGGGTCCGGCCCTGGTGAACTCGCTCAAGGTGCTGACGAAGGACCAGTTTCACACGACGGTCACCCAAGGGCGCCTGGAGAAAGGCATGCCCAACTTCGGTGGTGTGCCACTCGTGCAGGAGAATTGGGAAAATCTCTACGCCTATCTCAAAGGTCGCTCCGACGGCAACATCGCCGCGGGCCATCTGTACCCCATGCAGGCTGACCAGAAGTCCGCGAAGAAGTAGACTGACCGCTATGAGGGGCTTGGTCCTACGTGGGTTGTATACGGCTCTGGCGGCGGGAGCCCTGGCGGTGCCGTGGGCTGACGCACTGGCACAAACCCAGGCCGCGATCCAACAGGCCCCGGCACAGACCCAGGTCCCGCAGAGCAACAACGCTCTGCGCGTCTGCGCCGACCCACATAGCTTGCCGCAGTCGAACGACCACGGCGAAGGCTATGAGAACAAGATAGCCGAAGCGCTAGCGCGTGACCTTGGCAAGAAAGTCGAATACACCTACTTCCCGCAGCGTATGGGATTCGTTCGCAACACGTTGCGGGCGCGTGACGACCAGACGCAGCAGTTCAAGTGCGACCTCATTATCGGTGTGCCGAAGGGCTACGACATCACGGCCACGACGAAGCCGTACATGCATTCGATCTACGCGCTGGTCCTGACTCCGCGCCCCGATCTGAAGGACCTGAAGACCGCCGAAGACCTGTTGAAGTTGCCGCCGGAGAAGCTGCACACGTTGCGGGTCGGCATGTTTGCCCAGACGCCGGCTTCCGACTGGGTGTTGAAGAACGGGATGATCGATCACGCTGTGATGTACGCGGCGCAGAGTGGCGATCCCAACGAGACGCCCGACACCATCGTTGAGCGTGACCTCGCGGCAGGGAAAATTGATGTCGCCGTCGTGTGGGGGCCCATCGCCGGCTTTATTGTGAGCCGGCACGGCGGTACGCACGGATGGACCACCCTGCCGTTCAAGCCGGATCCGCAGATAAAGTTCGATTACGAGATCTCGATGGGTCTACGTCAGGGCGAGAAGGACTGGCAGAAGACGCTCGACGATTGGATCGCCGCGCACCACACCGAGATCACGCAGATCCTCACTGCGTATCACATTCCCTTGATCGACGAGCCCGCTCCACCCCCGGGGTGAGTGCTTGCCCCGCTGCCCCGATTCGGGGCACCATGAGTCCTAAGTCGCCCTCGCCAATCCAAAGGCGCCCGTAAGCGCCCAGCACTCTGCTTGACCCGTTCCTTGAAGACAGTCACAACACAAATCGTGTAAGAGATTGTCCGACAGCGTTTTCGGACACGAGTCAGGTGAGGCGCTGAGACAATCGGCGCGGCCGGTACGCCGGCCACTGACTTGCAGCGAGCCTGACTTGTCGCTGAATGGCGACAGGGTGGCTCTGCTTTTGCCTGTAAAGGCTGGCGCTCGGGTTGCGCATTGAGGATGGATTGGTGAGACGACGACAGCAGCTGTTCGGGATTGCGTTGATAGCGGCCGCGCTGAGCGGATCGTCGATTGCAGCGGCACAAAATCCCCCGCAGAAGGATGTCCAGCCGCCCGTCGAACAGACCCAGCCCGCCGCCACACCGCCTTCATCCGTACAGTCTCAGCCGGCCACGACACCCCCGGAGCCGGAGCAAACCCAGCCTGCCGGTAATCCGGCCGGCGGTGCGCCGACGCCGCCTGCCACTCCGCCGCCGAGCGGTGCCCCGCCCGGCGCAACACCGCCTGCCCCACCGTTGGCCCCTGCTCCGACAAAGTCTGAACCAACCACGCCCGGCGAAACCAAGTCGGAACCGCCCAAAGTGCCTAAGACTCGGGTCGTCCGTCCCGCTGCCCCGTCGAACACCGGCCAGGCGTCACCGGGCCAACAGCCGGCGGGCGGGGGTCAATCGGCGGCGCACGAGTCGGGTACTCGTGAAGGCGGCGGCCGCGAGTCCGCCGCGCGCGAGTCTGCGGGACGCGAGTCCCCGCCGGGTCAAGGCGGCGCTGGTCAAAGCGGTACGGGTCAGGGCGCCGCGGGCCAGTCTTCCACCGGAGCCGCTAGCCCACGTCGCTCCACTGGTTCGCAGACTGCCACGCAGCAGGCGCCTGCGGATGGCGGTGCGGGCGCGCGGGGGGCGGCAGTGCCGCCGCGTCCGGCCCCGGTGCGCGTCCCGCTCCCGCCATTCACTTTCGCGACCGTCGAGCGACTCGCGCAGGACCGGGCCAGCAAGGCATATAGGAATCGTTCGACGAAGTTGCCCGACGCCATCGCGAAGCTCACCTTCGATGAGTATCGTGACATCCGTTTTCAACGGACGAGCTCTCTCTGGTACGACCATGCTCTGTTCGAAGTGCAGTTCTTCCACCGGGGTTTTAACTTCGATCGACGCGTCAACATCTCCGAGGTGAGCGGTGGAGTCGCGCGTCCGGTGCTCTACAACCCGGCGATGTTCGATTTCGGTCCGCGCGTGCCCAAGGTCGTGTTTCCGCCGGACCTGGGCTTCGCAGGCTTTCGAATTCACTATCCGCTCAACACTCCGGCCTACAAGGACGAGCTCATCGTCTTCCTTGGTGCGTCCTACTTCCGGGTGTTGGGTCGTAACCAGGGCTACGGGCTGTCGGCGCGCGGCCTGGCTATCGACACGGGCGCGGCCTCCGGCGAGGAATTCCCGTATTTCACGGATTTCTGGCTCGTAAAGCCCGATCCGACCGCGCGCACCATGACGCTCTACGCCCTCCTGGACAGTCCGGGAATCGCGGGCGCGTACCAGTTCGACGTGCGGCCTGGCACGACGACCCAAGTGCAGGTGACGGCCGAACTCTATCCGCGCCGGCAGATCTCCACACTCGGGATCGCGCCGCTGACCTCGATGTTTCTGTATGGAGAGAACTCCGGCAATCACCGCTTCGACGACTATCGGCCGGAAGTCCACGACAGCGACGGCCTGATGACCGAGCGGGGCACCGGTGAATGGCAGTGGCGGCCGCTGGTGAATCCCAAAGAGCTGCGGGTGAATCGCTTCATGGACGAGCACCCGCGCGGCTTCGGGCTCGCGCAGCGGGATCGCGATTTCAATCACTACCAGGATAATGAAGCGCACTTCGAGCGGCGCCCCAGCTACTTCGTCGAGCCTCTCGGGGACTGGGGCAAGGGCGGCCTCGAGTTGGTCGAGATTCCCTCCGACGAGGAAATTCACGACAATGTCGTGTCGTTCTGGGTACCGGAGGCGCCGGTACAGCCGCAGAAGCCGATGACGTTCTCGTATTTGCTTTCCGCGTACACTGGGACGACGCAGTGGCCGCCGGGAGGAAAGGTTATTGCTACCCACTTCGCTCGGGTCGTGAACGGTACGTCCGTGGTACCGGGTGTGCGCCGGGTGATTGTTGATTTTGCCGGCGGCGATCTCGACAGCTTGGGCGGAGCGCAGCCGGTGCAGGCGGCGGCGAGTGCGACCGGTGGGGAGATCGATAACATCGCCGTGGAACGCCTGGCTGCGAATGGTGTCTGGCGTGTATCGATGCGTATGAAAACGAACGGCGAGAAGCCTGCCGATCTGCGTTGCTACCTGACGCTATACGGTGAAGCGTTGACCGAGACTTGGACTTACCTTTGGGCCCCCGGAGCACAGCCATGACACGTGACCGCCTGCGATGGCCTTCCATCTGGCGCCGGGCGCTGTTCTTCGGTCTGACTTTCCTCACCTCCCTGTCGGCCAGCGCCCTGATGGCGGACATCCTGCGCACCAACGGCTTCACGCCCTGGGAGAAATCCAGCCTCATCGTCTTCTTCGTGTTGTTTACGTGGATCACCGGCGCTTTCTGGACGGCCGTGGCCGGCTTCGTTGTTCAGCTCGTTGGCCGCGATTCCGCGGTGATCCATTCCTCTGAAGCTGAAGGTCGGCCGCTCAAGGGACGGACCGCGGTCATCATGCCTATCTATAACGAGGACACGACGCGGGTGTTTGCCGGCCTCGATGTTGTTTGGTCCTCGCTCAAGGCGCGGGCGGAACAGGCGGCGTTCGATCTATTCGTGCTCTCGGACACGCGTAAGCTCGAGATCGGCGCGGCGGAGGAGCTTGCGTGGGCGCGACTCGTGGAGCGCCACGAAGCGCAGGGACGTATCTTTTACCGACGCCGCAGGGAGAATCTGCGGCGCAAGGCCGGCAACATCGCTGACTTCGTGCAGTCGTGGGGCGGGGCCTATGACTATGCAATCGTGCTCGATGCCGACAGCATCATGTCGGGTCACGCGCTCGTCACGCTTGCACAGATGATGGATGCGCACCCCGAGGCGGGAATCATTCAGGCGCTGCCGACGCCGGCGGGTCGCGAGACGCTGTTCGCGCGACTCATTCAATTCGCGGCCCGGCTGAACAGCCTCATGCTGGCGAGCGGCCTGGCATTCTGGCAGCTCGGCGAAGGCAATTATTGGGGACACAACGCCATCCTGCGGCTGCGCTCGTTCGCCGCCTATTGCGATTTGCCGACTCTGCCGGGGACCCCGCCGTTTGGCGGCGACATTCTCAGCCACGATTTCGCCGAGGCCGCCTTTATGCGGCGTGCCGGCCTCAAGGTATGGCTCCTGACCGACCTGGAGGGTAGTTACGAGGAAGTGCCTTCCAACGTCGTGGACTTCGCGGCACGCGATCGTCGTTGGGCGCAGGGCAATCTGCAGCACCTGGGGTTGTTGCCCATGCGCGGGCTGCACTGGCTGAGCCGACTGCATCTGATTACCGGTGTGCTGTCGTACGCGACGTCGCCGCTATGGCTCGCGGCCTTGCTGCTGAGCTCCATCACGGTGTGCCTGGATGCGATCAACGGCTACCAGTACTTCTCGCCCGGCTCGTACTCGTTGTTTCCGACCTGGCCGCAGTATCGCGACAGTGAGATCGTCATTTTGCTCGGGGGTACGATCGGGGTGTTGTTGATGCCGAAGGTCCTCGGCGCCACGCTCGCACTGGTGAACGGCAAACTGCGACGCAGCTATGGAGGCGGCCTTCACTTGTTGGGCAGCCTAGTGGTCGAGCAGTTGTTCAGCACGCTGCTCGCGCCGTCCATGATGTTGTTTCACACGACATTCGTCGTGACTACCCTGCTGGGTCACCCGGTGACGTGGAATGCACAGGATCGCGGCGACCGTGGCATCACCTTTCGGGAGGCGTTCTCGCGACATAAGTGGCACGTGCTGATCGGGCTCGTGTGGGGCGCGGTTATTTTATTTATCGCTCCACGTTACATCTGGTGGATGTCGCCCATCCTCATCGGCCTGTTGCTGTCGGTTCCTCTCACCATGCTGACGAGTCTCAAGAGCGCGGGAGTCTGGGCGCGCAAACATGGGTTATTGCTGACGCCCGAAGAGACCGAGCCGCCCGCGGAACTCAGCGCCCTGGAGCATCTGATGGCGACGGGCGGGATCATGGCGCAGTCGCCGGGTGGTCCGGACGACCGCCTGGGAAAACCAAGCGAGGGAAAGCTCAGCGAGCAAGCCAACACCATCAGGGCTGTGCCCGCGGCTCAGAGCGTGCCGGAGCGGGAGCCTCTGGCCATGGAGGCCGCTGAATTTGAGTATTTGCGTCCGCGGGATGCGTTGACGCTTTTCCACCGGGTCGCTAGCACGCCCCCGACGGCACCTTAAAATCCGCGGCGCATGCCCCCCGCGAGGGGGTCACGGCGAGCATGCACCGCGTTGCTAGCAACCTT
>JAQGOE010000073.1 GCA_028293725.1 Gammaproteobacteria bacterium | reverse complement strand
GGGTTGCGGTGGCGCGATGTCGCCTGAGCACTACCTAAGTCAACTCAAAATATTTTCCCACTACGTGCGAAGTTACGACGCCGCGCAACCCTTGCGGAGGATTGCTGTTGGGTCCGATGGCGGTACCGGTGATTACACGGACGCCATCATGAAGGCCTGGCAGAGCCATGGCTGGAGCTGGGACATCGACGCGATTTCGCTCCACTATTACACCGTGGGCAAATGGCCGCCGCACTATGTAGCGACCGGCTTCGGAGAGGCCGATTACGCCGCCGTGCTGAAGGAGGTGCGGCGGATGGAGGAGGTCGTCCATTCCCAGGAGGTCATCCTGGACAAGTACGATCCCCCCAAGAAGGTCGGCCTGGCCGTCGATGAATGGGGCTCATGGCTGGCGCCCACGGCCGGCAGCCATCCAGGGTTCCTCGAGCAGCAAAACAGCCAGCGCGATGCCCTGGTAGCTGCCCTTGGCATCAATATCTTCGTGCGTCATGCCGACAGGGTACGGATGGCGAACATCGCTCAGATGATCAACGTCCTGCAGGCAATGATTCTCACCAGCGGCAACAAGATGATTCTGACGCCGAGCTATCACGTGTACCAGATGTATGTACCCTTCCAGGACGCCACTGCGGTGCCGGTGAGTTTCGATCCGGGCGCGTACACGCACGATGACGTCCAGCTGCCGCGCGTGGATGCGATCGCGGGCCGGGACCGAAACGGCAAATTCTGGGTCGCCGTGACCAATATCGATCCTGTGCGTTCCGCGAGCATAGAGCTCGTGACCGACGCCAAACACATCACTGCGGCGAGCGGGCAGACACTGGCGGCCCCGCACATCGACAGTGTCAACACCTTCGAGGCGCCGAATACGGTCGGAGCGAAACCCATCGCCGTGAAAGTTTCCGGCGGCAGGCTCGATTTGACAGTCGCTCCAGCCTCCGTCACGGTCGTGGGTCTGGAGTGAGTTACGCGGGCGCCCGGCCTTGCCGTCGCGTCGTCCCTGGCCTGACACGTTTGTCAGCTCGCATCACGGGGTCCTTGCGATGATGCTCACGCAGACTCGATCCACGGACCACCAACTCGGTCGGAAGCACTGTACCGGGTTGGCCAGCCGACGCAGAACGGAGAACCTGCTCCACCAGTGCCCTGGTACCGCCCGCCCAATCCTGCCGGATCGTCGTCAAGGGAGGCGTCGTGTAAGCAGCCAGCGGCACGTCGTCGAATCCTACGATGGCCACATCCGCGGGAATCCTGCGTTCGCGCTCGTGCAGAGCACGCATTGCACTCATGGCAATGACATCCGAGCAGGCGAATATCCCGTCGAAGTCGGCATGGGCGTTCAGAAGTGACGAGACCGCCTCGTAGGCGGCGTCGCTGCCGAATCTGACAGTGACTTCCAACCGGGGCACGCGCTCGATCCCGGCCGCACTCAGAGCTTGCAGAAATCCTTCGCGCCGCGCGCTGACTTCCGGAACCGCGGGGTCGCCGAGAAACACGATGCGACGGCAACCTTGTTCGATCAAATGGGAGGTTCCGGTGAAACCGGCTTCCCGATTGTCGGAGCCGACCGTGACGTAGCGTTGGTCGGGTAACCGCGCACCCCAGACGACCATGTTGATATGGGACGCCGCGAGCTCGTTGAGATGCTCGTGGTGCAGACTCTGGCCGATCACTATGACGCCATCAACCCGACGGCTCCCCACCATGTTCTCAATCCATTCACAAGGATCGCGAGTGGTCTTCGACAGCAGCATGTTATAACCGCGAGCGGCGAGCTCGTCCGCGATGCCGCCCAACATTTCGAGGAAGAAGGGGTCGGAAAGACGCTGCTTGCTCGCGTGCTCCAATGGGATGACGACCGCGATGGTGCGGGTCATGCGTGTTCGCAGCGTGCTTGCTGAAGAGTCGATGCTGTAGTTGACCCGAGCAGCGATGTCGCGCACGCGCTGGCGCGTTTCTTCGGAGACTTCCGAGCTACCGGAGAGCGAGCGCGAGACCGTCGACAGTGAGACGCCGGCAAGCCGAGCCACTTTGGCCATGTCGTTGGCAGCCGACTTCCTTTTGCTTGCGCGCTTCATTTCAAGTAGTTGCCTGTCCAGCCAATAGAAAAGCCCCGGCGAGACCGGCGCGGTCCCCCAGCCCAGGACTGCAAATATAACGTTCCAGGGCGGCGGCGTCATTCAGCGGCTCGATGTAGCCGTTGAGGAAGGCACGAGCCGCGCGCTGAACCTGTGATAAAAGCGGGCCGTTACTCATCACGCCGCCTCCCAGGATGATGCGTTCCGGGGATGCGATCAACGCGATGGAGGCCATGAGCTGCCCCAGATAGTGACCTTCGATGTCCCAGGCAGGGTGCGACGGGTCGATCTTCTCGAGTTCCCTTCCCCACCTTGCAACGAGGGCGGGGCCGCTGGCGAGCCCCTCGACACAGTCGCCGTGAAACGGGCAGATTCCCTGGAAATCGCCATCCCCATAGTGGCGCTCCACCCTCAGGTGCCCCACCTCGGGATGCAACAGTCGCGCCCCGTTCAAGACTTCCGGCGCAAAGCCGGCGCCAATTCCAGTACCGACCGTCACATAAGCGACCGATCCGACGTCGCGGCCGGCGCCCAAGCTCGCCTCCGCCAATGCCGCGGCGGCGACATCCGTGTCGATAGCGATCGGAACGTCGAACCGGCTGCGGAAGGTTCCAACCAGATCCACTCCGCTCCAATTCACCTTTGGCGTGCGCATCAACCTGCCGAATGACGGCGAGCCGCGCCGCAGGTCGAGGGGACCGAACGAGGCGATGCCCAAGGCACCGATCGTCCCGTGCAGGCGCTCTGCGTCGCTGAAGAAGTTCAGCGCCGATTTCAGTGTCGGCGCTGGACCTTCAGTCGGTATAACCACGCGTTCCAGGATACGCTCGGCGGAATAACCCACGGCACAGATGAATTTCGTGCCACCGCCCTCGATCGCCCCGAGAAGTAAGTCGTTCAACGCCGCTCCCTTCAGTCGAATCGATAGCCCACACGGACGCCGTAGGTGCGTGGCGGCAGGTAGAAAGCCATGGTCTCGTCCCACTTGGCGTTGGCCGACTGCCAGATCGTGTGATTCTCGACGTTGTGGATATAGGCATCCACGGTCAGGCGGTCGGATTCGGTCTTGTAGGTGAGGTTGATATCGCTGCGGGTGTAGTCCTTGCGGGTCGCCTGCACTGTGTTCGCTATGTCGGTGTAGCTCTTGGCCTGCCAGTACAGTTGCGCCGAGGGGATGAATTTCCCGCGCCCCCCAAGGAAGAACGTGTGGGAATAAGCCACCCGGAATGTCTCCTCCGGTGCATTCGGCAGATGCTTGCCCGCGAAGTCAGTCGGAACGTTGGTTGCCAAGGGCGCGTAGTTCGCTCCGGCGGCATCCAATCCGGCCACCGTGGAGTTGTAGATGCCGTCGGGATTGGCTGCGGCATTGACGCCATTGGGGAACGACGTGTAGCGCGCATCGAGGTATGTCGCGTAGCCGTGGATCTCGTCCGTGCTGGTGAGACGCCAGTCGAGCTCGAACTCGGTACCCTTGATCCGCGCCTTGCCGGCATTGATGGTCAAGGGGGCGGGGCTACCGGTCAGGTCGTGCTCGATCGCACTCACTTGCATGTTCTTGTACTCCATGTTGAAGACGTCCAGGCTGAGCGCCAGCGAGCGATCCAGCAACAGGCTCTTCCAACCGAGCTCGTAGTTGGTCACGGTTTCGGGGGCATACGTCAGGAATTGCGGCGGCAGGCGCGTGTTACCGGAGACCCCGCCACCTCGATAGCCGGTCGCAACCGTACCGTAGAGCAGCTGATCCGGGGTGAGGTCGTAGTCCAGGCTGGTCTTCCAGCTGGTGTTGTGAGAATCCGTCAATTGGATCGTGGTGGAGGGTGGCCCGAACGGTACGCCGCAAGACAGAGCGGCGTTGGGCACCAGGCCGGTTCCAAAGGCGCACACCTGCGAGGCGGAATCGATTCCGTGGGTATCCTTCGTATAGCGCACGCCGCCGGTAAAGCGCAGGCTGTCGGTGACATTGACCGTCGCCTGGGAAAATGCCGCTTTGGACATGTTGTAGTTGAATGCGGTGTGCTGAACGATATCGATCAGTCCATAGGACGAGGGCTCGGTGCCCACCGGAGCGTTGATTGCCCGCGGCACCAGTGAATTGAACGGGTAAGGTACGGTGTTGCCGATGTGCAGGCTGGCACTCCCGTGGCTGTAGTCGCGATAGTAGTAAAGGCCGGCGACGGCTTTGACGCGACTCGTATCGAAGTTGAGGTCGAGCTCCTGTGTCGAGGAGCGGGTATCCGTGTCGCCCTGTCGCTGGCTGAAGGCCCCCGTGGCTATGTCGACGCCGTTATCGATGAATGCGGAGTAGCCTGCCAGGTAGGTCGCGGTGAATTGATCGTCGATGGCCCACGTCAACCGGGAGCGCACGGCATCCTCCCAAGTGTCGAACGAGTTGTCGGTGACGCTCTCCTGGGCCATCAGGTTCGGGCGCGCCGGCGTGATGACCGGAGCGCCAAGGAAACCGGCGGCGAGGCTGGCGTTAGGGTAGTACAGGTAGTTCACGCCCTGCAGGTAGTTGATCGTGCCCGTGTTGTCGTCATGTTCGACGGCTACACGCCACGTGAGTGAGTCCGTCAGCTCCACCAGCGTGGTCAATTGCGCGGTGAGGATGTCGGTCTTGGCGTAATTGCGCGCGGCGGCGCCGCGTTCGTAGTAGCCGTCATTTGTCTCCCGAACGATGGATCCTCGGACCTGCACGTGATCTCCCAGCGGGACGTTGATCACACCGCGCACGGTGAAATCCGAGTAATTGCCGTAGGCCAGGTCGCCGAATGCCAGGAATTGCCGGACAGGATCAGCGGTGTTGATGTTGAGGACGCCTGCCGTAGCGTTACGGCCGTAGACGGTGCCCTGCGGACCGCGGGCGACTTCGATACGGCCTACATCGTATAACCCGTTGGTGAGGGTCGCGGTGTTGGGTTGATAGATACCGTCCACCTGGACCGCGACGGTGGAATAGCTGCCGCTGAAGTTACCGATGCCGCGGATGGACAGCTGCGGTGTGTAGCCGTTCGCCGAGATCTGGAAATTCGGGACCGTGGTGACAAGTTCCTGCGCGGAGGTGATGCCGAGGTCGTCCAGGTTCTGTTGATTGACTGCCGAGATGGCGAGCGGCGCCTTCGAGAGCAATTCCGAGCGCTTTTCCGCGGTGACGACGATTTCTTCGAGTTGTTGTGACGCGGCGGCGGGGTTGGCAGCCGCTGCGCTCGTTTCCTGGGCACAGACCGGCACCCCTATGAAAGCGGCCGCCAGAGCGGTCGCGCCAGTGGACCAGGATATCGCCAGACGATTCATGTTTCCCCCTCGTTCTCGTAAAGGCTGTCTTGCAGCGTGCTGGACGCGAAATCTAGCGCACCGGGCCATCCGACGCAAACGTTTGCGTTCGTGATGCGTGGCGGCTGATTGCAAACGTTTCCGTTGGCTGGCACAGTAGCGCCCGTCGGCCGCAACGAACACCAGGCGCAGGCTGAAGGGGGGGAATATGTTGCAGAGTAGAGGTTGCAGCCGTGGCCGGTCTTTACGTCGCGGGATCCCCGTGGCGGCCCTCACGATCGGCGTGCTGTTGGGTGCCGCGCTCGCCTCGGCCCAGGACGCCCCGATGCCACCGCCGCTGCAGGTGGACGCCGACGGCACAGTGCACGTGCCCGCAATGACGGTGCCTGTGTCGAGTTATCTCAGTCCGCAGGGTAAGGCCTATCTAGCGGAGCATCTCAACCAGGTGCAACGGCCCGAAATGCTCGTGCAGGCTGACGGAGTGCCCCCGCTGCTGGCCGGATATCTGCAGCGGCAGCGCGCCTTGTTTGCCGTAGAGCGTCAGGACACGACGGTGGGGGGTGTCCACGCCTTCGTCTACACGCCGAAACAAGGCATTTCCGTTGCGAACCGCAAGCGCGTGCTCATAGATCTGCACGGCGGTGGCTTCTCGGGATGCTGGCCGGGCTGCGCCGAGCTCGAGTCCCTACCCGTTGCTGTGTTGGGACGCATCAAGGTGGTGAGTCTCGACTACCGCGAGGGGCCAAAATATCGCTTTCCCGCCGCCAGTGAGGACGTCGCGGCAGCCTATCGGGAGTTACTGAAGACCTATCGAGCTCAGGATATCGGCATCTATGGATGCTCCGCGGGGGGCATGCTGACCGGGATGTCTGTGGCGTGGTTCCAGAGTCATGGACTGCCAGCTCCCGGCGCCGTTGGAATTTTTTGTGCCGGTGCCACCCTGGGGGATGGGGGATTCGGGTTTGGCGGCGATGCCACGTATACGACGTTACCGCTGGGGGAAAGCCGTGCGCCACCTCCGCCCGTTGATGCGGGATCGAAGGCAGCGAAACGTCCCGGCCTCGGCTATCTAGCCGAGACCGACCCTCACGATCCACTCGTCGCCCCGGCAACCTCCGCGGAGGTTCTACGCAGATTCCCGCCCACCCTGATCATCACGGGAACCCGGGGCTTCGAGCTCAGCTCCGCGGTCTACACCCACTCGCAGATGGTCAAGTTGGGTGTCGATGCCGAATTACATGTCTGGGAAGGGATGTTTCACGGGTTCTTCTACAACCCCGACGTTCCGGAATCGCAGGAGTGCTACGACGTGATCGTGAAGTTTTTCGCGCGTCACCTCGGCGCTGCTCGCCACTCGTAACTCGTAGCGCGGCGGCAGTTCGGTCAGGAAGCCGGGAGCTCGGTCAGGACCGCGGGAGCTCGAACACTCCGGTTCCCCCGCTCTCCAGGGAGTAGTCAACCCGCCAAGCGCGTGTCGGCAACTCAACACTGAGGCGCGCGTGGTGCGCACCGCTGTCCCAGCGCAATTCCAGCCGCTCCTGGGGCGTGTCGCACAACTGGAACTCGCCCCCAAAAGCGGGGTGCGAATTGCGCAGTCGGATCAGCTCGAGTAAGTGCTGGACTACCGGCCTGCCGAGCGACTCGTCAATCTCGGCGTGAGTGTAATGGTGGCGGTTAATGTCGCGGCCCACACCCGTGCGGGCCAGGAGGTCCATGTCGTTGCCCCCGGCCAGCAGTCCGACGTAGTAGATCTGCGGGATGCCCGGCACGAAGAACTGGATCGCCCGGGCGAGCAGGTAGGCCGAATCGTCGCGGCCCAACGCATCGTAGAAGGTGCAGTTGACTTGGTACAGGTCGAGGTTGGCGGCCGCCGCGCCTGTGGCGCGAACGCTCTGTCCCTGGGTGTTTGCATGGATCCGCTCGACAATCCCCGCGAGTTCCTCGGGTGGCAGGAGGCCGGGTCGTGCGGCGGGGTCAGCTTGGTCGGGCCCAACGTCGATGATCCCTATGCCGTCGTGAGTATCGAGCACGGTAAGACAGTTGCGCGGCCGCACGATCAGCCAGTCCTTCAGTCGTCGCGCCGTACCGTTGAAGAGCGCGTGCAACACCAGCGGCGGTAACGCAAAGTCATAAACCCAGTCGACGTGCCGGGCAATTTCGATCTGCCGCCGGTAATAGGAATGGATTTCCACCAGGACCTGCAGTCCGAGGCGCTGCGCCCGGGAGGAGAATCCGGCGATGAATTCGAACGTCTCGGGCATCATGAAACAGCTTTCGCCGGCCTTCTTGATCGCGTAACCCACTGCGTCAAGACGGATGATGCGTATGCCGTTGGCGCTGAATGTCTCGAGGATGCTATCGAGATACTCAACGCCGCGCGGATGTCTCACGTCGATATCCATCTGCTCGGGCGTGAAGGTCGTCCAGAAAATGCGGCGCGTGCCATCGGCCAGGGTAACTGAGATAAAAGGCAAGCCCGGACGAGGGCGATAGATGGCTAGCAGGTCGGATTCGCTCGCTCCCTGTGGGAAGACGCGCTCGAAGGTGAGGAACATTCCGTCGTAAGGGGACTGGTGATCGAGCTCGAGGTAGTCCTGAAACTGCGCGGAATGCCGGGACATGTGGTTGACGATGACATCGGCCATGATGTCGATTTCGGCACCGAGCGCGCGCAGGTCCTGCCAATCGCCGAGGCGGCTGTCGATGGCTGTATGGTCGATCGGATCGAAGCCGGCATCCGCGCCATCGATTGGAGGAAAGAACGGTAACAGGTGTACGGCTCCAAACAGGCCGCGCAAGGGGCCCCGCAACAGCAGGTCCTGCAGGCCGCGCAGCGTGCCCGCGAGGCGATCCACGTAGGTGATCAGTTGGACTTGATTCTTCATGGACGAGTCGCGCAACCGTTTGCGATGAGCTGCAGCCGCCGCTCGGCGGGAGCCTTCCACCAATTGATGACCAGGCCCACGCACAGCAGCAGGGCGAACCCGCTGGCGAGCGCGAACCCGGATCTTGGATCGCCGTAGGCGTCACTGACGGCGCCCATGGCAAGCGGACCCAAGGCCGCGGCAAGGGCCGTGAAAAACAGGATGACGCCCGCGGCCGCGCCATGCTGGGTCGTGGGGAAACAACTGATGCCCTTGGAGTTCAAGGTTGGATAGATCATGGACATGAACAATCCCGACAAAGGCAGCAGCCACGCTCCGGTGTCGACACCACCGGCCACCGCGCCCGCGAAACACAGGAAGATGAGCGCTCCGAACAGGGCCAGTACGCCGGACCAGGAAAATCGCCCCAATAGCCACACCGCCAGAAACCGGCCCAGTGCTCGCAACAGAAAGAACAGGGTGAGACCATAGGTGGGAAGCCAGGAATAGGCGCCGCGATAGGCGCGGACATAGGTCGGCATCCACACGTAAACAGCGACCTCGGCTGCGACATACAGCGTGATGAGGAAAGAGAACCCCAGCGCGTACGGGTCTTTCAAGAGTCGCAATGTGTTGTGCAGATTTGCGGTCTGGCGCTCGCCGGAGCGCGCTTCGCCCGGGCTCGATTCAGGATAGCGGATACCGGATGCGACTATGATGAGCAGGACGCAGAGCAAGGCAGCCAGGACATACAGCCACTTCCAGGAAAGCCCTCGCGAAAGCAGCAGGGCAACTACCGCGGGTCCGACTATCGAGCCCACGGCGAAGAAGCCCTCGGCCATGTTCATGAGCCTGGTGTGACTGTCCACCGTCGGTGACACATCGCCTACCAGGGCCAGTCCGCCTATTTTGAAAATGCTGATCCCGAGTCCGGACAACGCGAGTAAGCCCACAAACAGATCGAACGTGTGACCGAAGGCAAACGCAATGGAGCCCGATGCGTACAGTGCCAGGCCCAGGATGATCGTGCGCTTGCGGCCCAGGCGGTCAGCGAGAAACCCGAGGAGGAGGGCGCCAAAAGCCATCGCCGTCATGGGCGCGTAGTGGAACGCACCAGCGGCCTTCATGCTCAGTCCGAATTCGTCGATGATCAGCGGGATCACCCCCCCGACAGCGTCGCTCGTCATCGCGAAGGTGAGAAACATGAGGCAGACCAGCGCGCGTGTGCGCCGTAGATTGGCCTCGTCGCCGGCGGTGTTGGGTGCGCTCATCGATACCTTGCTGGAATAGTTGCTGTCCCCACGGCTGCACCGCAAGCGAGCGCCGCTAAAATACAGGCAGACGCAAACGTTTTCAATGAATGCAGGCGCCCGGTGGGTGCTGGGCTTGGGGCGATCGCCGCAGGGCAGCGCGTGTGCTTTACAAAGATCATGGTTGTCAGCACACTTGGGCGCAAACGATTGCGTCTGGCGGGAGGGGGGGTGCGGCATGAGTCAGCGAACCGGGGTAGGAGTGTGGGTCAGCGGCGTTCTCGTCGGCCTGGCCGGCCTCATGGGGGCCCAGTTTTTCTCGACGGCCGCAGCGGCTGAGATTCCAGGGCAGCGCTGGGTGGCTACCTGGGCGACGGCACAGCAATTGACGACCACCGAAATGCCGCCCTGGTTGAACAAGCCGCCACCGCAGCAGGCGGCCCCTGCGCAGTCCTCCGGCAAGCCGCCTCCACCCTCGCCGATTGCACCTATCCCGGAGCGGATCGACAACCAGACCGTGCGCATGGTTGCGCGGGTGAGCATCGGGGGCCGGCAGCTCCGGATCCAACTTTCCAACGCGCAGGGATTGACCGCGGTCGCCATCGGGGCGGCCCGGGTGGCATCCGGCATCCGTTCCAACAACGGTGAGTCGATCCGTCCCGGGTCGGACCGGGTGATCACCGTTGGCGGCAGCCAGGCGTTCACGATCGAACCCGGCGCGCTGATTGTCAGTGACCCGGTCGATTTACCCGTTCCGGCGTTGAGCGATGTCGTCGTCTCGCTTTACGTCCCGCACAACACGAGTCCGCTGACCGTGCACTCGTTGGGCTTGCATACCACCTACATCAGCAATGGCGACACCACAGCCAGTGCCAGCCTTGCCGGCACGAGCCAGAACAGATCGTACTTCTGGCTGACCGGCATCGATGTCCTCACCCCTTCCAAGGCCGCGGGTCTGGTGGCTTTCGGCGATTCCATTACCGATGGCTTTGCGACAACACCCGATACGGACCGGGCGTGGCCCTCTGTACTCGCCGGACGGCTGCTGGATAACAAGTCAACCGGGATGGTCGCGGTTGCGAACGTCGGCATCTCCGGGAATCGCATGCTCCATGATGGCGCGGGTACGAATGCGCTGGCGCGTTTCGATAGGGATGTGCTGGCGCGCCCGGGAGTCCATTGGGTTCTGTTGCTCGAAGGGATCAATGACATCAGCTTTCGTGCGCTTCCCGGGATCCCTCCGGGTGAGCGGGTGAGCGGCGATGAGCTGATCGAGGGGTATCGCAAATTTATCGAGAAAGCTCACGTCCATGGGCTGAAGGTCATTGGGGCAACCATCCTACCCTGGGAAGGTGTGTGGACCTTCAACGAAGCGGGCGAGACGGTGCGGCAAGAGGTCAACCGATGGATCCTCACGTGCGGGTTGTTCGACCAGGTCATCGACTTCGACACGGTCATGCGCGACCCCGATCACCCGCGCAGGTTGTTGTCGCGGTTCGACTCGGGGGACCACGTCCATCCTAACGATGTTGGGAACGAAGCCATGGCGCGGGCGGTCGACATTGCGTTCTTCGCCAAGTGACC
>JAQGOE010000035.1 GCA_028293725.1 Gammaproteobacteria bacterium | reverse complement strand
AGAGTCGCTCCACATCATTCGAAACCTGACCCTGCAGAAACCGCACAGCGTCCGCACCGCGAAACCGCAGCACTCCCAAATCGTCCAGCGAAATTAAATTCCAGTTCGTACTCATGTGTCCTCATACACTCTCGCGCGCGACGATCAACCGGGGCGCGTAGCCGGGGGCGCCTAGCCCGGGGCGCGTAGCCGGAGACCCGTAGCCCGTGTCGCGCAGCCCAACGCGCCTGGCCGGGAACCCGTAACCCGCAGCCGTCGCCCGCAGCCGGCGACGCGCACGCTGTAGCCCGCAGCCGCGGACGCGCACCCCAGTGGCGTGCAGTCTCCTCCCAATGATGCGGCCAACCCCGCCACGTTTCATCAACTCAAGGACTTACGCCTTGTTTTTCCACAGGTTTCCGGTGGTCCCCAGAGCCGGTTTCTGGCACAATTGCGCTATGCCGACCCGCGACGAAAAGAACGCCGAATCACTACCCGCCGTTCTTCCTCCCGCTGCCCCAGAATCCGCGCCCGCGAAGACGTTAGCCCCCGCTGGGGGTTCCCTCGCTGACCGCTCGGTCGCCGCGCCGGCGCACTCCGCAACCGACCCGAATGCATTGCCACGACCCCGGGATGACCGAGCGGCGACCGAGCGGTCAGCGAGGGAACCCCCAGCGGGGGCCAGCGACGAAATCCCCAGCGGGGAGATCGGCGGCCCGAGCGGCCCCGAGCCCACCCGGTTCGGCGATTGGGAAAAAAAGGGCCGCTGCATCGATTTCTAAAGTAACCGAAAAGCGCGCACGGCAGGGACCGCATACGGCGTCTACTGCGTAGGGCAATGAACTGCGCACGAGATGTACTGCGTTCGGCAGTACGGCCCGCGACACGCACCGCCACCACCCCTCACCGCGCGACAAACCAAACCATCTATGCCGCAACGACCTCTCTCACCCCATCTCTCCGTGTACCGGATGTTCCGTTACACACTCTTTACGTCCTTCGCGAACCGCATCACCGGCCTCGTGCTGTCGATCGGACTGCTCCTCCTCGTGTGCTGGCTCATGGCGATCGCGAGCGGCGCGGCCGCTTACACGCGGGCCATCGGCGTTCTGTCGCTGCCGATCTTTAAACTTTTCTACATGGTGCTGCTGCTCGCGTTCTCGTATCACCTGGTCGCCGGGCTGAGGCACCTGATCTGGGACACGGGCCACGGCCTCGAGCGCAGCCAATCGAAGCGCAGTGCCTGGATCGTCGGCACCGTGAGCGTCTTGCTGATGATCGGCTTTCTCTACTGGGCCTTCTGCCCGGGAACGCACCAGTCATGAGCTTGCGCAGCCCACTGGGTAAAGTGTTAGGCACGGGTTCCGCGAAAGAGGGTGTGCATCACTGGTGGCTGCAGCGGCTGACCTCCATCGCGCTGGTGCCGCTGACGATCTGGTTTGTCGTGTCTCTGCTATCGTTGCCGTCGTTCGAGCACGTGACCGTCGTCAGCTGGATGGCACAAGAATCGACTGCGCTGCTGCTCATTCTGTTCATTCTCGTGGCGACCTGGCATTCGCAACTCGGCGTAAGGGTCGTCGTAGAGGACTATGTCCACGGCGGCTCTAAAACCTTGACACTCGTCCTGACCACATTCATCCACGCGGTCGTTGCGGCCGCAGGCATTTTTGCTGTTCTGAAGGTGGCGTTCGGAGGCGCTGCATGAGCGCATACGAATTCATCGACCACACTTACGATGTCGTTGTCGTCGGAGCCGGCGGCGCCGGATTACGCGCGACGCTCGGGCTCGCCGAAGCCGGTTTGTCCACGGCGTGCGTGACGAAGTTATTTCCCACGCGCAGTCATACGGTCGCCGCGCAGGGCGGCATCAGCGCCGCCCTTGGCAACATGGGCGAGGACGACTGGCGCTGGCACATGTACGACACCGTCAAGGGTTCGGACTGGCTCGGCGACCAGGACGCCATCGAGCTGATGTGCAAGGAGGCGCCGGCCGCCGTCATTGAGTTAGAGCACTATGGCGTGCCGTTCTCCCGTACCGAAGCTGGACGCATCTATCAGCGCCCCTTCGGCGGTATGACGACGCACTACGGCAAGGGCATCGCCCAACGCACCTGCGCCGCCGCCGACCGCACCGGTCACGCGATGCTCCACACTCTGTATCAGCAGTCGATAAAACACTCCGCGACCTTCTTCGTGGAGTACTTTGCGATTGATCTCATCATGGAAGAGGGCGTCTGCCGCGGTGTCGTGGCCCTCGACATGACCGAAGGTAAGCTCCATCGCTTCCGCGCGCACTCCACGATCCTCGCCACCGGCGGCTATGGACGCGCTTACTTCTCCTGCACTTCCGCGCACTCATGCACCGGAGACGGTAACGCCATGGCGTTGCGCGCCGGGCTCGCGTTGCAGGACATGGAGTTCGTGCAGTTCCACCCGACGGGTATCTACGGCTCGGGCTGTTTGATTACCGAAGGCTCGCGCGGCGAGGGTGGTTATCTGACGAACGGGAAGGGGGAGCGCTTCATGGAGCGTTATGCCCCTAACGCGAAGGATCTCGCCTCGCGCGACGTCGTGAGCCGCGCGATGACCATGGAGATCCGCGAAGGTCGTGGTGTTGGAGCCGAGCACGATCACATCGATCTGCATCTAGAGCATCTCGGGCCCGGCGTGATCCACGAGCGGCTTCCCGGTATCGCCGAGACGGCCCGCATATTCGCTGGCGTCGATGTAACGAAACAACCCATCCCGGTACTGCCCACCGTTCACTACAACATGGGCGGCATTCCGTGTAACTACCACGGCGAAGTCGTGCAGCCGAAGAACAAAGATCCGGACACAGTGGTGCCGGGTCTGATGGCTGTCGGCGAAGCGGCGTGCGTCTCCGTCCACGGCGCGAACCGTCTCGGCTCGAACTCACTGCTCGACCTCGTCGTCTTCGGCCGCGAAGCCGCGCGTCGCTGCGCCGAAGTCGTGAAGCCGGACACCCGTCACAAGCCGCTCGCGAAAGATGCCGGTGAGTTCGCCGTCGCGCGTCTCGACAAGCTGCGCAACGCGAAGGGCTCTCGGCCTACCGCCGAAATCCGCCTCGAGATGCAAAAGACGATGCAACTCGATGCCGCCGTCTTCCGTACTGGCCCGACCCTGCACGAAGGTACGGTGAAGCTCGCAAAGACGTTCGAGTCCTTCGCAGACGTCCACATCACCGACCGCTCTCTCATCTGGAACAGCGATCTCATTGAGACGCTCGAGCTGGAGAATCTGCTCCTCCAGGCGACGGCCACGATTCACTCGGCGGAAAACCGTACGGAAAGCCGTGGCGCCCAGGCACGCGAAGACTTCCCCAATCGCGATGACGTGAATTGGATGAAGCACACATTAGTGTGGGTAGAGGGCCCCGGAAAGGTGAGATTCGACTACCGCCCCGTGCACCTCAACACCATGACCAGCGACGTCGAAACGATTCCGCCAAAAGCGCGTACCTACTGACGCGGTGAACCCCAACGCGGTGAACTCCAGATGACCGAATTCCGACTGCCTCCCAACTCCCGGATCCGCAAGGGCATCGTCCATAAGGCGCCAGCGGGTGCCGCCGACGTGCGCACCTTCAAGATCTACCGCTTCGACCCGAGCTCGGGCGAAAACCCGCGCGTCGACACGTACGAGCTCGATATGAAGGGCTGCGGTCCGATGGTTCTCGATGCGCTGATCCTGATCAAAGGCACCGTCGATTCGACGCTCACCTTCCGGCGCTCCTGCCGGGAGGGAATCTGTGGCTCGTGCGCCATGAACATCGATGGCGTGAACCGCCTTGCCTGCACCACCTCCATGCAGGATGACCTCAAGGGCGACATCAAGATCTATCCGCTGCCGCACATGCCGGTCGTGAAAGATCTTGTTCCCGATCTCACGAACTTTTACGCGCAATACGCGTCTGTTAAGCCGTGGCTTCAGTCACGGACCCCCGCACCGCCCGATAGTGAGCGCCTGCAGTCGAAGGAAGAACAAGAGAAGATTGACCGCCCTGCGGCGTGTATCCTCTGTGCGTGCTGCTCCACCGCTTGCCCGAGCTATTGGTGGAACAGCGATCGCTTCCTCGGCCCCGCCGCGCTTTTGGCGGCCTACCGCTGGATTATCGACAGTCGTGACGAGGCCACCGGCGAGCGCCTCGACGAGCTCGAGGATCCCTTCCGCCTCTACCGCTGCCATACGATCATGAACTGCACCGACGTGTGCCCCAAAGATCTCAACCCCGCCAAGGCCATCGCCGAGATCAAAAAAATGCTCGTCGAGCGCCAAAGCTAAAGACCGTCTCTACAGTGCCCACGAACCTCAACGCCATCGTCACTCCGACGACGACTCTCGACCCGGAAGCGCGCCGCCTCCTGTGGCGCTGCCGCCGTGGGATGAAAGAACTGGATGTGCTTCTCGAGCGCTTCGCCCGCCGGGAGCTACCGCAGTCCTCCGCAGGGCAGCGGCAGACGCTCGCCCGTTTCCTGGAGCTCCCTGACCCCGTGTTGGTCGATTACCTGCTCGGGCAGGCAATTCCTGCGGACCGCGAGCTTGCCACTCTGGTCGCGCAAATCGCCGGCTTTGCGTCCGCGAACCCTCTCGCCGCCCCGGCCCGCCCGGGCTGCTGAGCCTATGGCAGTCGTCTCCCCCCTCAGGCATGATCCTGCGCCAAAGAGGCGCCTTTGAGAGCCATCGCCACGGCGCCGACTGTTAGATCCGTCACATCTTTGCAATGGGCGCACAGTCCGGAACCGCATTACCGCCGCACCTCCCATTTAGCGGCACGGTGCCTGAACTTTCAAATGAGTTCAGGGTCTATTCAGGTCGCCGTGGAGCGACCTTCTGTCCAGGAGCAGGGGCGCCCATGAGCGCCGATGTAAGCGATCTCAGCCTCGTCCGCCGCGTACAGCGCGGCGACAAGGGAGCATTTGATGCGCTGGTTCTCAAGTACCAGCACAAACTGGTCAAGTTGGTCATGCGTTACGTGCGCAATCCGGCGGAAGCCGAGGACATTGCCCAGGAAGCCTTCATCAAGGCCTACCGCGCGTTGCCCCAGTTCCGCGGGGACAGCGCCTTCTACACATGGCTCTACCGCATCGCCATCAACACCGCGAAAAATGCAGTCGTCTCGCGCGACCGCAGCCCCATCGAATATGACCTCGACCGTAACAACACCGATGAGTCTTACGACATGCAAGGCCGGATGAAAGACCCTGACACACCCGAAGGGCTCGTGCTGACGGATGAGATCCGCTCGACGGTGAACGCCGCGATTGAAGCCCTGCCTGAGGATCTGCGTACCGCCATTGTTCTACGCGAGCTCGAAGGCCTCTCCTACGAAGAGATCGCCGCGACCATGGATTGCCCCGTGGGCACCGTCCGGTCACGCATCTTCCGGGCGCGCGAAGCCATCGACCGCCGCCTGCGTGAGGTTTTCGAAGGGGGTCTGGGTCGAGTGGAGGAGCTGGGATGAACGAGGAATTGGATAGTCAGCTGTCCGCCATGTTCGACGACGAGCTGCCCGCGGCCGAATGCGAGCTGCTGGCGCGTCGCCTGTCGCGCGATGAGCAACTCAAGGCGCGTTGGGGCCGCTACGCGGTGATCGGAGCCACCATCCGGGCCGAGCGGGGTGTGCGTCTGAATGCCGGGCTGGCCGGCCGCGTCAGCGCCGCAATCTCTTCCGAGGCACCTCTTGCTGCCGAGCCCGCACCCCAGCCTAAGAAGCGCTGGGACATCGGTTGGTGGCAGCCACTCGCGGGCGTTGCCGCTGCCGCTGGCGTAGCCGCCGTGTCGATCATCTGGATGCGATCACAGGTATTGCCCGACGCCCTGCCTGCAATGGCGCAGACGGTTGTCCCCGCTATCGCGACGGTCAACACCCCGGTTGCCGCGACCGTCGCTTCCGCGACGACCCGGGGCAACACCGGTGAGTCCGACAGTTATGTGGTCCCGAAGAATTCCCCCCGCCGGCTCGTAGTCCCGAGCACCGAGCTCGCGAATTACGTCGTCGCGCATAGCGAGTTCTCCTCGCCGGTCACGCGCCGCAATCTGCTCTCGTCTTTTATGGCGAGTGAGTCGGGAACCGCAGGCACGTCCGCGGGGTCGGAGGAACCAACCGAGGACGTGCAAGACGATGCGAAGAATCCGCAGTAGCGAGCGTGGCACTACGTTTGCGCTGAGCAGCTGGTTTACGCTGGCCCTGGCGATGGCTGGGGTGGCGCTGGCTGATGAGCCTGGCAAGTGGCTCGAGCGGATGAACGAGGCACTGACCAGCCGGAACTATGACGGGACCTTCTCCCATTGGCAGGGGGGGAGGGTGGAGATGCTGCGCATCATTCACCGTGTCCAGAACGGCGCCGTCTCCGAGCGCCTGGTCTCCCTCGACGGCTCCGGGCGCGAATTCATCCGAACCGGCTCGAACCTCGCCTGCTATCTCCCGGACAAGCGTACGGTCCTGGTCGAGAGCCGTCCCGCGAAAGAGTCGCTGCTGAGTGGTTTCCCCACCATCAACGACCAGACGGCGAGCTTTTACGACCTGAAGGAAGTCACTAAGACCCGCCTCGTGGGACGTGACACGCACCTCATCACCGTCACACCCAAGGATGAGTATCGTTACGGCTATCGCTTGTGGATCGACGAGACCACCGCGATGCCTCTGAAGACACAACTCTGCGACACGCACGGTCGCGTTATAGAGCAGGTCGTGTTCGCGAGTCTCACCCTGTCTTCCCGTATTCCCGACGCGGCTTTCAAGCCTGAAATCTCAACCGAGGGGTTCCAGTGGCTGCGCAGTGGTGACGATGCCATACCGCCGAAGGATTCGGGAGCCGTAGACCCTGTGGTGTGGGACGCGCTGAAGTTGCCGCCCGGATTCAAGATGACTGTCCGCAAGGCGCAAACCCTGCCGGGATCGACCGATCCTGTGGACCATCTCGTATTCACTGACGGGCTCGCGTCCGTGTCAGTGTTCGTCGAGGAAAAGTCTCATCTCAACTCCTCTCCCGATGAGCCCCCCGTGGACGAATCCGCGCGTGTCGGCTCCTCGTCAGCCTTCTCGACATTCATCGACGGCCACAAGGTAACGGCAGTAGGCGAGGTGCCTCCCGCGACGGTGCGCTTCATAGCCAACTCCGTGCAAGCCGGCCCGCATCATTAGGAGGCCGGCCTTCACGTGGCCTCCGATACACCGCGTCTGACAGTCGTCCACCGTCACGACTGTGAGTTGTGCGACGAGATGCTGACCGAGCTGCGCGCCCTGGCCGCTACGACCGCACTCCCTCCCATAGACATCGTCGATGTCGACAGCGATCCGCTCCTGCAGCGCCGCCACGGACTTGATGTCCCCGTTCTCCTGCTCGATGGAAGCGTTGTCTGCCGGCACCGCCTCGACGCCGCGGAGCTGAAGCGCCTGCTGAGGTAACCCCTCGACCTGTCGATTTGCGTTCATACTCACGTCCTCGGCAAACGGACCTGAGCAAGATGTTACATATTGACAAACCTGTGCAGGCACTGACGATCCTGACATTCGCGATCGGTGCCCTCTGGTCGGCGGTGCCCACCGTCACCAGCGCCGCTGATCAGGACCTCTCCGTCACCATCTATGCCGACGATCTCGCCCTGGTGCAGGACCACCGCACCATCGATCTCACCGGCGGCAAACAGCGAGTGGAATTTCAGAACGTTTCGGCGCAAATCCGCGCCGAGACCGTCTCGCTCGCGGCCAAAGACGCGCTGACCATCGTCGAGCAGAACTTCGACTTCGACTTGCTGACCCCCGCGAAGCTGATGGAGAAAGCCGTCGGCCACGAAGTCACGATCGTGCGCACGAGTCCCGGCACCGGCGCGGAAACCCGCGAGAAGGCACTGGTCCTGGCGACCAACGGCGGCGTGGTCCTCAAAATCGGCGATCACATCGAGGTGCTACGCGATGACGGCATGCCGGCGCGCGTCATTTTCGACAAAGTGCCCGACAACCTGCGTGCCCATCCCACCTTGTCGGTGACCGTCAATGGTGCCCACAGCGGTCCGGTACCGGCCACCTTGAGCTATCTCACCCCCGGGCTCGGCTGGCGGGCGGACTATGTCGCTCTCTTCGATGAGGCCACCTCGAAGATCGATGTGCAAGGTTGGATCACGCTGACCAACTCGAGTGGCACCACCTACGACAACGCCAAGACACTGTTGGTCGCCGGCTCCCCCAACGTGAGCGGTGGTGCGACGGACGGCGGCGGTAGAGGCTACATGCGGCAACCGCGACCGACCTTGCAACAGGCGGGCACCGAGAGCGGCTCGCGCGAGCGTCTCGGCGACTATTATCTGTATCCCCTCTCGGAGCGCACCACCATTGCCAACCTGCAAACCAAGCAGGTCAGCTTCCTCGACGTGCATGGTGTCCCGGCCGAGCACGGCTATGAATTCCTCAATCAGTGGCTCGGGACTTCGAACACGCCCCTGAGTGCCAAGACAGTCTATCGCTTCACCACCAGCTCCCATGCCGGCCTCGGCGACCAACTGCCTGCGGGAATTCTGCGGTTCTATATGCGTGACAAGCGCGGCGATCCGCAGTTCATCGGCGAGAGCCGCATCGACCACACCCCGATGGGCTCGAAACTTTCCCTGTCGACGGGAGACGCGTTCGACGTCAAGGTGCACCCTACAGTCGAAAAGCGCAGCCGCCTCGGCTATGACCACTGGCAGAGCGACATGCGCTACGTGGTGTCGAACGCCTTGCCGAAAGCCGTGACGGTTTCCGTGTTGCAGGCGGGTTTGTGGGGCGATACCGCCATCAAGAACGAGAGTCAGAAGAGCACGCGCCGAAGTGCGGAAGAGGCCGAGTGGGTGGTCACGGTGCCCGCCAATGGCAGCGTAACCCTCACCGCCAGCTTCGAGACCCGGTTTTAGAGCGCGCCGGTGCCGGTCATGCGGCGTCTTCTCTATCGATGCCTGCTCCTGGCAACAGCGCTTGCTCCGCTGTCCGCCGCGGCTGGCGACGGCGACGCCCCTGCGAAAATGGTACGAGCCGGCGCCGTCACCGATCTTTCGGTCACGGTATATCGCTCTCCCTCAGGAGTGTCCAACTCGCTCGATCTCGATCGGCTGTGGGGCTTCGCGCTGGTCACCGAGACACGTACCGTGTCGATTCCGCCGGGCGAAAGCCGCATCCGCTTCGAGGGCGTCGCGGATGGTATTCAGCCCGAGAGCGCCATCATCACCGGCCTGCCGACCGGCGTTCTCGAAAAGAATCACGACGCCCAGGTACTCAGCCCCTCGGCGCTGGTGAACGCGACTGTCGGCCGCTCCGTTTGGCTGGTGCGCACCAATCCGAAGACCGGCAAGGCAACTGACATCCCGGGCACGCTCATCTCGGACTCCGAGGGTGTTGTGTTTAAAAGCGCCGCGGGTGAGATCGAGGCGTTGCGTTGCTCCGGCTTACCGGAAACCTTCCACTTCGACGCAGCTACGGATGCATCGGCGACTCCGACGTTGTCCGCGCTGATTCGCAGCCCCGGGCCTGCCACGGCAAAAGTCAGGTTGTCATACCTGTCTCGGGGTTTCGATTGGATGGCCAACTATGTCGCGGCTATATCTCCCGACGGGAGCAGCATCGACCTCGGTGCCTGGGTGACGCTCGCCAACAGCAACTCGGTGTCCTTTCCAGACGCCCACGCACAAGTCGTTGCCGGCCGCCTCAATCGGGAATCGGAGCAAGTCGAGCCCATCGACCCGGGCACCGAGATTCTCGCGAATTGTTGGCCACGCGGATCGACGAGTGATTCCCCGGACGAGCCCCACATCCTGGGAGCGACGCCCCTGGGCTCGTTGGAGTCCATCCTGGTCACGGCGTCCCGAAAAGCGATGGCTCCCATGCCCATGGCCGCCATAGCGCTCCAGGAGATCGCGGTCACGGGCACCCAGCAGGAACAACTCGGCGATCTCAAACTGTACCGGGTTCCCTGGCGCACCTCCGTCACGAGCCGCCAGATCAAACAGGTGCGCATGCTCGACCAGCAGTCCATTCCGGTGAAGCTCATCTATCACGCTGACGTCTCACCCGACAGCGAGTTGGAAGCCACGCCGCTGCGCAAAGTACTGCGCACCCGCAACGACCGCGCCCACCATCTCGGGCTGCCGCTGCCCTCGGGACGAGTGGCGTCCTTTTACGAGCGCGAGGGTGTGCCGCTGCTGGTGAACGAGGCGCCATTGCGCGATGTCGCGGTCGACGAGGAATTCGAGATCGATGTCGGCGAAGCCCCGGATGTCCAGATAAACGCAAGGACTACGGATAGAGCCGTGGATCCAAAAAAGCTCAAGCGGCTACGGTTGAAGCCCCACGTGGTCGTTCGTTCGAGCGAGGTCGATGAGGTACATGTCATCCGGATCACTAACGCTCGCAGCGCCCCGGCATTCGTCGAACTGAGTGTGCTGGGGCCGGATGGCGCGACTATCGTGGAGGCGGATCACGTCCTCGGGACCCACAATGGACACCCCACTTTCAGCCTGACGGTCCCCGCGGAAGGCAGTGCCATCATCCAGTATCGGACCCAGGAGACCGAGGACAGGCCAGAGGATCGCTGATTTCAGGACTGCGCCCCAGCGGAGCGACCTCTCGTGCATAATCCGCGCCCGGCCCAGCGTGACCGCCCGCCGCTAATTGGATCGCGGGTGAAACAACGAGCCGTCAACGGACAGATTGCGGATTCATGCGGCTCATACGTAATTTTTCGATTATTGCCCACGTCGATCACGGTAAATCCACCCTGGCCGACCGGCTGATCCAGCTCTGCGGCGGCCTGCAGGACCGTGAGATGCAGTCGCAGGTGCTCGACTCCATGGCGCTCGAGCGTGAGCGCGGAATCACCATCAAGGCGGCGAGTGTCACTCTCTATTACGACGCCAAGGATGGAGAGCGCTACCAGCTAAACATGATCGACACCCCCGGCCACGTGGACTTCTCCTACGAAGTCTCGCGCTCGCTGGCGGCCTGCGACGGCGCGCTCCTCGTTGTCGATGCCTCCCAGGGCGTCGAGGCCCAAAGCGTCGCGAACTGCTACACGGCGATCGAGCAGGGCATCGAAGTACTCCCCGTCATCAACAAGATCGACCTCCCGTCCGCCGATCCCGACCGCGTCTCGAAAGAGATCGAAGAGATCATCGGCATCGACGCCACCGACGCCGTCCGCGTGAGCGCAAAGACAGGCGAGGGCGTTCCCGACCTTCTCGAAGCCCTCATCAGGCGGATTCCGGCCCCCAAGGGCGACCCCGATGGCCCGCTCCAGGCCCTCATCATCGACTCCTGGTTCGACAACTACGTCGGCGTCGTCTCGCTGGTCCGGGTCATGAACGGCTCGATCAAAACCGGCGACAAGATCCGAGTGTTTTCCACCGGCCGCAGCCACCAGGTCGACCGCCTCGGCCGCTTCACGCCCAAGGCTCTCACGCAGCCCGCCCTGGCCACTGGAGATGTGGGCTTCGTCGTCGCCGGTATAAAAGAGATCGATGGCGCCCCCGTTGGCGACACCATCACCCTGGAAAACCGGCCCACCGACACCGCGCTCCCCGGCTTCAAACAGATCAAACCGCGCGTCTTCGCCGGCATCTTCCCCATCAACTCCGAGGACTACGAGAACTTCCGTGACGCCCTCTCGAAACTGCGCCTGAACGACTCGGCCCTGCACTACGAGCCCGAAGTCTCCACCGCGTTAGGCTTCGGATTCCGCATCGGCTTCCTGGGCCTCCTCCACATGGACATCGTGCAGGAGCGTCTCGAGCGCGAGTACCAATTGGAGCTCGTGACGAGCGCCCCCACCGTTGTCTACGAAGTGTCCCGCACCGACGGCACCCTCGTGTACGTCGACAATCCCGCGAAACTTCCGCCCTCGAACGAGATCGAAGAGCTGCGTGAGCCGATCATCATTGCCAACATCCTGGTGCCGCCCGATTACGTCGGCTCCGTGTTGAAGTTGTGCACCGACAAGCGCGGCAAACAGAAAAAAATGCTGTACGTCGCCACCCAGGTGTCGCTCCAATACGAGTTGCCGCTCGCCGAAGTGGTACTGGATTTCTTCGATCGCCTGAAGTCCGTGAGTCGCGGCTACGCCTCCTTCGACTACGAATTCAGCCATTTCCAGAACGCACCGCTACAAAAGCTCGACGTTCTCATCAATGGCGAGCCGGTCGACGCCCTGTCCATCATCGTGCACCGGGACAACGCCTACCAACGCGGCCGCGAGCTCGTCGACAAGATGCAGGAACTCATTCCGCGGCAGATGTTCGAAGTGGCGGTCCAGGCCGCGATCGGCAGTGCCGTCATCGCGCGCGCCACCGTAAAGGCGCTGCGCAAGAACGTGCTCGCCAAGTGTTACGGCGGCGACATCAGCCGCAAGCGCAAGCTGTTGGAGAAGCAGAAGGAAGGCAAGAAACGCATGAAACAGGTGGGACAGGTCGAGATCCCCCAGGAAGCGTTTCTCGCCGTGTTGCAGATCGGCCGTAAAGAATAACGTCCCACGAATGAACGAATGCTCGCAATGCAACTGGCCCGCTTTTCGCCACCAAAAGCCACGCCTTTTGGTGGCGTGTGCGCCAGTTCAGTGGGCGCGCTCGCTGAAAGCGCCGTAGCCTGCGCGGCCCGGACGACTTTCAGCCCATAAACGAAGGTTCCAACTCATGCAGATGCTGATGCCCATCGTTGTATTCCTCTCGTGGCTCGCGCTTCCCGTGGGCCTGCTGTGCATCGCCGACGACTGGTTTCTGCGGCCTCGCCGCCAGATCGCCGCGGCTCCCCAGGAGGCGCACGATCCGCCGGTTATCGCGGTCGCCTATCACACGCTGCCCATCCTGATCGGTGCCGCGGTCCTGCGGTTGCTGGTCGCGGAGCGGCTGGATTTCAGTGCGGTGCTGTTCGGGATCACCCTTCTGACCGGCCTCGTGTGGGCGGTGGACGCCTTGTTCCTCTCGCGGCGTCGCGCCGCCACGGCGCAAGCCGCGGGCAAGGACCTAACCGTCATCCGTGAGCCCGGCACCGTCGACTATGCCCGCAGCTTCTTTCCGGTGGCGCTCGTGGTGCTCGTCCTACGCTCCTTCATCTTCGAGCCGTTTCGCATCCCCTCCGACTCCATGATGCCGACCCTTCTCGACGGTGATTTCATCATCGTCAACAAGTACGCCTATGGCCTGCGCCTGCCGGTCGTCAACGAGAAGATTGTCTCAATTGGAGGCCCACAACGCGGAGATGTGGTCGTATTCCGCTATCCGCTCGATCCATCCGTGAACTACATCAAGCGTCTGGTGGGCCTGCCGGGCGATCATGTGGAGGTTCGGAACGATCGGATCACGGTCAACGGCACGCCGGTGCCCTTCAAGATCGTCGCCCCGTTCAACGACGGGTGCTACGTGAATTTCCAGCTCGCGCAGGAAACACTTGGAGAGCATACCCACCAGGCCATGCTGTGCCCGGTGCCGCTCGATCCGTCGCCCAGTCCGCTGCCGGGATGTAACCGTAAGGAAATCCGCGGCTACAACTGTGGTGATGGTCAGGGCGCCGCCGCCGCGGCACTGTTGGGCGACGGCCCGGTGTGGAGCCGTGTGGTCCCGCCCGGGCAGTATTTGATGATGGGAGACAATCGAGACAACAGCGAGGACGGCCGGGTCTGGGGCTTCGTGCCCGAGGCAAACCTGGTCGGCAAGGCGACCCGGATCTGGTTCAACTGGGACCCGCAGCGCACCGGCGGCCCCACGTGGAGCCGGATCGGCTCCGCAATCAAGTAAGGAAACCGAGGCGGTTTCCAAGGCACGGGAGATAGGTTCGATGCGCAAGCACCAACGTGGCATCACCCTGATCGGCTGGGTCATCCTGCTGGGCCCGGTCGCCGTGGTTTTTTACGCCGGCATCCGCCTGGCGCCGATCTATTTGAATTACCAGAAAGTCGTTCACAGCCTCAACTCCGTCGCGGGCGAAGAGGCCAATGAGTCGGCTAACGCCAACGGCTTGCGCCGCGCGGTGGAAAAACATTTCGAGATCGAGAGCGTCGACTACCCGAACGTGAAGGATCTCAAGATCACCCGTACGGATAAGACATGGTCGATCGAAGCGAACTACGATGACCAGGCGCCTCTGTTCGCGAACATCGCCATACTGGTAACGTTCGACAAGATCGTGAAGCTCAAAAGCGGCGTCGGTGATTAGGACGGCGTTCGCAGAAAGGTTCGCAAAAGGGGAAATGACCAACGGGGACTGGCCAGTCCGATGGGTTCGCGGGCGACTTTCATACGAGCCGCGCGACCCTAGCCTGTTTGTCGCGGCGCTGACTCACCGCAGCGCCCCCGGTCGCAACAACGAGCGCCTCGAGTTCCTGGGCGACGCCGTCCTCAACCTGGCCGTCGCGCGTCACCTCTACCTCGCTTTCCCGGACGCCTCCGAAGGCGACCTGAGCCGTCTCAGAGCGCGCGTCGTAAGTGCCGAGCCCCTCGCCGACGTGGCCGCCGCCATCGGCCTGGGCGACGAGCTGCAGCTCGGCTCCGGCGAGCTCAAGACCGGTGGCTTCCGCAGGCAGTCGATTCTCGCAGACGCCCTAGAGGCGGTCTGTGGCGCGATATTCCTCGACGGCGGCCTGGAGGCAGCCGATGACGTCATCCGCAGGCTCTTTGCCCCCCGGATCGCCGCGTTACCGGCCCCGGAGACGCTCAAGGATGCCAAAACCCGCCTTCAGGAGTACCTCCAGTCTCGCGGCTACTCCCTGCCGCGGTATACGGTCGATCGCATCGAAGGCGAGGCCCACGCGCAGACCTTCCACGTCACCTGCGACGTCCCCGACCTTGGCACCCAGAGCGTGGGCAAGGGCTTGAGCCGCCGCCGCGCCGAGCAGGAAGCCGCCGAACACATCATCCTCCCGATCGAAGCCGCCGCGGCGAAACGATAGCGACTCGACCGGGGTGGCCACGTCCACTCGCCACGCAGCCTGCGCTGGCACCTCCGCCGCCACACTCGCGACGAGGCCCGCGCGGCCACGTCTGCCGGCCCGGCACCGCTAGCGTCACCAGCGCGCACCCGCCATCGGTGAGGGCGTCCCGCCAGTGCCCCGGCGGTGCCGCCACCTCGACAAACCCCGCGTGCGCGGGCGCCCCCTGTAAGCTATCGCCATGTCACAATCCCCGTCCCCCGAATTCCATAGCGGCTTCGCTGCGCTCGTCGGCCGCCCCAACGTCGGCAAATCGACTCTGCTCAACGCCCTCGTCGGTCAGAAGGTGAGCATCG
>JAQGOE010000367.1 GCA_028293725.1 Gammaproteobacteria bacterium | reverse complement strand
CAGCCGCTCCCCCAAAGGACCGCTCGACCCACCGGTGCGAGGAGTCTTTCACGACGGCGTCGGAACGTTTTACGCGGAGGACACTCTGAACGGAAAACCCATTCGTGTGCGCTTTGTCTGGTCGCACGTTACGCCGACATCGTGTCAATGGGAGCAAGCCTATTCGTCGGACGCTGGCGTCACTTGGGAAACGAATTGGGTCATGAGGTTCACAAGAATTCAGTGACAGATGACGCCACCGCCGACTCTACATGTGACTTTTGTCGCTGGAGCGGGGCCCGCATCAAGCGACTAATGTATGGACTCGCGCGTGAATCGCAAACGATAGTCGTGCGGCGTGACTCCGAGCAACCGGAGAAAGGCTCGGCGCAATCCTTGTTCGTCCCGGAAGCCACACCGACGGGCGACACCTTTCAATTGGACGGTGCCAGCTTCGATCAATCGACGCGCTTCCTCCACGCGGATTCGCATGACGAAGGCCGCGGGTGCCACGCCCGAGTGTGCGGTGAATTCGCGCGCGAAGTGTCGGACACTGAGATTGGCGTGAGCCGCGAGTTGATCGACGGAGAGATTTTTGTCGATGTGTTCAAGCATCCACAGCTGGAGCCGCCCAAAGCGATCTTCTCGAGCTTCGGCCTGAAGGTGTCGACTGAACTGTGATTGCCCACCGGGCCGGCGAAGGTACATCACCAATTCTTGGGCAACAGCCAGCGATACAGACTTGCCCCAGTCTTCCTCGACCATGGCCAAGGCCATATCCATTCCCGCTGTGACTCCCGCCGAAGTATAGAGGTGCCCCGTGCGGACATACAGCGCATCGGGCTCAATTTGTGCCCGCGGCGCGAGGGCGGCTAGCCGAGAGCAGTAGGCCCAGTGCGTGGTAGCGCGCTTGCCATCCAGGAGTCCAGCCGCGGCAAGCAGCATCGCCCCCGTGCAGATGGAGCCGATCCGATCGACCCGCCGCGCCTGCCCGCGAATCCAATCGAGCAGCGCCTCATCCTTCATGACGTTGACGTAGCCGAGACCGCCACTTATCAGAAGTGTATCGGCGGACCGGGCCTGCCGGTAACTCGACTCAACATTCAGCGCCAACCCACCTGAGGACACCACCAAACCAGCGGTAGGCGCAATTAGGCTAATTTCATAGGCCGACTGGCGCACGCGACCGTGCTCTTGTAACCATCGCGCCGTACGTGCGAAAACTTCGAGCGGTCCGGTGACATCGAGAATCTGCACATTCGGGTACACAAGCATAGCCACACGGTGGGGGCGTGAGCGTTGGCGTTCGGAGTGAGAGAGCGCGTTTTTGGCCATAGCGTCATTTTCGGCCACCGGCCCGCCTGGCACCAGGGTCACGGGTCAACTGATGTCGCGTCCAGGTCCTGTCAGCTCTGCCAATTGGGCCCACGATATTCCATTTCCCGCGCTGTCTTGACGGCGACATCATGATCAAAATAGAGCTCCACGATGTGCAACGCCAGCTCAATACCGGACGTCTCGCCACCGGCCGTGTAGATCGTCGGCGCGCTATGGATCCAAACCTCGTCAGGGGAAAAATGAACCTTAGGATAGCGACTACCAAAACTTTCGATAAAGTTGTGGTGGGTCGTCGCCTGAAGTCCGTCGAGGATTCCGGCCTGAGCGAATTTCGATACCCCCGTACACACGGATAGCATGAGGCGCCCGCGACTCGCCATCCGTCGCAAATAGTCGAGATACGGTGGCGACTTGCCCGACTGCGCTCCCTCGATCACGATGTCGGCCTCCGGCACGTCAGCGAAGGTATAGTCGGGAACAATAGTCAGCGTACCGGCCTTGATGGGTTTACGCGTCTCAGACACGGTAAAGGTCTGAAACTCGGTCGACCCCGGCGGGGCCTGGATCTGGTCGAATACCTGCATGGGCCCCGCTATGTCGATCAATGTCGTCCCGTCCGAGACGACGACCGCCACTCGCACGGGCCCGGATCGAGGAAGTGTCAGGTGCTTTTCTTCTGGGGCGGCTGCGGCGCAGGTAGTCGCAAGCAACATTGCCAATGTCATCAGTCTCATTACATCCTCCACCAACTAAAGCCGAAGGGTCCACGTTAGCGGCTCTCGTGCTCGCTCCGCGGGACATTGTCGCTTCGATTTCGGCCACTAAGGTGCCTTTGGAAGCGCAAACGTCATGAGGTTGCGCCCGCTGATGATTGAGACAAACTGCTCGCCGCTAACCGTATAGGTCACGGGCGCTGCGTAAATCACTCCCCCGGTCTCTACAGACCACAGGGGCTTGCCGGTACGCGAGTCGAGCGCGAAAAACGACCCGTGATCGGCGCCGAAAACCACCCCGCCCCTGGTACTCAGAAGCCCGGAGGTGTTGTCATCGTCCGAGCGCGTCTCCTGACGCCGCTCCCAGACGAGTTTCCCGGTCGACGCGTCGAGCGCCCGTATCGCCGTATAGAAAGAGCGCCCCCCGGTGCTCGGCAGCGTCTGCGCCGACGGAAAGAAAATCATTCCCTCCTCGAGCACCGGAATAAACACGAGATCGAGGTCACGGTCATAACTCGGCGACCACCAGTTCGTGGCGCCTTTCGCGCCGGGATAAACTGACACACCCTTCACGCTGGCGTGGCTGCCGGAGAGCGCCATGGGCCGCCCTTTGTCATCGAGACCCTCGGTCCAATTCTGTTTTGCGAACGGCACGCCCAGCTGAAAAGCCCCGCTGTTCCGATCCAACACATAGTAGAAACCGTTGCGGTTGGCCCAGAGCAGCCGCCTCTGCAACCCTTGCGCCGTGTTGCGATCGGCGATCAGCGGCGTCTGATTCGAATCCCAGTCGTGCGTGTCCCCGGGCGTAAACTGAAAGTGCCATAACAGTTCCCCGGTGGCACCGCGTAACGCCACCACGGAATCGGAATAGAGATTGTCGCCACGCCGGGTGCTGGCGTCGAAGTCCGGACGCGGATTGCCCACTCCCCAATAAAGCACGTCCGACTGCGGATCATAGGAGCCGGTCAGCCAGGTCCCCGCCCCTCCCTTGCCCCACGAATCCCCCGCCCACGTCTCGTTACCCGCGGCACCCGGACCAGGGATCGTCGTGAAACGCCAGCGCTCCTTACCGGTGTTGACATCATAAGCAACGATGAAACCGCGGCCGAACCCCGGAGGACTGCCAACTCCCGTAACGACGACGTCCCGGAATACCAGCGGCGCGCCACTGATATAGGTGCCGGGATACTCACCAACCTTCACTTCCCACAGCACTTTGCCCGTGGCGGCCGACAGCGCCGTGAGGTTCGAATCCCAGGTACCGACGAACAGCCGGTCGCCGAGCAACGCAACACCTCGATTCTGTCCCAGGGGTCCTTCACCACCTCCCAGGAACTCATACGGGTGATCGTGCGCCCAGATCTGGTGCCCCGTCGCGGCATCGACTGCCAGCACGCGACCGGGAGGCACCGTGAAGTACATGACGCCGTCGCGAACTATAGGACTGCTTTCTATTTTGTCGTGGCCCCCGACGAGTTGGTGCATCCAGCGCATGCTGAGCGTACCGACATTGCGCGAGTCGACCTGTGCCAATGAGCTGTGGCGATTCGAGCCATACGCACCAGAGTACGTGAGCCAGTCGTTTCCGGGCTGCTCCACCGCGGCCAACTCGTCATAAGAGACCTGAATCTGTTGCATCCGGGAACTCTCTTCGGCGGCGACGGCGACGCTGTCGGCCGGCACTCCGAGGGAGCGGATGTAGGCCACCAGCAGCCACAGCCGGCGGTGACCCAACGGATGCGGCGCCATCCCGGTGTTCGGCACACCATCGCGAATCGTCCGATACACCGCCCATTCGGTGTCTCCATGACGAAATTCACGTCCAAACAGCGCCGGTGCACCGGGGCTGCCACTGCCATCCGGCGAATGACAGGCGGCGCATTGCTCTCGAAAGATTGTCGCACCGGCTTCGATGTTCGCCGACGCGTAGCTGGGAACGTGAACGACCGCGTAGGGGTTATGAGTTACCACGAGTCGCGCGATCTTCGGTTGCCCCGAGCCCGGTAGCAGTAGCGACGGGAGCTCTCTGACCTCCAGGTCCGGTATCCGGCCCAGTAAATCCAAGTAGACGATCTGCAACCGCCAGCGGATCCCGGGAACTACGATCGCGATCACCGCGCACGCCAGGATGAGCATCGCGGCGATGAGGAACTTGCGCCGACCCTGCGTTTGCGGCCCCGCAGATAGGGCGCCCGCGCGCAACGCCTCACCCTTCGTCAGAGCGGGCAGCGGTCCGTGAGCTGTCTCGGGCATGTCGATGACGGGGTAGCGGTTCTTTTTGCCAAGCTTCCCGTCCAGTCTGCATAAAACGTGCCGCGTGACTCAGCCCCTCTTCCGGCCCGGCAGACCGCCATCTCTTCCTTGTCAGCTTCATGAAAGGAAGTTTTTACTCATCGGTCTCGCAAGACCGCCGCGAGCGCCTGTAGATCAACGGGTTTCACGAGGTGAGCGTCCATGCCCGCCTCACGAGTTCGTCGCCGCTCCGCGTCCTGTCCCCAGGCCGTCAATGCGATGATACGAATTCCCTGGCCCCAAGGACGGCCACGTATCTCGCGCGTAGCTTCGAGGCCATCGAGATTGGGCATGGCGACATCCATCAGGATTACATCCGGCCGGAACCCCTCGGCGACTTCGACCGCGCGACGCCCATCGGGGGCCGTCAGTACAACGTGCCCGTCCGCTTGTAATAACATCGCGAGCGAATCGGCCCCATCGGCATTGTCATCCGCGACCAGAATTCTCAGGCGCACCGGATTGTCCGTCTCAACAGGCTGTGCCGATTCGGCCAGCTTTACCGGAGCTTCCGGGGCCGTTCGCGTCGACTCCGTCCCGACCAGGTCATCCACCAGCCGCACCAACTGTACGATCTGCCGGCTCATCATTTCCGTGGTGCGTGCCAGAGCGGGATTGCCACTCGACATCTGCCGGACGATCTCGATCCCATTGCGTAGTGGGGTGAGTGGATTGCGCAATTCATGAGCGAGCAACGCGAGTCGCTCCTCCTTGTCGTGCGCGATGCGCACGAGTTGGGTTTCGGCTTCGCGAAGATCGCTGGTCACATTATTACGGATTGTCTCGAGTGCATCGAGACGGCGGGCATGAGCCAGCAATGTCGCAAGCAACACACCGAACCCACCCACCGTCAGTAAGGTCACCTCGAATCCGGCCTCATACGGCGCGGCGGACGTACCAAGCCTCACGATGGCCGCCAGAACGATGAGCAGCGATCCCGTCCACAGCAGCAGCCGACGCGCACTGACCGCGCCAGCGGTGTCCCCTGCGAGTAGACGTACCCACCCCAGGTCCGGCCGCCGCAGCAACACGCCATACGAGAGAACGGCCAGCTCTATGCCCGAATTGAATCCGACATGCGCGTAGAACCCCATCGTATAAACCGCATGCAGGCTATAGGCGTAGGCCAGCAGCACGGTTGCGGCCAAGAGTGTCGCGGTCGTAGCGAGCCAAACATACAGACTGCGCGCGGCCGCGCTCCGTGCCCCGATGAGCAACAGGCACAGACACACCAACCCAAGCGCGACCAAAGTCCCAGCAGCGGGACGGCCCGGGCGCAGGTACTGACCCGGCTGCTCGTGGACGACCGCGTCGGAGAACAGGAGTTGGTCGAGGCCCCAGTCGACATCCAGGGCGTTCTGCCACACGGTAACCACCGCAACGAGCAGCACCAGGCTCGCGCAGAGCCGCGTGAAAACGCGACACAGGATGCAACGCTCGGTACTCAGGGCAAGTGAGATCGCCGCGAGTCCGAAGCATACGGCGGTCAGCGGTTGCGTGGCCCGCTGCCCGGGCAAGCCGGATTTGAGGATTTCCAGATCCAAGGCCCAGCCCAGCAGAATCAGCACCGCCAGTACGCAAGCGAGCGCCGCAGCGGCGCGCACCAAGCTGAAATAGGCCCGAGTTGGGCCGGCGGCGGACCACAATGGGTCGAACGGTGCGGCCGCCGAACGCGCGCAATAAACTCCCATGGAAGACGGGTTCCTCACTTCTTGTGGTTCTGTCAGTTCCCCGTCTGGCGGTCAGCGCGGCGCCTTATAAAAGACCGGCACCGTCGAGAATCGTCCCAGAATCCTGTCCGAGTAAAGGGATGCGCAGGCTCCTGGCACCCGCGATCCTAATATGTGTCGCGCGCGGCGAAAAGAGGGTCGCCGTCTGGATACGCTAGCTTTAAATCAAACCTCGAGCTTCGCCGGGCGCGAGTCTTACCGCGCTCCGCTCATCGCCTTCATCAGGCGATAGGTATATTCGACGCTCTCGTCGAACTCCCGTACTCCCACGCGCTCGTCACGACCGTGGGCACGGTTCTCGTCGACGTCGATCCATACGCCCGACAGATCGTAGCTAGGCATCCCGGCATTGCGAGTCTGACGATCATCGCTGAATCCCGTCGCCATGGTAGGAACGACCGGCACATGCGGCCACATGGAACCCACCACGGCTGTTACTTTCGCAACAATCCGGGGAGTCGGCTCTGATTCGGGGCTCACGACCGGCGGCGCATCCAGGACCACGCTGATCCCGGGATCGTTCAATGTCGCCGTCAATGCGGTCTGCACGTTAGCCGCCGTATCGCCCGGCATCATCCGACATTGAATCGTCGCCTTCGCCCGCTGCGGCAGGGCATTCTCGGCGTGACCGCCGGAGATGAGCGTCGCGACACAGGTGGTCCGCAACAGCGCATTGAGCTTAACATTGCGACTGAGCCGCTCCGCGGCAGCCAGGTCCGGCGGAGTCTGCGACACGGCACGCATGTCAGGACTGTCCGCACTGGGGTTGAGATCGGCGACCTTCGCGAAGTTCGCCCGCGTGGTCGCCGTCAACACCACGGGGAAGTGATAATTCTCGAGCCGCCCGAGACCGTTCGCCAAACGGTAAATCGCATTGTCGGGGCCGGGCAGCGAGCCGTGACCGCCGGGGCTCGTCGTCTCCAACGTGTAGGTGACGTAGGTTTTCTCGCTCGTGCCGAGCTGGAAGTTGAGGCGTTCACCGTTCTTGTAGTCGCCACCGCCACCATCGAGATTGATCACAAACTCGGCATCGATGAGATCGCGGTGCTCCTTCAAAAGGAAAGCCGGGCCGTTGGATTCACCGCCCGCCTCCTCGTCGGCGGTAAACGCCACAATGATGTCGCGCTCGGGTTTGAAGTGCTCACGCTTCAAACGGATGAGTGCCTCGAGCATGGCGGCGTCGCCATCCTTCATGTCGATCGTGCCACGCCCATAGTACCAGCCGTCTTTCTCCGTGAGTTTGAACGGATCGACCGACCAGTCCTCGGGTTTCGCCTCGACGACATCCAGGTGCCCGAGAAACAGCAGCGGTTTTGCGCGCCCTTTGCCCCGATACCTGACGACGACGTTCCCTTTCGTCGGATGATCGGCGGGCGCGACGAACACGACGTCGTCGGCTGCTAAGCCGGCTTTCAACAGATGTTGCTCGATGGCGTGCGCGGCCACCGTCGAGCCGACGGCATGAGTGGTGTTGATTTCCACCAGCTCCTTCAATATGACCCGTCCCAGCTCTTTATCAGCGTCGGGCGGCAGTGGCCCGGGCGGTGCAGCCGCCCTAGCCGCGCAAGCTATGCAACAGACCACCAACGCGCACCACGGCGCGCGGGCGCCACTCATGGCCGTTGCGGAATATTGAGCCCGCGCACCACCGCAGGTCGCGCCAGAAACACCTCGAGCACGCGATTCACCTGGGTAAAGTCCTTCATCCCCACCAACTCAGCGGCGCCATAGAACGTGTTGAGTACATTAACCCACGGAAAAATGGCGATGTCAGCGACGGTGTAGTCCGCTCCCATCATCCAGTCACGCCCCACGAGGTGGCGATCGAGCACGCCGAGCAGCCGCTTTGCCTCCCCGACATAACGATCGCGCGGCCGCTTGTCCTCGAAGTCCTTGCCCGCGAACTTGTGGAAGAAACCCACCTGGCCGAACATCGGACCCACGCCCCCCATCTGGAACATGAGCCACTGGATGGTCTGGTAGCGGCCGGCCGCCTCCTGCGGCATGAAGCGCTGCGCCTTGTCCGCGAGATACAGAAGAATCGCGCCGGATTCGAACAGCGGCAGCGGCTTGCCGCCCGGCCCGTTGGGATCGAGGATGGCGGGAATCTTGTTGTTGGGATTGACGGCCAGGAATTCCGGCGAGAGCTGGTCGTTGCTATCGAAACGCACCAGGTGCGGCTCGTAAGGCAGGCCAGTCTCCTCCAGCATGATCGATACCTTGACGCCGTTGGGCGTTGGCAGCGAGTAGAGCTGGATCCGGTCCGGATGCTGCGGAGGCCACTTCTTCGTGCTGAGAAAAGTGCTCAGGTCGCTCATGAGGAGCCCCTAAAAAGGATAATTGAGTCCGGTGAATACGGCCGCGCCTTCACTGCCGTAACCGACATCGACATAACCGACAACCGAGGGCCGGGCGATGCCGCGAAACGCTACGCCACCCACGGTATGCAGGCGCTGGATGGGAAAGGTGCTGGTCCGGCCAAAAACCTGGCCGAGGTCCACGAAGGGGGCGATCTCGAGGTCGACGTGCGTCGACTCCGCATTGAATCCCCAGAAGGTGTGCCGCACTTCGGCGCTGGTGGAGAACTCATTCCGGTCGTAAAACCGCCCCGCGCCGAAGCCACGCAACGGCTGCTCGCCCCCCACATCGCTCGTGTCACCGCCGATGCTGCTGAGAGCCCAGAACGGAACTTGATCCGTGTGGGGCATGTAACGTATCGACACGTGCGCCGCTACGACCGTGTCCGGCCGGATCGACCAATAGCCGCGCGCATCGCCGCCGGCTTCGCTGTAGAGGGACTCGTTGAAGATGCCGCCGCGGCTGGCCGCTCCTCCATAAATGACGACCCGCATCCCCGTACGCGGCGCGGTCAGATCGTCGCGCGTGTCGTAGACGACAGAGTATCGATTGAGCAACTCGCTGTTGGTTCCCAGGCGGGTGGTTCCGAACACAGTCTGGATTGACGGAATGCTCGACAGCGTGCCGGGAAGCACCTTTACGATGCGCTTACGAAGGGTGTACAGCAATTGCCAGTGAGGTGTCAGATTCCAGCCGAGTTGTTCCTGCAGCAGCGTCGTCTGGGCGGTGTAGTTCGACTGGTTGCTGAGCCGCGTGTCGTTGCCGATGCCAAAGAAGCGCGGCGTGCCGTCGCGATCGAAATCCGCATCCGTAGTCGAAGTGAAATTCCCCTGGTGCAGCCGGCCCAGCTGGTATTGAGCATCGATTCCGCGCTCGACCTTCTCCCTCGCTCCGGCAACGATCGACCACTGCTCGTCGGTCGAATTGTATGAATACAGACGCCCGTGGAAGCCCCAGCCGAAATAGGGGTTGTGGGTGACGTCGGGCGCGATGATCCGGGTGATGTCGTGATTTTCGTCGGTATGCAGCCAGACCGGCAGCAAACCCACCGTCGTGCCGCTATTTGGGTCCGCGCCGATCGATGGCACCGGAATGAACGGCAGATTCGACAAGTCGTACCAGTGCTGCAGGTCGGCGGGCGGAACCGTCGGCTTTGGACCGGCCGCGTCAGGGGCCGGTACATCTCCGGGGTCGGCGAAGCACGACCAGGACGCTGTCACGAGCAGGAGGGCAAGCAGACTCCCTCGGGAGATTTTTAACGCAGCTTCGCGAAACACGTCAGTAGTCGATCAATATCGCCCTTGGTCAGATTACCCATTGTCGAAATGCGAAACAGCGTCTTCGACAAATCCCCCTGCCCCGCATATATCACAAAACCACCGCTCTTTAGCTCATCATGCAGCTGCAAGTATGTCAGTCCGGGCGGTAAACGGTACGAACGAAGAACAACCGACGATTCCTGTGGTGGAATGACCGTCGGGATCCCCAAAGCCGCCAACCCATCCCGCGCCTGCTCCGCCAGCGCCTTGTAATGTCTATAGCGCGTCGGCCGGCCGCCCTCTTCGGCAAACTCACGCAGAGCCTCGACGAGAGCATAGTAAGCATGCACGGCCGGCGTGAACGGCGTGTTGCGCTGATCCTGTAATCTCGCCAGCCGGCCGAGGTCCAGGTAGTAGGCACGACTCGCAGCGCGGGCAAGCGCAGCTCGTCGCACGATCACGAACGAAACACCCGGCACTCCATGCAGGCACTTGTTCGCCGTCGCGGCCACAGCCGACAGACCACCGTGCGTAAAATCGAGTTCTTCCGCCCCGAAACTGCTGACGCCGTCGAGCAGCAAGCCAAGGTCCCGCGAGCGACACAGCTCGGCCAGCGGCCGCAGATCATTCAGTCGCCCCGTCGTGGTCTCGTGATGAACGACTGAAAGGTGTGTGAAAGGGGCCTCGCCCGAGGCCGCGTCGAGTCGCGCGGTAATCGCGGCAACGTCCGGCGCCTCCATCCAGGAGCCGATGATGCGCTCATGAGAAATCCGGTATTGCGCGCATATCTGCGCAATCCGCTCCCCGTACACGCCGTTCTCCACAATCAGGACTCGGCCCCCTTCGGGGACCACGGAGGCGATCATGCTCTCGACGGCGGCCGTGCCCGAGCCGGTCATGAGAACCGCGGTCCACTCGGCCGGATCCAGCCCATACACCGCCAGCAGGCGGGTGCGCGCCTCGTCCTGCAAGTCGAAGAACTCGCTCTCGCGATGACACAGGTCAGGTTGCAGCAAACTGCGGCGTACACGCTCACTCAGCGTGACAGGCCCGGGATTCAGCAACAGCATTACGGCGCTCCGGTTTGGGGAGCGAAGTGTTGCATCAGACGTGTCTTGACGTCGACTGGAGTTATTGACGGTCGGGGCAGATCCGCCGGACTCCCGGGGCGCGTCAGCAGGCGTGCGAAGCGTGGCCCGTCGAGCGGCGGGAGGTCTAGCCAAGCTGAAATAGAGCTCAAAACAGCGGTTTCGAGCGACGATGCGTAACCACAGGCGGCGGCAACCTGCGCGAACGAAACATTGGGCGACACGGTCGCCTGGCCACCGGTGGAATCATGGGCACCGTTATCGAGCAGCAGGTGCCGCAGGTTGGGTGGGCCATACGCTCCGACGGTCGCGAAGGCGCTCATTCGCATCAAAGCGGCTCCGTCACCGTCGAGCGCGACCACGCGGAGGTCCGGCCGAGCCAGCGCCAGACCCAGCGCAAGCGGCACTACGCAACCCATCGAGCCCACCATGTAGAGGTGATTGGGCCGGTCTTCAACCGCATACAACTCGCGGCCACAGAACCCGGTCGACGCTAACACGGCAGTGGAACCGGGAGCAGTCCGAGCCACGACTTCCCGCAAGGCTTCCTGCCGGGAAACGCGTTTCGCAGGCGCCGGCTGTGACGACTCCACTGTGGCGGCGGCCCGCGAAGCCCGTACCCCGATCGCGTCGGCGCCAGGCTGTAGCGGATAGGTGGCCACACTTCCCTTTTGCATCACCAGGGCGTACGGCCGGCCGGTGGCGTCCATATGGGCGATGGCACGATCGAGGGCCGGGCCGATCGCCGCGGCATCCGTCGGAAACAGCTCCCAGCGGATCTCCATGGTGTCCAACATCGCTGGCGTGATGGGTCCCATCAAGGCGTGTTGTGGCTCGTCGGGAACGCCCGGCTGCCCCCGCCAGGTGACGATCAACAACTGCGGTAAACGGAACGTCCAGGTCAAAGACGTGAGCGGGCTGACGGCATTGCCCAGTCCCGAGTTCTGCATCATCGCGATCCCGCGCCGATGACCGCCACCCGGAACCCCGGCGAGCGCGACTCCCGCGATCAAGGCGACCGCATCGCCCTCGTTCGCCATCGACACGTAGTGCAAGGAGGGATCCTGCAGCACATAGTTGATGAATGGCGTGAGATAGGAGCACGGCACACCCGCGTACCATTCGAAGCCGCGCTCCCGCGCGGCTTCCACGAAGTGACGCGCTTCGATCACGTGTTGCTTTCGGTCGGCGCCGTGTCCGGCGTGCTGCCGAAGGGTGTCTGTCCATGCGCGAAATCGACGGCGCGGCGGAAATCCTCGAGATCATTCACTCCGCGCCAGTGGCCATGCACGTACAACACTTCGATGGCCGCGCCATCGGCAATCAGCGCGTTCAGCAACGCGGGCATATCGAGCGCATCGAAATCGGGGCGCGCGCGCAGAGCCGTCAGCACCGTCTTCAACTTCACCAGGCCCTGGCGACTGACATTCAACATTCCGATCCAACGGCCCTGCGGCTCCGCATCGGCCGTGCCCTCCGGCCGCGTGTCCGCCCGGCTCACCACGCGTTTCAGCAGCACCTGGGTGCCGAACAAACCTCGATCATCGCCGCGGCTGCAATACGCGAAATCGCGTACCGTACGATTGCTGGCGTCGGTCGGTGACGAGTCGACCACGACCGAGAAATCGGCCTTGTTCTCGACGAGGTCGCGCAACACATAACTGCGGAATAGCAGATCGCCGTAGGAAATCACCGTGTCCGATTCGAGCTTCTCGATGGCGCAGGCCAGCGAGGCGAGCTCGTCGGTCTGTGCGTAGCGCTCGTTCACGACCAGGCGGATGCCCGCCGGATCGATCGAATCGGCGCGATAGCCGCCGACGACGGTAATGTCGTTGATGCTCTCTTTCTTGAAACTGTCGACGAGCCAGCGCAACAGCGGTTTGCCCGCAATCGGCAACATGACTTTGGGCCGGTCGGTGGTGACGGCCTCGAGCCCCTTGCCACGACTTGCCGCCAATACGACGGCGGAACGCGAGGTCGTGGAAGCGGACAGGTAGAGCCGCTCCGCCGCGGAGTACTCGTCGGCATCCTGGAGGCGGAAGATCTCATCGACCGACACGATTCGGTCCTCGATGTTCACCAGCGTCTGGCTGGCGAACACCTCCTTCGCGACGCTCTGCATGGCACTCGTCGCCGAGCGCACCATGTGGTTCGCCCAGATGACGAGGCTGATGCCCGCGAGGCGGAAAACGTTCGTCGGGGTGCTGTAGTACTTGGTCGGCACGATCACGAGCGGCCCGCGCCCGGCCCATTCCCGCGCGAAAGTCAGGATCTCGTCGGGCTTCGACAGTTTGCTGTGAATCAGAATGGCATCGGCGCCGGCGAGGCGATAGGCCTCCGCGCGCCGCAGGGCTTCCTCCATCCCCCAGCCGGCGATGAGCGCCTCGACCCGCGCGACGATGGAGAAATTCGGGTCGTGCTGCGTGTCCTTGCCGGCCGCGATCTTGCCGGCGAATTCGGCGATGTCGGCCAGCGGCTGACGCTCGCCGTTCAGGAAGCTGTTGGTTTTCGGGAACTGCTTGTCCTCGATACACACCCCGGCGATGCCGCGCTGCTCGAGCTTGCGCACCAGGCGGCGCATGTTGTTGAAGTTGCCGTAGCCGGTGTCGCCATCGAGAAGAATCGGTAGATCGCTGGCGTCGGCCATGAACTCGAGGACGTCGACCACCTGGGTCCAGCTCGCCTCGTTGTTGTCGCGGACACCGAGCTGGGCCGAAATCGACAGGCCGGAGGCCCAGATGCCGCTGAACCCCGCCTCGCGCACAATGCGGGCTGATAAGCCGTTGTGCGCTTCCATCAGAAATTCGAGCTGCTCGCTCAACAACATCTGACGCAGTTTGGCGCTGCGGGTCGCGCCGGCGCTCTCTTTCGCCCCCGGGGTGCCGGGCGCGCGTGCTGAAGCTAATGAAGCATTCATTGTCGGCATGTGTCCTTAATTGGCAATGGGCCGCAGTTGCGGCAGCACTTCGTGTTCTGCCCGCGATACATCGTTCGGAAAATCGATCTCGATCCAGGGCGCGCCCGTCACATCGGCGACCTCCACGGCCTGGCTGCCTTCGCGGAACAGGTCGCGAACGGCTTCCTCGTGGGGCAAGTGGGCGCGATCGCTGCCGACATAGTCGGAGACAATAGCCGCGAGCCGCCGTGCCCCCGCGTTGTCGAAGCGGAAGAACCCAACCGACTCACCGATAGTGTCGTACTTCAGGTCGGGAGCGAGTTGCTTGCGCAACTCCACCGGCACGCCGTCACGCACGCACAGCTTCACAGGCTCATCACCGGCTTCGAAGTCACGATCGAGGAGTACACGGTTTACCGGCTTCGCTCCGGCCACCAAGGCCGCCATGATGCGGTCGTGATAAAGCACGTCGGCGTCCATGAGCAGAACGTCGCCGCCGCGTGTCATAGCCTCGGCAACCGTGTGCACGGTAAGGACGCTGCCGAGCTCGAAGCGCGGATTGAGGACAATTTCGGGCCGCGGCCGCCATTCCAGGCGATCGAGCTCGGCCGACACCAACTCGTGGCGCCAACCGAGCGCCAGCACGACCTCGTCGACCCCGGCCTGCCGCAGCAGGCGCAAGTGGCGCTCGAGCAAGGTCATGCCATCGAAGCTCAGCAGACACTTCGGCACGTCGGCGGCCTCCCTCAGACGCATACCGCGTCCGGCGGCAAGAATAATCGCTCGCATGAAACTCCCTAACAATAAACTCAAGGTGGAACGGGGCGTGTAGCGGCTGCGCCGGCCCGTTCCGCGAGGTGAAGGTACAACAGACCAGGCAGGCCCAATAGGATCTCCCTCGCGCGCTTTGCGAGCGAGAGGGCCAGGGCCGCATCCGGCGGCAGCCCGGCCAACGGTGCCAACAGCAGGTAGCCGCCCTCCTGCACCCCGAGGGCGCCGGGCACGGCGAAGGCAGCGCCGCGAATGGCCTGCCCGAGGCTTTCGAGCAACAGTGAATCGAGCCAACTCGCCGGATGACCGAGAAGCTGCAGGACGAGGAAGACTTCACCGGTGCCGACGAGCCAGCCTACGAGGCTGAGCAGGAAACTGGCGGCCACCCCGCCCCCACGGCGATAGATCTCCTGTATCGACAGGTCGATAGCCTCGGCGCGGCTCACCCACTGTGACCAGTCGCGCTTCCCGGCGAAGCGGGTCGCGCCCCGCATGAGCTTGCTGAAGAAACCGCGCCGCTGCAGAAGATAGAAGCCGCCGATCTGGACCGCGAGGAAGCCGCTCGCCACCAGCGCTGACATCCGCAGGGCATGCTCGGAGATACGCCCGGCGTGCGCCCCCAGGAGAGCTACACCACACAAGGCAAAGACAATCTGCGCGAACGTTCCGAGAGTGGTGCTGACCGTGATCACGGCGGCGGCGTCCCGCATGGGCATGCCCCGATGCGCCAGGTGCCGGGCCATGAGCACGGGACCGCCGAGTTGTCCCGCCGGCAGAAAACTATTCGCTGACTCTCCGACCCAACGTGTCAGGATCGAGTCGCGCAGGGCGACAGGCGCGGCGCCCGGAACGAACAACACGCGAATCGCCGCGGCATCGAGTACCAGCGGCAGAAGATGAAACAAGGCCACCAGCACCAGGCCCCAACCGGCCGCGGCCAACGCCGACAGGACCGCCGGCAGCCCCTGTGAGGCCAGCACGCCAATGAACAATAACGCTCCCGCCGTCAGGAGCCAGGTGGCCGCCTTTGTCATAGCGGCTCGGGTGCGCCCGCCGGCCTGGGCTCCGAGCCACGCCGCCGCCGGCGGAATACCTGCCGAAAGCCGAAGTAGCCAAACGCGTCCTTCATATTGGAGATGACGCGCCACCCGACATGCATCTTCGGGTTGGTGACGTACTCGAACGTCAGCGATACACGGACCTCGTTCTCGCCCAGAGGCGAGATCCGGTGGCGAAGCTTGTCGCCATCAAAGAAGACCAGTCCGCCCGGCGGTATCTGCACCGAGCCAGGTACGACGCGCGCCCCCTCCTCCCGGGTGTGTAACTCGTAGTCGAGGCGGCAGGACGATTCGTCGATCACGCCGATGAGCAGCGTGTAGCGCCGGCCGGCGTAATAGGACGTGTCGTAATGCCAGCCGATGTGATCGCCGGGGCGGGTATAGAAATACAGAGCGTAAGCGTGTGGGTCATTCGGCGGCGACACCTGCAGGCGCTCACCCGCAAGCAGTCCCAGCCACTCGATGAGCGCTGGCGAGCGATACAGGTCGCCGACGAACGGCGCCAGCTCATCGAGCGTGTACCGGCTGACACTGCCGCCCTGTTTATGGCCGGGGAGATAATTGCGGTTCACCGACTCTTTGACCGCAACCGCCGCCGCGACGAGTTGCGCAGTGGCCTCGGGCGGCAAAAACTCGCTGAGATAGAGGAAAGCCCCCTGCTCCACGAACTGCTGGCGCAGCGGCGGAGCGGGGATGGCCCCCAGACTCGCGGCGACGCTGCTCAGGCAGCCCCCACCGTAGGCTGCTCCGCCACCGGCCGCGTCCGGCGCACTTGGCGGCGATAGTCGAAAATCACCCAGAAGGCGAATAGCGGGGCACCGATGGAGGCGGCGACCAGGAAGGGGACGACCCCGTTGCACAAAGTCACCAGCGGCAGGAGGTAGAGGACATCCTCTGTCTCGAAGCCGCCCATTGAAGCCTGCCGGCTGGCCGCCTTGCCCGCGAGATCCTCGATCTGCATCCGCAACCAGAAAATCAGGGCGATGGCCACGCCCGCGGCCGTGCCCAGCACGATCGGCGGCAGGCCCAGCAGCAGGCCGCGCCCGGCGGCAAGGCCCGCGCCCATGGCCACGAACAGCAGAACCGTCACCACGGCGTCGCTCGCGAGGTCGTACAGATGCCCGATCCGGCTCGATTTCCCGCTGATCCGTGCCAGCTCACCATCGGTGTGGTCGAGAAAATTCGACACAATCAGCAGCAACGCCGCCAGATTCGACCAGCCGTAGGTGCCCGGCAGAAAGGCGGCGGCCGCAGCCAAGCCTACGCCCAGGCGCACGGTCGTCAGGGTATTCGGAGTGACCCAGCTATTCTTGAGCGGGGTGATCAGCCTGCGGGCCAGGCGAGCGTCCCAGGGACGCGGGACGGCGGCGCCGGCGTACGGGGAAGGATGAGACTCGGGCATTGGCGACGATGCGAAAAACCATTTCAGGTGCAAGCACGCATCGCCCCATTCTAACCTTTTTCTTACATCAAGATGAAATGCGCCGCGCTTGTGGCTGTAACAATCCCTCGTGCCGGAACCACCCGATTGCGTCCGCAAAGGCCTGGGTCGGCGGGCGCCACTGGTAACCGAGCTCGCGAGCCGCTTTCGCGCTCGAAAAAAACATGCGCTTGCGGGCCATGCGCACGCCTTCGACCGTAATACGGGTAGAGCGCCCTGTCACGCGTGCCACTGCCTCCGCCACGTAGGCTATAGGCATCACGACGCCACTCGGCAGGCGCACGCTCGGAGGTTTCCGGCCAACGAGTTGCGCGATCTCGATGAGGATCTCGCGCAGGGACATGTCCTGGCCGCCCAGGATGTAACGCTCGCCGACCCGGCCGCGATGAAACGCCAGTAGATGTCCGGCGGCCACGTCGTCGACATGTACGATGTTGAGTCCGGTGTCGACATAAGCCGGCATACGGCCCGCCGCGGCGTCAAACACCATCTGTCCCGTCGGGGTCGGCTTGACGTCGCCCGGCCCGATCGGCGTCGAGGGGTTGACGATGACGACCGCGCTGCCGGCGCGTACCGCATCCCGCGCCACCTCCTCCGCGAGGTATTTCGAGCGCTTATAGTGGCCGATCATGTCCGCGAGCGTCGACGGCGTGTCCTCCGACCCTGGCGAGCCATCCTTGGGTATGCCGATCGTCGCAACACTGCTCGTGTAAACAACACGACGCACACCGGCCTCCCGGGCTGCGTTCAGGATGTTGCGTGTGCCTTCGACATTGGTTCGGTAGAGTTGCTCGGGGTCGAACGCACCCAGCCGGTAATCCGCCGCGACGTGGAAAAGCGCCTCGCACCCGGTCAGCGCGCGTGTTAGCGACGCCGGGTCGGCCAGGTCTCCCTCGATAACTTCGACTGCAATACGCTGGAGGTTGCGGCGATCGGAGCCCTTGCGCGCCAAGGCACGCACCTCCCAGCCCTCCTTCAGCAAGGCTCTGGCGACCGCCGCGCCGACGAAACCCGTCGCGCCGGTGACGAGTGCCCTCACGAGAGGCCCACACGGGCCACGGCGGCCAGCGAGCGGTTCGCCGCCCGATAGCGGCGCGCCAGGCGCAACAGGGGTGCCAGATCCGCAGGCGTGCGTGCCAGTGCCCCGATCAAGCGCCAGATCTGTAGATGCCCTTCGTTATCCGCCGCGGCCGTCACGGCCTGCGGAAGCGCATCAGCCGCACTGTCGACAATGACTCGCACCGCGATGAAGGGCAATTTGTGAGCGCTGGCAACTTCGGCAACCGCGAGACTTTCCATGTCCACGGCTACCGCGCCGGTCGCGCGGAACAAGGTCGCCTTCTCGGCGGGCGATCCGATGGCTGTCCGGCTCGTAAGGAGCCTGCCCTGGGTCACCGGGCGCTGAGTGGCCAGTGCGGAGGCGAGTCGCTCACGCCAATCTCGAGCGGTAGCAACCGTCGCACCGTCCGGCGAAATCACTTCATCCGGCAGAAATATGGTCCCGGCCGTCAGGGCAGGATCCAACCCCCCGGCCATGCCCCAACTCGCGAGGGCTGTGGCCCCCGCGCCGACGAGCGCGGTTGCGCTGCGCGCGGCGGCCGATGCGCCCATGCCGCTTACGGCCAGCAGAGTGCCATCGGACAGCGGCCGCAAGGAATCAAGTCGGCGTGTTGAGGGTCCCAGATGGCGCGCTTCGGCCGCCAGTGCGCAGACCACGCCAACGACATTCAGTGTCAATGAGCCGCCCCGGCGCGGGAGAGATTCCGATACGCCGCCAAGGCCCAGAGCGGGAAATAGGCGCAGTAGCCGTGATACTTGAGATAGAACACGCGCGGAAAGCCCGGCGCGGTGAAGGTCGGATCGCTCCACAGCCCGTGCTGTTGCTGGGTCCGCACCAGGTATTCGATACCGTTACGAACGGGGCTCGAATCCACCTGGCCTGACGACAACAATCCGAGCAGTGCCCAGGCCGTCTGGTAGGGATTGCTCGGGGTGTTGACCTCGGCAGGCCGTGATTGCCAGCCGTAGCTGTCGTTGCTTTCGCCCCAGCCGCCATCGGCGTTCTGATGCTTCGCGAGCCACTCGACCGCACGCTTCACGCTTGCATCGTCGGGCCCGATGCCGGCCTGCGCAAAGGCCATCAACACCGACCAGGTGCCATAGATGTAATTCGTGCCCCAGCGGCCGAACCACGAGCCGTCGGGCATCTGTTCCGCGCGCAGGAAATCGATAGCGCGCGCCATCGCGGGCTGGTCTTGTGGGCGACCCACGAGAGCGAGCGCGGTGACGGTCCGGGCGGTCACGTCGCTCGTCGGCGGATCCAACAGGGCGCCGTGATCGGCGAAGGGAATGTAGTTGAGATTGTAATGTGTGTTGTCGACGTCGAACGCGGCGAACCCGCCGTTCGTGCTCTGCATCCCCACCAGCCAGTCCAACGCCCGGGTCAGCGATTCCCGGTAGCGCTCGGACTCGTTGGACCGGTGCATGGACCAGGCGATCACCGCGGTGTCATCGAGGTCCGGATAGTGAGGGTTGGCGAACTGAAAGGGCCAACCGCCGCCGGGAAGACCCGGCCGTTTGACCTGCCAGTCGCCCGGCTCATCGAGCAACTGCTTACCCTTCAGCCAGTCGAGCGCGCGGTTGGCGGCAGTCTCGGCGGACGCACCACCGGTCTCCTGCATGGCCAGAGCGGCCAGAGCCGAATCCCACACAGGCGAGACGCACGGCTGGCAGTACGCGCTGTTGCCCTCGATCACCAGGAGCTTCTCGATGGCACGCTTCGCGATCACCCGGTGTGGGTTATCGCGCGGATAGCCGAGCAACACCATCGCCTCCAGCGAGTTCACCATCGCCGGGAAAATCGCGCCCAGCCCGTCCTCGCCGTTCAGGCGCTCTATGAACCAGGACTCCGCGCGCCGCGTCGCCGCCCTGCGCATGGCCTTCGGAATGAGCGGATCGATGATCCGGAAACAACGATCGAGCAGAAAGAACGCCCGGGCAAGCCGGCGCGCGCCGCGCCCGGTGGCGGGCAACCTGAAGTAGTGATGCTCTTCATCCGGCGGCGTCGTGAACAACTCGCGAATGTGCACGTTGCGCGGATTTCGCGCGCGCGGCTTGTAGGTGCACAGAATGAACAGCGGCACCATCACCGTACGCGACCAGTAAGACACCTTGTCGAGATGGAACGGAAACCAACTCGGCAGGAGCATGATTTCCACGGGGATGTACGGGACGGCGCGCCACGGCACCTCGCCGAACAATGCGAGCGCGATGCGCGTGAAGACGTTGGATCGCGCCGCGCCACCGCGCTCGAGGATCGCTTTCCGAGCCCGTTGCATGTGAGGCGCGTCGGGGCTGTCACCCGCGAGCTTCAGCGCGTAATACGCCTTGACGGTGGCGCTGATATCCAACTCGCCGCCGTAATACAGCGGCCAGCCGCCGTGATCGGCCTGGTTCGCCCGCAGGTAGACGGCGATCTTCGCTTCCAGTGCGGGATCGATCTCGTCCAGGTAATGCATCATCAGGATGTATTCGGACGGAATCGTGCAATCCGCCTCGAGCTCGAACAGCCAGTAGCCGTCCGCATGCTGCGCATTCAACATCGCGTCGTGCGCGGTCTCGATGGTTCGATCCAACGTCGATTGCGTGGCGAGACGGTCGAATTTCAGGGGGCGCAGGTCGGGTGCCTCGGCCCCTTCGGACAGGGCTGCATCACGAGCGTGGGACTGACGATTCAAAGGCCGGATCTCCCTTCAGAACGGCGAGCGGTGCGCTCCAGCGGCACGGGCCGGGCGCTATGGTTTTTTTCCGCGGTGGTGGGTCCTGCGAGATGCAGGGCCGGTCGGGGTGAACGTCGCGCCACGGCGGGCGCGGCGAGAGGCACGCCGATGGCGGCCCAGTCGAATAGCCGTTGCAGCATCCAGTTGCTGCGCACCGCGACGTTCGTCGATACCTGGGTCAGTCCTACGGCGGCATGTGAGACCTTCACCTGCGTGCCGCTGGCGAAGCCCGGGGTCTGTGCAATTTTGCGCAGCGTGAGCACGGCCAGCCCGATCGCCCAGAGACAGAAGCGGCGGATGCCCGTCTCCTTGCCGGGAATCAACAGGGTGTAACCCAGGGCGTTACGCAGATGGACGTGGGCGACGCCGACCAACTCGCGCATGCCGGCGTCGAAGCGCGTGTCGGGTTGTCCCGGAACCAGTTGTTCCAGGTCGATGCCGTAGCGTGTGAACACTTCCTGCGGCAGCCAACAGGCGCCCCGGGTGCGGTCTTCCCAGACATCCTTGAGGATGTTGGTCATCTGCAGGCCCTGCGCGAAGGATACGGCCAGGTCGTGCAGCTCGCTGCGATGCTGGCGTATTTCCGGCGAGTAGCTGCAGAACAACTCGGTGAGCATCTGGCCCACCACGCCCGCCACGTAGTAGCAGTAGTCATCGAGATCGGTCGAGCGCGGCAGGCCGCGCACGCTCGCGGTCAGCTGAAATTTATGCATTCCGTGGCACATGATGTCCAGGCAGCGCTGGATGGCGATGCGCTGTTGGTCCTCGAAGCCCGCGGTGATACCCACCACCCGCTTCATATTGAGCACCAGGTCGCGTTCAGCCGGCAGCGTCCGCTCGGAAAGCTGCGGCACAACATCCCGGACCAGCAGATCCGCATCCTCCCGGCCACACACGACGTCGACGAAGCGCTGCTGCAACACCAGGGTTGCAGCGACCGACGGATCGATCTCATCCTCGATCGTGTCCGCGATCCTGCACAACAGGTACGCGTTGGTGACCGGCGTCCGCAGAGCCGGAGGCAGCTGTGGGATCGTCAGCGCGAAGGTGCGCGAGACATGCGGCAGGATTCCATTCTGATAGTCCTCATCGGCAATGCTCGCATCCATTTGGACAGTGTCGCGCGACATCGTACGAATAACACCACTCAAACACAGTACCTTTGCCTTGAAACCCGGGGACGGCCTCGGGATCGTGTTGCGCCCTGAAGACAGGGGGCGCCGCCCGACGCCGGTGCGCACTTTAGCATAAGGGCCCCCCCGCATCCGGGGCCTCTGGAGCTTTTGTAACGCCGCCGCCGGACCGGGTTGTGGGTATACTGCTACGGATGACAGGATCGTCGGCAACCCCTCCGCTGCTAGGCAGCCTCAATTCCCCCGCGGACCTGCGCGGCCTCCCGATAACCGCGTTACCCGCGCTCGCGACCGAGTTGCGCGAGTTCCTCGTTCACAGCGTCAGCGCCCGAGGGGGACACCTGGCGGCCGGCTTGGGCACGGTCGAGCTCACGATCGCCTTACACTATGTGTTCGATACGCCACACGACCGGCTGGTCTGGGACGTTGGGCACCAGGCCTACCCGCATAAGGTCCTCACGGGCCGGCGCGAGCGCCTGCCATCGATTAAGCAGCCCGGAGGATTGGCGCCTTTCCCGAGCCGCGAGGAGAGCGAATACGACACCTTTGGGGTTGGGCACTCGAGCACCTCGATCAGCGCCGCCCTCGGGATGGCCGTCGCCGCCGCGCGCAAAGGCGAGAACCGGCGGGTCGTCGCCGTGATCGGCGACGGAGCCCTGACAGCCGGGATGGCTTTCGAGGCTCTCAATCACGCCGGTTCCCTGCCAACGGACCTGCTCGTCGTCCTGAACGACAACAACATGTCCATTTCGGAGAACGTGGGCGCTCTGTCGAACCGGTTTGCCCAGGCGCTTTCGGGACCCATGTATGCGCATCTGCGCGAGCGCGGCAAGCGGATCCTGCGTCAGATGCCCACCGTCCGGGAGTTGGCGCGCCGTTCTGAAAGGCATTTGAAAGGAATGGTGTTGCCCGGGACCTTGTTCGAGGAGCTGGGGTTCAACTACATCGGCCCGGTGGATGGCCATGACGTAAATGCGCTCGTAAAGACGCTGCAGAACGTTAGGAAATTGTGCGGCCCGCAGCTTCTTCATGTGGTCACCCGCAAGGGTAAGGGCTACGCGCCCGCGGAGGCCGATCCAATCAAGTGGCACGGTCCGGGCCCGTTCGATCCCGCCAGCGGCACCCTCTTCAAGGAAAAGAGCAGCGGCCCGACCTATTCGCAGGTGTTTGGCCAATGGCTCTGTAACATGGCTGCGGCCGATCCGAAGATCGTCGGCGTGACGCCTGCCATGCGCGAGGGCTCGGGACTCGTTGAGTTCTCGAAACGCTTCCCCGACCGCTACTTCGACGTGGCCATCGCCGAACAACACGCCGTGACCTTCGCCGCAGGACTTGCGACCGAGGGGATGAAGCCGGTTGTCGCGATCTACTCAACTTTCCTGCAGCGCGCTTACGACCAGTTGATTCACGACGTTGCCCTGCAGCAGTTGCCGGTCGTGTTCGCCGTCGATAGAGCCGGACTCGTCGGCAGCGATGGGGCCACGCACCAGGGCAGTTACGACCTGAGTTACCTGCGTTGCATTCCGAACATGGTGATCATGGCGCCGTCTGACGAGAACGAGTGCCGCCAGATGCTCTACACCGGGACGACTCTCAACACGCCATCGGTCGTACGCTATCCGCGTGGCACCGGCTCGGGCGCATCGGTTGTGACACAGATGACCGCCCTCCCCGTCGGCCGTGGGCAAGTGCGCCGCGAGGGACGTAGCGGGCTGGCATTGCTGGTGTTCGGCACGCTCCTCGAGTCCGCGCAAAAGATCGCGGACCGCCTGGATGCGACCCTCGTCAACATGCGATTCGTGAAACCGCTGGATGAGAATCTCGTCATCGAGCTTGCCGCGCGGCATCGGGCCATTGTGACTATCGAGGAAAACGCCATCGCGGGCGGTGCGGGAAATGCCGTGGGCGAGGTGCTGGCGTTCCGCGGCTGCTCCCTGCCCCACCTGCGGCTGGGTATCCCCGACCGTTTTATCGAGCATGGGTCGCGCGAAAGTTGCCTGGCCGCGGCGGGTCTCGACGCGGCCGGCTTGAGCTCCAGTATCGAGCGCTGGTGGGTCTCAGTAACGGCGGGCGAGGAGCCAATCCGCGAGCGCGCGTAACAGGTCGGCACGCATCCCGAACGGCGCAAGTGAGTCCAACGCCTGCGCGTGAAGCAGGCGCACCCGTTCCTGCGAGGCTTCGATCCCAATCACCGACGGATGGGTGGGCTTGCCCCGCTCGCTATCCGCTCCGGTCGCCTTGCCGAGCGTGGTCACGTCGCCAAGCACGTCCAACAGATCGTCCTGGATCTGGAACGCCAGCCCGATCGGATTCACGAATCCCAACAGCGCATGGTGCCAGCGAGGCTCGAGTGACGGCGAGCACGCCGCCGCCATCATCACACTGACGCGAATCAACGCGCCGGTCTTGCGCGCGTGCATTTCCTCGACCTGGGCCAGATCGAGTTTCTTGCCCTGCACGCCGAGATCGATCGCCTGGCCACCGGCCATGCCGAATGTACCGCTCGCTTCGGCCAGCAACTCCACCAACCGCAGACGGATGGCCGGTGATGCAGGTAGCGCCGGGTCGCGAGTCAACACCTGGAATGCCAGCGTCTGCAGGGCGTCGCCCACCAGAACCGCCGTCGCCTCGTCAAAGGCTTTATGGCACGTGGGGCGACCACGACGCAGATCATCGTCATCCATCGCGGGCAGGTCGTCATGCACCAGCGAGTAGACGTGAATCAACTCGATCGCACAGGCGGCCGCTTCGACTTCGTCTTCCGTCAGCCCGAGAGCATGCGCGGTCGCGAATACGAGCGCCGGTCGGATGCGTTTTCCGCCACCCAACACGCTGTACCGCATTGCCTCGTGCAGGCGCGCGGGCACCACGCTCGCCTCGGGAAGGCGCGCGGCCAGCGCCCGCTCCATCCGCGTCTGCCATGACTCGAGTTGGGCGCGAAATGCCTCCCGCTTGCCCGACTCGCCCAGGGTGTCTTGTCGTGCGGAAAGTGCTGTATTCACGCCCGAGCTTCCGCCGCCAGCCTAAGCTTTTCGATCATTACAACCTCGAAGGGGCGTCGGGCTCGCGGTTCGAGCGCTTGATGTCAGCCACCGCCACCGTGGCGACGGTCTGGCGCGAACGATCTCCGTAAAGGATCGGCGGATCAGCCGCCATCGGCCCGGTGAGCTTCGGTCCCCACAACGCCGCCTTCAGCGCTCGCAACGGATGGGCAAAGGCATCGTCCACTGCCGTGCCTTCGAATCCGCAGTGGGCCATGCAGTTGTCGCAGGCCGGGTTGCGTCCGACGCCGTAGTTTTCCCAGGCGGTGTCTTCCATGAGGGACTTGAAGGTCGGCGCGTAACCTTCGTCGGTCAGCAGGTAGCAGGGGCGCTGCCAGCCGAAGAGGTTATAGGTCGGCATGCTCCAGGGCGTGCATTCGTAAGCCTGGTTACCCGCGAGGAAGTCCAGGAACAGGCCGGAATGATTGAAAGACCAGCGCAGGCCCGACTTGCCTTCCTTCTTGCGGCCCCGCTTGAAGATTTCGCGGAACAAACGCTTGCTGGCGCTGCGGCCGAGGAACACATCCTGCCGCGGAGCATGGTTATAACTGAAGCCCGGCGAGACCATGATGCCTTCGATGCCGAGCGCCATGGCCTCGTCGAAGAACGCAGCCACGTGGTCCGGGTCCTCGCCACTGAACAGCGTGCAGTTGATCGTGACCCGGAAGCCCTTGCTGCGGGCGAGCTTGATGGCCGCGACGGCCTTGTCAAACACCCCTTCCTGGCACACGGACTCGTCGTGCCGCTCGCGGCTGCCGTCGAGGTGGATCGAGAAGGTCAGGTACGGCGACGGCTGGTAATCGTCGATGTGCTTCGGCAGGAGTATCGCGTTCGTGCATAGGTACACGAATTTCTTGCGCGCTACGATGCCGGCGACGATCTCCGGCATCTCTTTGTGGATGAGGGGCTCGCCACCGGGGATCGAGACCATCGGCGCACCGCATTCGTCCACGGCTTTGAGCGCGTCGGCAACACTCACCCGCTTCTGCAGAGTCTCCTTGGGGTAATCGATCTTGCCGCACCCGGCGCAGGCCAGGTTGCACTGGAACAACGGCTCCAGCATGAGCACCAGGGGATAACGTTTCACACCGCGCAGTTTGCGTCCGGCGATGTAACGCCCAACACGATACGCTTGAATCAGCGGTACGCCCAACTCTTAACTCCTTATCTCAGAGCCAACACGGCTGCGCGGTGATCCCGCCAGATTCGTGCCCACTCAAGTTTGAACCACGGCGTGAACTGCTCGGCGCCCACGCCGCTCAGCTCAGCCTGCAGCGCCTCGGGATCGACCCAGCGCCACGCGAGAATCTCGTTCGGATCGGTCTTCACCAGGTCGCGGCTCCGGCCGATGAACACCGAGCACAGTTCCTGCTCGGAGCCCGCCGTCTCGAACTGCGCCTGGTACTGAAACTTGAACAGGAACTGCAACGGACAGCGCAGCCCCAGCTCCTCGTATAGGCGCCGGTGGATCGCCGTCTCCATGCTCTCAGCCCGGCGCGGATGGCTGCAGCAACTGTTCGACCAGTACCGCGGCCAGAGGCGCTTCGAGGCAGCCCGTTGCTGCAGCAGCAGCTCGCCCGCGCCGTTGAAAATCAGCAGCGAGAAAGCACGATGCAGCACGCCCTGCCCGTCATGGCACTTGGCCTTGCTCAGGTGGCCGACTTCGCGGTCCGCTTCGTCGACCAGAATGAGCGCTTCAGAATCGAGCGCAGCCACATCATCCATCACGCAGGCAGCTCCGTACCCTCGCGCGGGGGCGCGTTGTCGCAGGCTGTGCCATGAGCATTCATTCGCACATGATAACTGCGTGGTAGGGGTTCGCCAAAGTAATCTTAAGAGGTAGGGGCGACAGCCGAATAGGCGCAATGTGCTGTCTTTTGGCCCGGAGTGTCCCCTCCGCGCCACGAGGCTGCGTGCCCCGGCTATGCGCCCCGGCCTTTCGCGCGGCTTTCCTACTTGGGGGGCTGGCCGCAACGCGCCAGCACACCGCGCAGGTCGCGGATGGCGGGAAACACCTCGTTATTCCAGTCGCCGCCCTGTGCGTCGTAAGCCATCTGCTCGTACTCCACGATCTCCTTATCCTCCGCGAAGATCCGCTCCGTGAACCAGGTGACGAACGGCCATACCGCATGGATGAGGCCGGGAATCGGTGGCTTTTTTACAGACAAGTATCCGTAGGTCCGGTTGGTACGCTGCTCAGCATCCAGCGGCGTGTAGTTCAACCAAACGTTGAGGACCGGATCTTCGCTCGTCTTGATGTCTCGGCCTACCCAGACTTTGAGGCTTTGTGTCGGGTAGTCCGTACGAATGCGCATGTGGTCGGAGAAGTCCTTCTTCGGCACTCCCCGCTTGCGCACCAGGTCCACGATGACCTTCTCGCCCATCGAGGCCTTGCCGCTGGTACGGCTGAAGCTGTACTCAACCTGTGCCCAGTTGTCGCCATGGTCACGCCCGATGCACTGGGCCTTGATGGAGCCCATGTTCTTTCGATGCATGAACTGGTGGTTCATGTCGAACAGGTTCTCGTGCATGAAGGTGTAATGGCAGGCGACCTCGCGATTCAGCCGGCGTGTCTTGTAATCCTTGCGCTGCGAGAAGCCCAGTGACTGCGGCACACGGCTTTCCGCCAGGGCCGGATTGCCAGGGAAGATAAAAATGAGGCCGTCGATCTCGCGGGCGGGATAACTTTTCACACCGTTCGGCAGGCGCTCCTTACCGAGGTAGGGCACATCCACACACTTCCCGCTGCAGTCGTAGCTCCAGCCGTGGTAGTGGCACTTCAGGTCGTCGCCGTTCACCACGCCGAGATGTAGTGGCACCTGGCGATGAGCGCAGCGATCCTCCAGTGCAAACACCCGCCCGCTCTTGCCACGGTAGAGCACGACCGGCTCCCCGGCGAAGCGGCGGCCGAGTGTCTTGCCCACCTGCAACTCATCGGCCCATGCCACCGCGTACCAATGATCCGGATGCGCACCCAAGCTGCGCAGGTCGAACGCGTTGGGCGAATTCGCCGTACGCAGGGGGATCAGGTTGGGGCTCTCTTCCGACATCGCGCTCGCTCCAGACTGCGACTCAATGCGGCAGAGTAACGCGTCGGGTGGCCCTGCGGTCAAGCTAACATCGACCCTGCCTATTTTTCACCTTAGATAAATTACGTAAGTCATTGTTTTTACGTTAGTGCGAGATCGATTCCGCCGCGTTGGCCAGCAGGATGAAGGTCGTGGCGGCGTCGACGACATACTCGTTTTCGTACCATAGGAACGGCCAGTTGTCCTTGAGCTCCGGAAAATCCGGCTGGATGATGACCACGCCGGGAATCATGCCGCCCGGTATGAAAGTGTAGTCAGCGCGGTTGTTGCCGTAGCCGACGAGCTTCGAGGCCGTCCCCACCGAAGAAACGTAAGAGACACTGTTCACCGGGTGACGCCCGAGAACATAGTCGAATCCCCGCAAAGTGGCATCGATTCCGACTATGTTGGGAAACGCCTGGTGGAGGTAGTACATCTGCACGGCAAAACCCGCGGCCGTTTCCGACCCTCCCCACGTTCCCGTGCTGATCGGCACACCAAACGGGTTTTTGGCGAGTTCCAGCGCGGCGCGCCCCTCGAATTGTGACAGTGCCGTGGCAAGAGACTTCTTGAAGGACGCGTCCATGAAAGGCAGCGCGCGCGCGGCCAGCCAACCCAGGGAGGCAAAATTCTTCTGGATCGCGGGCAGGAGCGCCTTCAACCTGACTTTGTAGGGTCCCTCCCCCTTGGTGGCGATCAACAGCTCGACTGCGGCTTTGACCTCCTCGTCATCGAGCTCGCCGCCCGTAGTGTTGAATGAGTGGAACATCAGGGGCGGGTGACTATGCTCGTCCTGCCATACCTGGGTCGCGATGAGCAGGCACTCCTTGGCGAGCTCGTCGTCATACCCGCGTAAAATCCGACTTGCAGCCGCGAGAGCCGACGCCGCATCGTAATTCAGGGGCGTGATGTGGGTCGTGAAGGCCCATCGGTCATCCGGCACTCCGGAATGAATCCCGTCGCTATCCAGGCCGCCGAGGTGGGAGTCATAGATCTTCCCATCGGTTTTCGAGGCGGCGTCGCCGAGATGGGTGTACTCCTCGAGCGTCGGCTCGATGATGCCGGGAATGGCATGGCCGAAGGCGTGGTACTGGGCGAGCAGGGCCAGAACGCCATGCTTTACTTGCTGAACCACGTCTGGAACGCCATCGGGCCGGCGAATCTGCACGAGACGCGTATCCTCGTCCACGGTGGTCTCATCCCAGTCGATGTGAAACGCTTCGCGAGCCAGGACGAGGTCGGTGATGACGCGCACCTGAGTTTGGGTGCGGATGTCATAGTCACCCGCGTCGTACCAACCTCCCACATTCAGGTTAGGAATGTGCTCACCGGAGGCGAACGGCGAGTCGGAAGTTGCTCCCATCGAATAGCCGTCGAAGTGGGTGTAGTTCATCGGCGCCTGGCGCGCGTCATCCATATGTGAGACACCGTGCCAGACACGGTAATTCTCACGCACCTTGATGTGATCCATCTGGACGGCAAGATAGGTGTCCAGGGAAGGCTGCCAGACACCTTTCTGGTAGACGTCCGCGCCGATTCGGAATGGCGTTGTGGTGTATCCGGCGTATTCGATGGCGTAGACGCCAGGCTTGCGGACCTCGGAGAAATCGAAGGTCGCGTAGTGGTAACGCAACCAGGGACCCCAGGACTTGATGGCTCCCTCGAAGACTTTTTCGTACGCCCCCGTGGCACTCAGACTCAAGACCCGCGCCGTCGGTGGCGGATCGTAGCGGGCATCGAACTCCAGCACGGCCACTTTCGAGCGCTCCGGCGTATAGCCGACCTGGTTGTACGAAACCACTGGAGGCCGGACCCAACCGGGAATGACATTGGGATGAACGTGCCAGACCAGCGCGTTCTCGGTCCGGTTGGCGGGGATCAGCGACCGTACGACAAACCAGCCGTTCTGCGCCCTGTTACGGGCGTCGAAGAGCATGACGGGGCCTGTATCGGAGGCAATGCTGACGCGCGTAGTCGGGTCTTCTGGGGCCAGGATGATGTCATGTCCGGTTGCCAGGGGTAGTGGTTCGGCCGCGGGTTGG
>JAQGOE010000015.1 GCA_028293725.1 Gammaproteobacteria bacterium | reverse complement strand
TCGCGGTGCGCCCGGCAGTCCGTCCCTTCGAATTCCGATCGGTCAGCATTGAGCTCCTCATCTCGCGCTACACAATCTTGCCCAACTCACGCACGTGGCCCCACATGCCACGGTAGGCATTGGCGAGGAACAACTGGGGATCGCCCCACTTTGCATTGAACTCTTCGGTCGGCGGATGCGCTGCAAGGTCATCGGTGCCGATGCCCTTTCTCATCAAGTCGACCAGCCTTTCATGCATGGTGTGCAACATCTCGCTCTGCGCCTGCAGATCGGCATAGGTCTGCACAGGACCAACGCCTGGAACGATGCGAGTATCCTTGTTCGCAATTCCGACCAGGGCCTTAGAGGCATCGTCTATGCCGCCGATCCACCCGCCGGTCGTGTAATCCAGAACTGGGTACGCGCCGACCGAAACCAAGCCGCCCGCCACCAGCACGTTAGCCTTCGGGAAAAACACGTAGATGTCGCTGTCGGTGTGCGCACGGGGCAAATACCCGTACACGATGTCCTGCCCGTTGGCCGTCATCTGTCCCGACGTATAAAACGTCTCGGTCGGCAACGCCACCTTGGGTCGCGGCGTGTAATGCCGGTTGTCCTGCCAGTCGCAGTAGAAGTCAGCGCCGAGCCACAGCTTCGTGTTCTCGTGCGCGATGATCTTGACCTTGTCCTTACCCAGCCGCTCGTTACCCCCGGTGTGGTCCCAGTGCCAATGCGTATTGATCAGGGTATGGATGTGCTGTCCGCCCGGGAGCTTCCCCACGGCTTTCAGGAGATCCTTCGAGCGCTCCTCGACCCCACTGTCGACGAGCAGAACCCCATCAGCACCGGTCACCGCCACGACGTTGCCGCCCGCGCCGGTGATCTGCACTATATTGTCGCTCAACGGCACGGCAACGATGGGTTCCGGCTCCGAGCGGGCCAGGGCCCTGAGCGAAAGCGATACCCCGGCGGCACCCGCGACGGCGGCTTTCAGAAAGCTTCTACGGTCCGGTTCAATCACGGCAGAATGGTCCCCTCACATGGCCATTGATCGTATTTTTTCGCTTGTGGGTCAATGCTTCCGTGCGTGGGCGTCCATTTTTGAATCGGTCTAAGCTAGCCTCGAAAGACAGCCGCGAGGGGTCTAGCTTCAATGACGCCATAGAAATAATCGACCCTTCATCTTTTCCATGCCGTCACAAATGCTTTTTGAGCCGCGGCTCTAACATTCGCGGGCCCCGCCCGCCACACTGAAACGCTGCAACCGTCGGCAAGGGGGCCGAGGATGGACCGCGCATCAACCACAACCACAGCCGCACCCGGCATTCAATGGTCCCAATGGCGGGTCATCATCCTTTCGAGCCTGGGTGGCGCCCTCGAGTTCTACGACTTCGTCATCTACAGCATGTTCGCCCAGTATATCGGGGCGGCGTTCTTCCCTGCCGGCAACGCTGGCCTGTCGCTGATGTACTCATTTTCGGTGTTCGCGGTCGGCTACCTGGCGCGCCCCCTGGGCGGCATCGTTTTCAGCCACTTCGGCGACAAGTACGGGCGCCGCCCGGTCTTCATCGTCTCCATCCTGTCGATGTCGCTGGCCACAATCTGTATGGGCCTGCTGCCCACGCAGGCCACGCTGGGCCCGACCGCCGCGGTCCTCATGGTGTCATTGCGGCTGATACAGGGTTTCAGCCTCGGGGGCGAGCTCCCGGGTGCCATCACATTCGTGGTCGAGACCGCACCCCGCACGGCCGGCTTCTCCGCCGGCTTCATCTTTTTCTGCGTGAACTCAGGAGTGGCGCTGGCTTCGGCCCTGAGCCTCGTGGTGCACGAGTCATTCACCGAGCCCCAGATCTCCGATTGGGGCTGGCGGATCGGCTTCCTGTTTGGCGGCTTCCTGGGGCTGGTCAGCTTCTGGCTGCGGCTGTCCCTCCACGAGACCCCGGAATTCCAACTGCTGCGCAAAAACGCCGCCAAGCGGCCTTTTATTGAGCTGTTCCGCTCGCATCCCGCGCAAGTGCTGGTCGGCGTCTCCTCCATGATCGCCACCGCGGGCTTCAACGGCCTGCTGTTCGCGATGCCGGCTTTCCTGCCAACCTACATGGGTTATTCGCGGGTGGAGGCGATCGAGGCCCAGAATATCTGCCTGGTGGTGCTCTCCTTCGGTCTTCTGACGGCGGCATGGCTGGGCGACCGTATTCCCCGGCGTTGGATTCTGGGCGCGGGCGGTGTAGGCCTGATGGCCTTGAGCATTCCGTTCTTCACCGCCGCCGCCAACCACAGTGTCGGGTTGTTTATCCTGTTCACCGGCGCGGGACTGGCCGCCTCTCTCGTGAACGGGCCGATGTGCGCCATCGCAGCCGATCTTTATCCGACCCGCATCCGCTTCAGCGGCGTGGCGATCTCGTTCAACCTCGCCTTCTCCATCTTCAGCGGCGTTGCGCCCCTCATGGCGGCCCTGCTGGTGAACCTGACCGGCTCGCCGGTCGGCCCGGCCTACTACATGTGCTTTTGCGGCTTCCTGACCTTCGTCGGCTCGTTGTTTCTGCATCGCTACGACGGCCGCATTCTGCGGGACCACGCGGACGCCACCGGGGGCGCTGCGGCGACATCTTTTCCCGCCCAGTGAAAATCCTTTGGCCCGTACGTGGCTGCCCAACAGGCGGTTGGCGGGCATAGTTTCTATTGCGTAAATGAAATTGACGGAGAGTTGAGTGAAAACAGCGGCCGCTATCGCGGAGATCTTGAAGCGGGAGGGAATCGACGTCCTGTTCGGTTACCCCCGCAACCAGTTGCTGGAAGCGGCTGCGATGGCAGATATCCGCACGGTCATCGTGCGCCAGGAGCGTATCGGGCTGCACATGGCGGACGCGGTCTCCCGGATGACGCGTGGCAAAAAGATGGGCGCCTTTTGCATGCAGCACGGACCGGGGGCTGAGAACGCCTACGGCGGCGTGGCACAGGCTTACGGCGACTCCGTGCCCGTGTTGGTGCTGCCGGCCGGCTATCCGCGCCGCCTGGCTCACGTGCCATACAACTTCAACTCCACGCTGCAAATGGCGGGAGTCTCCAAGCACGCCGAGCCGGTCACGGTCGGCGCCGAAGTCCCTAACATATTCCGGCGCGCGTTCACGCAGTTGCGCAACGGCCGCCCCCAGCCGGTGGTGGTCGAAATTCCGTACGACTCGTTCGACGACGAAGTCCCCGAGCCGCTCAACTACACCGCCGTCGTTCGCACCCGCTCCGGACCGGACCCGGAGGATGTGGTCAAAACCGCGGCCGTGCTCATGAAGGCCAAACGGCCGGTCATCTACGCCGGCCAGGGCATCCACTGGGCTGACGCCTACACGGAATTGCAGGAGCTGGCGGAGTTGCTGGCCATTCCCGTCTGCACCAGCCTGCCGGGCAAGAGCTCGTTCAACGAAACCCATCCGCTCTCCCTGGGCTCGGGCGGTAACGCGCATCCGAAGGCGGTACCCCACTTCCTGCGCCACTCCGATGTCATTTTCGGTGTCGGCTGCAGCTTCTCCGAATCACCCTTCGCCAGCGCCATGCCGACCGGCAAGACGGTCATTCACTCGACCCTCGACCCGGTCGACATCAACAAATCCGTGATCGTGCAATACGCGCTGGTCGGCGATGCGAAACTCACTCTGCAAGCGCTGCTCGCGGAAGTTCGCAAGCACGTCACCGCGAAGCGCGACTGGACCTCTGTAACCGGCGAGATCGAGAAGATCAGCGCGGAGCACATGAAGGAATGGCTGCCCCGGCTCACCTCCGATCAGGAGCCCATGACTCCGTATCGCGTGCTGTGGGATCTGCAGCATACGGTTGACGTAGCCAACACGATCATCACGCACGACGCCGGCAGCCCCCGCGACCAGCTCATGCCGTTCTGGAAGTCGACCACCCCGCTGTCCTACATCGGCTGGGGCAAAACGACCCAGCTCGGTTACGGACTGGGCCTGGCCATGGGCGCGAAGCTCGTCCATCCCGATAAGTTGTGTATCAACGTGTGGGGCGACGCGGCGATCGGGTTTACCGGCACGGACTTCGAGACGGCGGTGCGCGAGCGCCTGCCGATTCTCTCCATTCTCCTCAACAACTCCTCCATGGCCATCGAGCTCGCGGTCATGCCGAAGGCCACCGAGAAATATCGCGCCACGGACATCTCCGGCGATTATGCGGCAATGGCGCGCGCGTTCGGCGGCTACGGCGAGCGGGTGACCTCGGTTGCGGAAATCGTTCCGGCGATCAAGCGAGGCATCGCGCAGACGAAGGCTGGCAAGCCTGCGTTGCTGGAGTTTATTACTTGTCAGGAAACGCGGCTGTCGAAGTACTGACATGCGTAAGTTGCTTTCGCTTCTGCTGCTGATGTCTGCGCTACCGCTAGTAGCGCAGACGCCGCCACCTCCGGCGGCCATCAAACCGGCGCCCCCCTTCACGGCGCAGCAACTTCGCGCGCTCCCGACGAGTGACTGGATCACCAACGGTGGCAACCTCTTCAACCAGAGGTACTCGCCTCTCACCGCCATCAACCGCGATAACGTCAAGGACCTGAAGGGCGTCTGGCGTACCCACCTTAACGGGTCGGGCATCGGTGCGCAGTACTCCGGGCAGGCGCAGCCGCTCGTGTACGACGGAGTGATCTACACGGTCACGGGCAACGACGATGTCTTCGCGTTGGATGTCAAAACGGGCGCGATCCTCTGGAACTACGAGGCGAAGTTGGATCCGAACCGCGTACGCGCCTGCTGTGGCTGGATCAGCCGCGGACTCGGCTTGGGTGCGGGGAAGATTTATCTCGGACAATTGGACGCGAAGCTGGTCGCCCTCGACCAGCGCACCGGCAAAGTCGTGTGGTCGACGCAGGCACAGGACCCCCTGCAGGGGTTCAGCATCGTAGGCGCCCCGCTCTACTACGACGGCATGGTCATCGCCGCCATGGGCGGTGCCGACATGGGTATCCGCGGCCAGATCAAAGCCTTCGACGCCAAGACGGGTAAGCCGGTTTGGACCTTCTACACCATCCCCGCGCCCGGCGAGTTGGGTAGCAACACCTGGCCTGCCGACAGCGAGGTCTGGAAGTACGGCGGAGCCTCGGTCTGGCAAACACCGGCGGTCGATCCCGATCTCGGCCTCCTCTATTTCTCCACCGGCAACGCCGGCCCCACCTACAACGGCTCGGTGCGAGCCGGAGACAACCTGTTCACGGCTTCCATCCTGGCGATCGAGGCGAAGACCGGGAAATACCGCTGGCACTTCCAACAGGTGCACCACGACATCTGGGATTACGACTCGCCGAACCCGGTGATCCTGTTCGATGCCAACATCGACGGCAAGCCGCGCAAGGCCCTCGCCGAAATCCCCAAGACCGGTTGGGTCTACATCCTTGATCGCGCCACGGGCAAGCCTCTGCTGGGCATCGACGAGAAGGCAGTCCCACAGGAGCCACGTCAGGCGACTTCGCCAACGCAGCCCTACCCCGTCGGCGACGCCGTCGTACCGCAGTCCCTCGACATCGCACCCGAAGGCCAGGAACTCATCAACGGCGGGCGGATTTTCACGCCCTACTGGGACAAGCCGGTGTCCTATCGCCCGCAGATGGGCGTCAACTGGCCGCCGAGCTCCTACGACCCGACGACAAACCTGATGTACATCTGTGCCATCGACCACGTCGGCACCTCATTCAGCGACACCAAGGGCCTCGACAAGCCGACATTCGAAGGCATGTGGAACAAGGGCGGCGCCGGGTATTCAGGCGTAGCGGGTCGCGGCATATTCGCCGCCGTCGATCTGAAGACCAATCGTCTGGTCTGGCGCCAACAATGGCGGGACGACTGCTTCAGCGGTTCGCTCGCCACAGGCGGTGGACTGGTGTTCGTCGGCCGCAGCGACGGGCGTTTCACCGCGCTGGACAATCGCAATGGCGACCGGCTATGGCAGTTCCAGACGGACTCGGGCGTCAACGCCACGGCGAGTACGTTCGAGTATGAAGGCCAGCAGTATGTCGTCGTGTTCTCAGGCGGCACACTGTTCGCGGCAGGCTCGAAAAAGGGCGACAGCGTCTGGTTGTTCTCGACGAGCGGCAAACTCGAATCATTCCCGATTACCGCGGGCCGCCCGATGGCGCTCCTGTACGGCGGTCACGAAACCCCCATAACGTTCGCGTCGGGTGACCCTGACCGCTTCAACGGCAAAAAGATATTCCAGACATTCTGCACCGCCTGCCACGACAACACCGGATTGGGCAGCCACGGCGGCGCGAATCTCATAAACGCCTCGAAAGACCCCAAATTCATCATAACCACGGCCACAACCGGCCGCGGCGACATGCCCCCCTTCAAGGATGTCCTGACTCCCGAACAGCTCCGCGATGTAGCCGGCTACATCACAACCGATCTGTTCCCGCCGCACTAATCACGTAGGCCCTGCCCCCACCGTATACCAACGCGGTGGGGGTCTGTCGCCTCTCCGGACGCCCGCGTTCAGCGCTCCCGCACGTCGCGCCCAACGTCCGCACCCCACGTGCTCCCCGACGCTATCGGATGAAAATTCCTCACCCGATTTCTCAAACCGACTGTTGATTGCTGCACCAGCTGATGACTAAAGTCTTCAACATGAGTGCAGCGATCAAATTTGACGAGTGTTACGACGAAACCAGCGGCGGAGGCAATGTGGACGATATCTTGGAGCGGCTTGGTAGGGTGGAATCCACGGTTTCGGAGATCAGAGAGCAGGTGAGCGGTATTGCCGCGACAATCTCACACTTGGCCACGAAAGCAGACGTTAACGCCATCGAAGTCAGATTAATCAGGTGGATGATCGCAACTGTACTAACCACTGCGGGGCTGGTATTGACTTTCGCGAAGTTGGTGCACTGATGAGTGAACTCCTAACATCCTACGAGATTGACGATATCTTCAATCGGCTGCGCGCGTTGCAATCGTCCCTTACGGAAGTCAGAATGCGGGTCAGCGCCATTGAAGCGGTAATTCCGCACTTAGCTACTAAAGCCGACTTGATCGAGAAAGTCGGCAGCGTGAGAGTCGAGATGGGCCTGCCCGTAAGAGGACACCTCAGTTTGCCAACGCCCCACCCGTCCCGCGCGTCGACTTATTGAGCGTCCCCGCGAACTCCACCGGCGGCTTGCCGGTCGCGGCAACGATGTAGCCTTTCAGCAGAGCCATCGTATCGTCATGCTTGACATGCTCCGGCTCGAGAAACGCGCGCTCGTGCCGGCCAGCAGCGTGGTCCATCGGCGTCAGGCCCTTGATGTCCTTCGGCTGCAGGTCCGCGCCATCGGCGACCAGCTGCTTCACCGTATCGTTCCAGCCGTGCTCGGCGGCGCTGTGAAGCGCGGTCATGCCGCTCCTATCGTGCCCGTTGATCCCGGCGCCCGCTTCCTGGAGAAGCTTCACCGACTCCGCCGCTTGCTCGTCAGTTTTGAAACGCCCGCGCGTGGGATTGAAGCTGTGCCCCAAGCCCGCCGCCGCCATGAGCGGCGTCACACCCGTCGAATTCGGCAGATCGATGATCGGCTTGTACTTCAGCAGCAACTTGATGGCGTCGATGTCACCCACCTTCGCCGCGAGCAACAGCGGCGTCGCGCCGGTCGACAGTATCTGATCGCCGCCCCGATCGAACACACCATTTCGATACTGTGGCCGCAACTTCAACTGCGCATTCACGTCAGCCCCTTTCTCGAGGAGCATGGCCGCGACCTGCAATCCAGTCGTGTTATCCACCGACGGCAGGTCAGGACGTCCCCCGCGGGGCAGATTATTCATGTCGATAGCGACATACAGCGGCGTGTTGCCGTAAAAATCCCACCTGTTGATATCGGCGCCCGCCGAGATGAGATAGGACGCCATGTCGAAGCGCATGTTCATGAGCGCCACGATGAGAGGCGTCGTGCCATCCGGATCGGGCAGATTGATGTCCGCCTTGGCCTTGATGAGGTACTTGGCGCACTCGATACAACCTTCCCGGGCCGCATACAACAGCGGAGTAAACCCGCCATGGTTCTCGTTTTTTGGGCGCCCCTCGGCGGTCACCCGCCGCTGCCAATCGCGAACGACGCCGTGGTCGTTCACATTCGCGCCGTGCGAAATCAGCAACTTCACCATCTCAGCCTGATGCTGCGCGGCCGCCCACATCAGAGCCGATTGTCCGCCCCACTGCTCCTTCTCGTTGATCTTCGCACCGTGGCTCAATAACAGCTTTGCCGATTCCAGATTACCCGTGCGCGCCACGATCATGAGTGGCGTTTCGCCCTCGGCGTTCGGTGCGTTAACGTCCGCGCCCGCCTTGATGAGTGCCTTGATAACGGCCGGATCGGCCACAACAGCAGCCTGACGCAAGGGGTTAGCGCCGTAATCGTTTGTGACGGAAACGTCCGCTCCCGCCTTGATGAGACGTGCAACGAGATCCGCATCGTCGTTGTAGATCGCCCAATGCAACGCCGTCGTGCCATCGGCGCTGCGCGCATGAACGTCTGCGCCCTTCCCAATCATTGCCACCGCGGCGTCATGGTTCTTCGCCTGCACGACGTCGACCAAAGAATCGTCGGCCCAAACAGCGCCCGAACCCAGCATTGTCGCAATGAACGCGACCGCGCCTACGCGAGCCGCAGCGCTCGAGTGTTTGCCCGTCCCCCTCATACGAAGCCTCATCTTAGACCTCGGTCAGCAGACCCGTGCTGTTGCCATGCTTGTCGACCGGGATTCCGGCACGAACGAGCAACGTGAGAAGCAAATTCGCGTGCGGCGTGTCCTGCGGAAAGTGCAGGTGCTGCCCGCCCTTGATCTTTCCATACCCGCGCCCGAGTACCGCCGACGGCAGCGGATCGTTGTTGTGCATATCGCTGTTGCTCATGTTGCTGCCGTAGAGCAGGATCGAATGATCCAGCAGCGAGCCATCGCCATCTGGCGTCGTCGCGAGGCGTTTGATAAACCGGGCGAACGCCTCCGAGTGGTACGTCTGGATCTTCGCGAGCTTATCGAGCTTCGCGGGATCATTCTGGTGATGCGACAGCGGATGGAAGGCATCCGGCACGCCAATCTGGTTGTACGTCCGCATGCTGACTTCCTTCGCCATCATGAAGGTCGTCACCCGAGTCACGTTCGCCTGATACGCGAGTGCGATCATCTCAAACATCGTATCGAGTTGCTTGCCGAAGTCCTGGTTGATCCCGGCGGGAGCGTTCGGCAACTTGATGCCGGCGGTCTCCTTTTCCTTCTGCTTCTGCACGCGACGCTCGATCTCGCGAACCGAGTCTAGATAGTCGCTCAACATCGCGCGGTCGGCCGGCCCCAGATCGCGCTGCAAGTCCGCCGCGCTGTCCTTCGCCGAATCGAGAACGCTTTGCGTCTCGTTGACGATGGCATGACGCTCCTCGGCGGTGTCACCCTGCCCGAACAGGCGAAAGAATACCTTGCGCGGATTGTGCTCCATCGGCAGAGGCTGAGTGGGTGTACGAAACGCAATCGTGCCCGAATACGCGCAGCCGTAACCCGGATCGCACGCGCCACCGCCGTCTTCACCTGCCAGTTCCAATGACGGCAGCGTCGTGTCCTGCCCGATGTGCTGAGCGGCGATCTGGTCGGCCGAGGTTCCCGCCTTCGGCGACTGACTAACAGCCGGTGCCACACAGCCCAACCAGGTACCCGCAATGATGGCGTGCGGTGCAGGGCTCTCACCCGCCTTGTTACGCAGGCCGCTGACGATCGTCATCTGGTCTTTGTAAGGCTCGAGGGGCTTCAGGATCTGGGTGATCTCGAAATCCTTACCCGTCTGCGCCGGCGCCCAGCGATTCATGATCGCCCCGTGCGGGAAGTAGATGAAACCCATGCGCGGATTCGGCGACGCGGCAGTGTTAGCGAGCGCGGTCCCTGCGGGGATCATGGCATCCAGCAGCGGCAGAGCGATCGATACGCCCATCCCCCGCAGGACTGTGCGACGGGATAGATGTTTCTTGGTAATGAAATGCATGCTCATCTCCACTCACGCAGGCTCTGCCTGCATCTCGTATCCGGGGTCATCCCTCGCGGGCTGCCCCGTGCGACGCACGCGTCGCACCCTACTGCTACTGCGCCTGGGCAGTCTGCGTCTTGTGCGCAATCGCGTCATTCGCGGGCGTGCGCTTCTGGAACTGGTCACTGTTGACGATCCGCATCACTATCGTCGAGAACCGATAGTCGTCGTGCGCGCTGTCGCGCACGATCGCGCGAATCGTCGGCATATCGTGGTAATCGACCGCGCGACCCGTCGCGTAGGTCATCAGCTTCTCGGTCAGGGTCTGTACGAACTGGTTCGGATTCGATGCCAGCGCGTTCCTCAGATCGGTCGGTCCATTGATCTTCGTGCCGTCCGGCAGGACGCCCGAGGCGTCGATAGTGGTGCCGGCGATACGGTCCTTGGTACGCCACTCGCCCACCGCGTCGAAATTCTCGAGCGCGAAGCCGAGCGGATCCAACACACCGTGGCAGGCGAAGCACGCCGGCTTGTCCCGGTGAAGCGCCATCAACTCACGCACGGTGTGCGGCGTCTCGCCGTTCTTGTTCTCCTTCAAAGAAGGCACGGCCGGCGGTGGCGGCGACGGCGGCGTACCGGTCACCCGCTCCAGAATCCACGCGCCGCGCAGTACCGGCGCCGTACGGTTCGGGTAAGCGGTCGCCATCAACACTCCGCCCTTACCCAACAGTCCGAAGCGATTCGAGTCCTGCAGAACAACACGCCGGAACTGGTCGCCACGCACATTGTTGATGCCGTAGTCGAGAGCGAGCCGCTCATTCACGTAGGTGTAGTTCGCGGTCAACAAGTCCATAACGTTGTGGTCTTCGCGGAAAATGCTGTCTACAAACAGCTTCATCTCCGTGCGGTAGTCCTCGCGCGGGTCGCCGGCATACGGGAAGAGATTCGGGTCCGGCTGAATCTCGGCCAACCGGTCGAGGCCGAGCCATTGGAACGCGAAGTTCGTCGACAGGGTGAGCGACTTCGGGTCGGCCAGCATGCGATGCACCTGCGCGGCGAGCACCTGCGGGTC